>JAFLDD010000001.1:1551512-1861815 GCA_017302575.1 Alphaproteobacteria bacterium | reverse complement strand
TCACCTGAAGAGCATATTTCCATCGCAAATGATCGAGCAACGTCTGAGACAAAGCAAAAGATGCAATATCAAGTGAAAGAGTGTTTTAGGAGCTATGGCGGGTTGCACTGGATTGACGATGTAGTATATCCCTACCCACCTACCTCAGAGAGATAAGGATTATCATGACCGAGAACCCAGCATTTGCCCGCATCGAGGCGGACATTAAAAACAACGATATCGTGCTTTACATGAAGGGCAGCAAAAAGCTCCCCCAATGCGGTTTCAGCGCCACCGTTGCAGCCGTGATGGAACGCTTGGGCATTAGCGAATATAAAGACATCAACGTGCTCGCCGACCAAGAAATCCGCGAAGGCATCAAAGCATTTGCCAATTGGCCAACCATCCCCCAGCTTTACATCAAGGGCGAATTCATCGGCGGTTGCGACATCGTACGCGATATGTACCAGTCAGGTGAATTACAGGCGCTTTTGAAAGAAAAAGGCATCGCTTTCAACGAGCAAAGCGCAGCTTAGGCTGCCTTACTGACGCCCCTGCCCCTTGCCCTTGGCTTGACCCAGCGCTGCCGAGACATTGGCAACCAAGCTCCCAAGCTCACGACGATTCACCTCCAGCCCTTGCTGCGGCTGTTCGATATTCACGCCAATCACACCCTTTTTCGCCAAATCCTGCCCCGTATGCTCTACCTGATGTTGCGTCATAGGACGTGCTAAAAAACTCTCGCGGATTTTGCGCAGCGTCTCCTCAGACATCACCCACATCAACCAACGCTGGAACACATTCTTTTGCTGCGCCTGCACCAACTGCTTTTGCTGTGCGATGATTTTATCAAGTTCTGTCGCTTTTTCCTGATCGCGCTCGCGCAGCATATCGCGGATTTTTTCGACAATCGCGACGCGCACATGCTCTGGCTCACCCTCAAGCATTTGGGCAAGTAACACGGCAATATCCTGCTCGCTCTGCCCTGCAGTAATTTGATTGATAAGATCGACAATCTCTTCCTGCTTATCGCGCAGGATATCTTCAATCGCAGAACTATTCAGATGGTGAGGTGACGTTTTTTTCATCCAGTAAGCCTAACACAGAACGAACGTAGTGAAAGTGAGAATTTATCGTTCAGGTGTTCTGGTTGGATCACTTCTGGTTGGCTGAAGTGGCGGGATGGAACGAAGTATTCCTAGCGCATTCTCTGCCACACCTTCACCAAAAGAAAAGTCGGTATTTAACGCCCCATATCGAAGAAATTCTTGCAACCTAGCCAGCGTGTAGGGATTCCCAGTAACCTGCGCAGCTAAAGCACAATTAAAGACGCTGCGCGTAAAGCCTTCTTGGATTGCAGAGGACTGAAAATAGCGCGCTAACTCCTCTGCACTGAGCTGTGTATTACCATCACTTCTCGCCGCTATTGCTAGCTCAGCGCCCAATTCATTATAGACATTCAACTCATACTGATTCTGCTCCCGCCTCGCCTCAGCCAATTCAGGCTTATAACTATTGCCATTGGTAGGAGGCTTTGGCGTACCTTTAATGATAGAGTCGATGACTGCTTGATCTTCATCGCTCATTGGTTCGCCCCAATCCTTAAGTGAAGGCGGAAGCGGGCCTAGCCGTTTGTCATCTTGCTCATCCATGCCCAATTATAGTGTGAAAAGCCTTAATTAAGCCTTAAACCACATAACAAAAAAGGCCGCACAAAGGCGGCCTTTTTCTCATTATAAACCAATTTATTAGCGGCTGTAGAATTCCACCACCAGATTTGGTTCCATTTGAACAGGATATGGAACTTCAGCAAGTTTTGGCGCGCGAGCGAAGGTTGCCTTCACTGCTGCTTCGTCCATGCTGATATAGTCAGGCACATCACGCTCAGGTGACGCCATTGACTCAACCACAATCGCGAGTTGCTTCGATTTTTGCTTCACTTCGATCACATCGTTTTCTTTCACGATGTAAGAAGGAATGTTCACGCGCTTACCATTCACGAGTACGTGGCCATGGTTTACGAACTGGCGAGCAGCGAATACGGTTGGCACCACGCACATACGGTACACAACAGCATCCAAACGGCTCTCGAGCAAGCCGATGAGGTTCTCGCTGGTATCACCTTTCATACGCATTGCTTCCACGTAGGTCTTGTGGAACTGCTTCTCGGTGATGTTACCGTAGTATGCTTTCAGTTTTTGCTTAGCGCGCAACTGCGTACCATAGTCCGACAGTTTCTTGCGAGCGTTACCGTGCTGGCCTGGGCCATACGCACGACGGTTTAGAGGGTCCTTAGCGCGACCCCAGAGGTTTTCACCCAAACGGCGGGAAATTTTGTATTTAACGGCATGACGTTTCGACATGACCAAACTCCTTGCAACAATGTTCTATCCCTACAAAAACCCTTATGCTCGGTGGAGAGGGATATGCGCTCCGACCCCGAAAGGGAGGCGCAAAATAGACAAATTTGGCTTGGAGTCAAGGCTAAATTCCCGTTATTCGAGCGCCAGTAGGCGCGAGTCAGCCATGAGCTGGCATAGCCACGCTTAGGACTAGTCAGCATGACGATGTCCGAAGCATTGAAAAATAGGATTAAATCGGAGATTTAAGACTAAACGTTGGTAGCTGGCTGACCCTGAGCAGCCATACGGCGCTGTTCTTCCATCTCCGCCATCGAGACACCACCTGAGCGGAAACGTGACTCCAGCAATGCAGCTTCCTGTGGGCTAACCGAATTCATATATGGGCTCTGCATCATGGCTTGCTGAACAGCCGCTTGGGTTTGCAGTGCGTCTTGGCGCTGCCCCTTCTGCCACTCATGAAGACCATAAGCACCACCTGCAGCAACTACCGTACCCGTAGTAAGGAAAGGGTTAGACAAATGCGCTACAGCAAGCTTACGCCCACCAAAACCAACAAGTCTGCCAGCCCACTCAAACGGAGCACGAATACCAGCCGTGATATAATCGACAGGACCAGCAACTAATCTTCCAAACGCTCCAGTATGTTCGTTTCGGCCGCTAAACTTACCAATATCTACAATGTCGTATTGAATTTTTCCGTCAACTTTTATGATTTTACCAGCTTCATCAAGCATTGGAGTTTTGCGTTTACCTGCCTTCAGTAAGGCAGCAGCTTCATGGCGTGCTTCTTTGCTTGCGAAGGTTTTACCGACAGCGCTGGCAAAATCACCCAGCCCGTCTAAACCTCTTTGCAAACCTCTTACAACATTCACCATAACTTATCTCCTACCGAGCTGCCTCGAGTTGCAGGCCATTCATGCGACCATCATATTGCGCTGCTTGTAGTGCGCTGTGATCTGCTTGCAGCATCGTGCTTGCACCTGCGTAACGGTCACCCGCGCGCGCTTGTGGTTGCGATGCTTGCATAATCATTGCTTGCGATTGTAGCGCCTGAATTTCGGCGTTCATCATTTGTGCTGCGCCACGCTCTTGGCTAATGCGCGTATCTGCTCTGTCGTAGCCATCAAATCCACCTTTAACGGCTCCAAAGAAACCCGTGATAGGCGAAATTAACGCACCTACTACTGCACCTAAAGCACCCGTTCCTACAACTGCCCAAAAGACATTTGCAATATTAGCACTTACTTCAGCGCCGCCAAGTAAACTACTCAAAGCAGTCCCGACTGCTGCCCAACCAATCGTTGCACCTACGAGGCCAACTACAGCTCCGAAAAGTGCAAGACCGCCAATGGTCCACGCTACAGTGCTGATACCTTTTTCTGCTGCACCACCTGCTGTGCCGCCAGCACGCGTAAAGACTGCACCTACGGTTGAGTGGTTATAAGGTACAATCGGTTCTTCTCTTTTGTCACCCATGGTGAACTCCTACTAATTTCTTACCTTGCAGTATAACCAAAGAGATCGTCTAGTAGTGTGAAGGTTTTGTGACATTTGAGAGGGGGGGGTAGGGTTAATCAAAGAACCGCGTAGCGCCGTAGCTGCGCGAGCCGCGAAGCGGCGGAGGGGGCCTACGGGGGAACAAAGCGTTCACCCGCACTTAATAACGCCTAATGTCCACGCCCCATACCACTTGATGGGCCAGACACCTGATCCCGCCAATAGGTTGCATTTTCAGCATTTTGTTGTAGTTGGCGGTCAAAATTCGAGTCATTGATACGGTCGATAGCATCACCCGTTGAAACGGCCTGCGGCCCTGCCGTCGCTGTCCGCATGCGTGCCCGCGCCGCCTCACGACGCTCCATACGCTCCGCGCGTGTGAACCCACCCGTAAGCGCCCCTGCGGCCGCACCAAGTGCCATACCGCCAACGGTAGCAGCAAGCGTGCAACCTATCACAAGTCCGACAAACGACATGGAAGCCAAGAGTGGCGGTGCGCCAAAAATTCCCATGACCACACCACTGGCCAAGCCGAACTTAAAGCCACGATTACCCCATTGGGACATACCATCGAGTGTGCCACCAATCGTACCTGCAATAAAATTACCCGTTGCACGGAACGGCATCATGAAATCGAGATGAAAGCCTTTGCCCGCAGGCTTTGGCCTCGGTTGCGTGGGCGCGGGTTGCTGTGGTGGTCTGGCTGCTGCCATACACTCTCCTTCACCGTAAATTATAGAAGATTGGTTGCGGAAAAATGTGAAGCTTTTATGACGTTTTATTTACCCGCCAGCGCTTTGATAATGCCTCTCCACGTCGCCACTTCGTAGCTCGAGAAGCCAGCGCGCATAAGACTCGCGCGGATGTTCTTCCACATGATTTCTTTCTTTTCTGGCACACGCCAGAAATTCGTATCATCCAGCGCAACTTCAAGCTGACCAAACATGCCGAGCAGTTCCTCGCGCGGCGCTGGCGCATCGATAGCAGTCTGTTGCACTTCATCGCCAAGGCCACTTAACCACCACTCATAGCCAACGATACCCACTGCCTGCGCAATATTGAGTGACGAATATTTCTCCGATACTGGAATCGTCAAAATAGCGTTCGCTGCGGCAATATCTTCATTCTCAAGCCCCGTACGTTCAGGCCCAAATAAGATGCTCACCTTTTGCCCTGCTGCAATCTTCGCGTGCAACTCAGGCATAACTTCGCGTGGCGTAGTCACGGGTAAATTCACCACCCTGTCACGCGCCGTGGTGGCGAGCACAAATTGCGCATCCGCCACCGCTTCAGCAGTGGTGTTAAAGAGCGATGCATCGTCAATCACCTCAAGCGCCCTACCCGCAGTGTCAGAGGCTTTGGGGTTCGGCCAGCCATCACGCGGCGCAACCAGCCGCAGCTCAGACAGGCCAAAATTGGCCATATTCCGCGCCGCCGAACCAATATTCTCGCCCATTTGGGGACGAATTAACGTTATATTAAGGGTACCTACCATATACTGGTCTTAATATGCTGGCTAAAGGAAGGCCAAGGTTTTTTAGCTATGGCGAATACGAACGACACTGATCTGGATATTATTCAGACCACGCAACCCGACATTCCTGAAGTGGTGAACCCACCTGCTGCGACTGATGTTATTCGTATCCCACAGGCACAGCTTAAGATGCAGAATTCATTAACTTCACCGCCGCAACCTGCACTTCCGCCGCTACCCAATATTCCCTTACAGCCCTATGTCGCCAATCGTGAAGATTATGTAGATGTCATTGTTGAAGACCAGTGGCACGTACAGCAACAACAACCACTCCCTCTTAACTTACCCAGCCCTGAATTTGACTATAGCCGCATTCGCCTAGACGGCAGCCTGCTCAATTTAGGCGTCACCTATACACCCGAACCAGACATTCTGCGCGGCTTCGCGCAGGACAATGACGCGCGCGCCGACAATGCAGGCGATAGAGCACTGCAATCCATCACCGCATTAGATTTTGGTGGATTAGGTAACGTCGCCTATGACTGGACCGTCGGTAGCATAGCCAAAGCCGTCAGCGATAATCTGCATGATTACAGCGTCGATCCTATCATACCCAATCAAGCACAAATCGCCATGGATCAAATGTCGGCAGGCTTTCGTGGCCAACAGTTGATTGGATCGCTTGAACCCGTAGATATTCAACTACAGCTTTTCTCGAAAGATCTGGGACCCTTCCATCTTGAAGTAGGCGGCCAGCAAGTAAGTTTTCCTTACCTTGACCTAGAGGATGGCAATATCAAGCACCGCGATGACATACGCTGGGGCGCAACGCTCTCCATACCTATGGGTAATGGCAGCAGCAGAGATCGCTAACGCTACTTCTTATTCTTCAATAGAAAATACGTAATCGCATCATTGAGTGCGTTGTAAGACGCATCAATCACGTTGTGGCTCACGCCAATCGTCGTCCAGCTCTTGCCGTGTTCGTCTTTGCTTTCAATCATCACGCGCGTCAGCGCGGCGGTGGCTTCCTGCGGCGTTAGAATCCGCACTTTATAATCGCTCAAATGCATACGCTTCAAATGCGGGTAATGCGGCAGCAGCGCCTTACGAATCGCCGCGTCCATCGCGTTTACGGGGCCATTTCCTTCCGCCACCGTCATCACCGACTCGCCCTTAACCGTGAGCTTCACCGTCGCTTCCGACATGGTGACTTGCTTACCCTTCGCATTAATGCGCCGCTCATCCAGCACCCTGAAACTATGCAGTTGGTAAATTTGCGGAACAGCATCGAGCATGGTGCGCGCCATCAACTCAAAGCTAGCCTCCGCATCCTCGTACGCATAGCCAATCGCTTCGCGCTCTTTTACCGCCTTCACTAAATCTGTCAGGCCTTCATCTTCCGCGTCAATCTTCAAACCCATCTGGCTCAGGCGGTTGACGATGTTCGCACGACCCGCCTTATCCGACACTAAAATCAAGCGGCGATTGCCCACTTTCGCAGGATCGATATGCTCGTAGCTGCGCGAATCTTTATTCATCGCACTCACATGCAGCCCACCCTTATGTGCAAACGCCGAAGCGCCCACATAAGCCGCATGACGATTAGGCGCACGGTTCAGGCGTTCATCTATCAAGCGCGATACGCTGGTAAGTTTCTCTAATTGCTTCTCGCTAATACCAGTTTTGAACCCCATTTTCAGCATGAGGGTTGGGATGATAGCTACCAAATTGGCATTACCACAACGCTCACCGATACCATTCATCGTGCCTTGCACTTGGCGTGCGCCAGCTTCCACTGCTGCCAGCGAATTCGCCACCGCTTGCTCCGTATCATTATGGCAATGTATGCCAAGATTCGCGCTAGGGATCTTCTTTTTGATTTCGCTCACAATGCGTTTCACATCACTCGGCAGCGAACCACCATTCGTATCACACAGCACAATCCATGATGCGCCCGCATCATGTGCTGCACGAATCACCTCAAGCGCATATTCAGGGTTGGCGTTGTAGCCATCAAAGAAATGCTCCGCGTCAAAATGCACTTCGCGCTTTTTATTTTTTGCATGCTGAATCGACTCTTCCACCATGCGAATATTCTCTTTCTTCGAAATCTTAAGCGCAGCTTCCACCTGCCAGTCCCACGCCTTGCCAACAAGGCATATACTCGGCGTTCCCGCATTCAGCACATCTTGCAAACCAGTATCGTTACTAGCGCTTCGCCCTGCTCTACGCGTCATACCGAATGCGGTTAACTTTGCGCGCTTCAACTGCGGAGCATTGGCAAAAAACGCATCATCCGTTGGGTTGGCGCCTGGCCATCCACCCTCGACATAGTCAATGCCAAACGTATCAAGCGCTTCGGCGATTGCGATTTTATCGGCAGCCGAAAAGTCAACGCCACGGGCTTGCGCACCATCGCGTAAGGTCGAGTCATAAAGGTAAATGCGCTCACTCATGAGTGTTTCTTACCATGCTTATCGCGTTTGTGAATGAGGTATTTTTCCGTAGCAAAATACGTGATGGTGATGGTCCACCCAATCAGGACAAGCCCCAAAATCGCTTCTACCGCAATCATCAGGCGCATATCACCTTTCGGGTACACATCGCCTAATCCAAGCGATGAATAGGTTACGCCAGAGAAATAGATATAGTTAAGCAGGTGATGTTCCTCGACGCCACCAAGCATGCCGAATTGCGTGTAGCTCGCTAGCACATAATAGGTAATACCAAACAACCAAATCACTGCCGTATGGCCAATGAAGGTTGCCAATATGGTAAGCAGAATCTGGCTACGTGGCTTGCCCTCGAACTTTGGTAACAACAGCCACAAATGGGCGAGAATCTCATAAAAAATCACCACGCCAGCAATAATCAGCGCCAGACAAATGAGTGATGCAATGAGGAAAGAGACAAGCATTATGCCCTCCTCCACGTCGTGCCAGTTGCGCTGTCTTCAAGCACAATCCCCTTCGCTTTGAGCATCTCGCGTATGGCGTCCGAGGTCGCAAAATCACGTGCTTTTTTTGCGGCATTGCGTGCTTCGATTTGTACTTCAATCCACAGCGTATCTTCGCCCTCACCTTGGAACCATGCTTGCGCATCCATCTGCAGCAAACCGAGCATGTTTGCCGTGGCTTTAAGTGTCGAACCCGTCAAGGTCTGCAAGCGCGCCAGCGCTTTAGGCGTATTCAAATTATCGCGCAATGCTTCGAGCACTTCGTCATCCGCCTTACCGCCCGCAGGCGCGTCTTGACGATAGAGCCTATCCATCACCTTCTGCGCATCACCGAGCAATTTCTCGCTCCAATCGAGCGGTTCATTATAGCGCGTGAGCATCAAGGCGAAACGAATCACCTCACCCTTCACACCTTTTTGCAGCAAGTCATGCACGGTAATGAAGTTGCCTAGGCTTTTGCTCATCTTCTCACCTTCGACGGTGAGGAATCCATTATGCACCCAGTATTTTGCGAAATGACTTTCGGGGTGCGCACAGGTCGATTGCGCAATTTCATTTTCATGATGCGGGAACATCAAATCTGCACCACCGCCATGAATGTCAAAATCCGCCCCCAAATGCGTATGCGACATCGCCGAGCACTCAATATGCCAACCTGGGCGGCCAATGCCCCATGGCGATTCAAACTTGCTCGAAGGGTCGTCTTTCTCGCTCGCGGGTTTCCACAACACGAAATCGCCCGCATATTTTTTGTACGGCGCTACTTCCACGCGCGCACCCGCCACCATATCGTCCACCGAGCGACGGCTCAGGCAGCCATAATTGGGGTTGGTTTGCACGGCAAACAGCACATGCCCTTCCGCAACATACGCATGGCCTTTGGCAATGAGCGACTCAATCATCGTAATCATCTGCGCGATATGCTCGGTTGCCTTGGGCTCCATGCTTGGGCGCAGACACCCTAACGCTGCCATGTCCTCATGGAACTGGCTGGTGATTTCTTGAGTCAGCGCTTGAATGGTAATGCCACGTTCAACAGCGGCCGCATTAATCTTATCATCCACGTCCGTGATATTGCGCACATAGGTAACGTTAGGGAATTCATGCTTCAGCAAACGGTACAGCACATCATACACCACCACCGAGCGCGCATTGCCGATATGGGGTCGCGCATAAACCGTCGGCCCGCACACATAGAGTTTAATGTGTTTCGGGTCATACGGCGCGAAGGCTTCAACCTGACGCGTTAAGCTATTGGAAAGGCGTATGTTACTCATGAAAAGGCTTATACGCGATTCGCTGGCGGATGTAAACGTTGCCTTGATTAGGCTAATCGCCCAGCTTCTCTCTCTTCGCGAAGCCTCTGATGATAAAGTTCAACAGCGCGCTGCCTTAGAATAGCTTCATCCGCAGGCGAGAGTAATCTATCTGCAATCTCGCTCATATCGCTGAGTTGCACAGCATCAGCACTCAATCTAGCCATTCCTAGCATGCCTCGCGCAACTTCACTTCTATTTCTATGTTCGATAGACTCATCCAATCTAATATCTCTAGCAATCTCCAAAAGTTCACTTCTGCTAGATTCAGGCAAATACCTATAAACATCAATGCGATCCTGCAGAGAACGGGTAAGCCGATCAATGTAAGGTTGATTTAAATGGCTGATGTCAGAATTATCGAATCTCGTTAAGCTGACGTCCTCCTCGAAGGTTTCATCTAGCATCCTTTGTACTTGTACATCCATGTACCATCTCTCTACCAAAGGACGTGCAATTGCTGCAAAATCTCTATCGATCGCTTGTCGCTGATTATTATTTAAGGCAGCCATGATCTCGCGTTGCTCAAGTATACCGTCCTGATTTGCATCACCAACGCTTTGTGCAAAACGCCACTTTTCGTAACGAGTTGTTGCCCAATCTAAAACTGCACCAATTCCAAATGCCATAGAAACCCATTGATTACACAGTCATTATAAACAATTTGTATGGGAATTATTGTTACGAAATGATGAAGATTTCTTATGCCACTTCGCCCATCAGACGTTTTTGGGCACGTTCGCGCCCAAGCATCGCAAATAACGCCTTCAGCTCTGGCCCATCGTGACGGGCGGTGAGAGCCATTCTAAGCGGCATGAAGAGCTCCTTGCCTTTACGGCCCGTCGCCTCTTTCACCTTATTCACGAATTCATCCCACGAATGCGCGCCCCACTCACCTTCAGGCAACAGGCTTGCAGCCTGATGCGTGAACTCTTTATCTTCAATGATAGGCGTAATGGGCTGTTGCAACAATTCGACCCAATCTTTCACTTCGGCAAGGCTTTTCAAGTTGCCACGAATCTGGTTCCAAAAACCTTCATCCACACTCGCGGGCAATTGCGCTTTCGCATCCGCATAGCTCATGTGATGCAGCAATTTCAGGTTCAAGCGTGCTAGCTCTTCAGGGTCGTAATTGGCCATGGCACGGCCCAGTTTCTCGATCGCAAAACTTTGCTCTAATGCCTGCAACGACTCACCTAATTCAATCGCATCCGACGTACCGATTTTTGCAAGATACGAAGCAAGCGCGAGTGGGAAAACACCTTCTTGGCGCAAGGAACGAATATCGCCTCCACCTTCACGCTTAGATATTTTTCCTTCTTTCATCTTCAAGAGTGCCATGTGCCCAAAGCGTGGCAGCTTGTGCCCCAGCGCTTCCATAATTTGCACCTGAATCGCCGTATTGCTCACATGGTCTTCACCACGAATAATATGGGTAATATTAAGCTCACCATCATCCACCGAGGTCGAAAGGGTGAATAGCGCCACGCCGTCTTCACGAATCAGCACGGGGTCGGAAATTTTCGCGCCATCAAACTCAACCTTGCCGCGCACCATATCGTCCCAAATGATAGGCGCATGATTCATTTTAAAGCGATAATGGGGCTTGCGACCTTCGCTTTCGTACTTCTTCTTCTCTTCATCTGTCAGCTTCAGCGCGCTGCGGTCATACATCGGCGGCAGACCACGGCTTGCCATCATCTTGCGCTTCACATCGATTTCTTCTGCCGTTTCGTAGCAGGCATATAAGCGGCCATCGGCCAGCAGTTTTTCTTTTGCGAGTTCATAACGGTCAAAACGATCTGACTGCTTGGCGAACGTGTCCCAGTTCAAGCCGAGCCATTTCAAATCTTCCTGAATGCCCTGCTCATATTCGGCGGTCGAACGCGCAAGGTCCGTATCATCGATACGCAGCATGAACTGCCCGCCCGCGTTCTTCGCGAACAGGTAGTTGATGAGAGCCGTACGCACGTTCCCCACATGGATCCAACCAGTGGGCGACGGCGCAAAACGAACAAGTACTTTATCTGACATGGGGGAGGCTCTATAGGATTTTGAAACGCATTACAAGAAGCGCCATTTGTTAGTAATCGGCCAACGGCGGTCACGACCAAAGGCCATGGGCGTCACTTTCACGCCTGGAGCGCTCTGGCGGCGCTTATATTCCGCCCCGATCACCATACGTGCTACGCGTGTCACCGTTTCTTCGTTCAAGCCTTCTGCAACCAACTCCGCCACTGCTAAGCGCCTCTCGATCAACCCGCGCAAGATAGTATCCAGCACATCGTATGGCGGCAGCGAGTCTTCGTCTTTTTGGTTATGGCGCAACTCTGCCGTAGGCGACTTGGTGATCATCCGCTCAGGAATCACCGCATTTTGCGTATTACGCCAACGCGACAGCTTGAACACCGTGGTTTTATACACGTCTTTCAGCACGGAAAACCCACCGCACATATCGCCATAAAGCGTTGCATAGCCCACCGACATTTCGGATTTGTTACCCGTAGTAAGCACCATATGACCAAACTTGTTCGATACCGCCATCAGCAACAACCCGCGCAAACGCGCTTGGATATTTTCTTCCGTCGTATCGTCTTTGCGGCCTGAAAATAAATTCTTGAGCGCCAGACGCGCCGCATCCATGAGCGCAGTGATTGGCACAGATTCGCAGCGAATCCCTAGGCTTTTGGCTAGCGCATCCGCGTCCTCAACACTGTCTTTCGAAGTAAAGGGCGACGAAAGTTTAATGCCGATGACCTTGTCAGCACCCAGCGCATCTACCGCGATGGCGGCACTCAAGCCCGAATCAATACCGCCCGAAAGTCCCAGCACCACGCTGGGGAATCCGTTCTTGGTCACATAGTCACGAAGGCCCAACACCAGCGCTTTATAGATCGTTTCAGCATTGCTCATATCGGCGGTTTTTGGGCCATCCACCACCTGCCAACCCATAGCTGTTTTCTCAAAGGTCACTAGCCCTAGGTGTTCCTCAAATGCTTTGAGCCACACCGCGTCCTTGCGGTTCGGCTCATGCACATAGGAGCGGCCATCAAACACCAATTCGTCCTGCCCGCCGACAAGATTGAGATACACCACTGGCAGCCCTGTCGCCTGCGATGCAGCCGACACTACTTGGCTACGCTGCCATGCCTTGCCAATATGGTAAGGCGACGCATTCTGCACTAGCAATATTTCAGCACCTTGCTTAGCAAGCAGCAGGGGCAATTCTGTGTCCCACACTTCTTCACAAATCAACACGCCAAGTTTATGGCCACGCCATGATAGCACGGTTGGTTCCGCACCTACGGCAAACACGCGCTTTTCATCAAACACGCCATAATTCGGCAAATCATGTTTCAAGCGGATACGCGTGGTTTTCCCAGCCTCTACCAACACACTGGCATTATAAATACGCCCCTGCTCTTCCCAGAGCGTCCCCAAGATCAGCGCACAGCGCAAATCCTTCGTGGCCATCGTTATGGCTTCCACCTGCGCACGGCACGCCGCACGAAAAGCAGGCATTAAAATAAGATCTTCAGGGGGATAGCCCGTTAGCACCATCTCAGGAGTGAGCAGTAAATCAGCACCTTGTGCATCGGCATCGCGCGCGGCTTGAATAATGCGCGTCGCGTTCCCCTCAATATCACCGACCGTGACATTAAGCTGGGCAAGGGCAATACGCAGCGTTTGACTCATAGCATCTTCATAAAAGGTTCACACACGCTTTGGCAAGCTTTGGTACAAATATCACAACAAATAGGAGATGGCGATGAGTCATGGAACCTTGTCAAAACTAAATGAAGTGATTGGCGGAAACTGGAGTTACAGGTCGGAGCGCAATATCTTCGAAAGCGACCTCCTGCATAGAAGCGTTGCTAACGATGTTTCCACCTGCCTGTCTGAAAGTCACGGCATTACTGCAAACGTGAACGACCCTCCACCACGCCGCACCGACGACAAAGTTACGTTGAGTATCAGTGGCGATGCGGATCTTTCAGCTCTATACAAAATGCAGCCCAGACCAAACTTGGTCGATCACTACACGAAACTGAGTGGTATTGCTGACTCGCCAGAACTCTATTAAATGCAACAAGCATCAATCACTTTAAGAGGCCGCTATGAAATGGTTCCAATCCACAACGAAATTCCTCGCTAATGAGCTAGGCGGTCAGTGGCAGGCACACCCAAATCCTGACTATAAATTCGACAGCACCACTTCACACCATGGTATGTTTCATCTACCTAAAGAAGAAGATATGATTAGCCATTTTTCTGCTGAATTCCCTACCCCAATAGGCATGAAGTTGATTGCAGCACTCGAAAAACATGGCGTATCAATCGAAACAATTGGTGGCAATAGCATGACGATTGAATTAACACCATCTCACGTTGACACACTTCGAGAAGCGGTTAGAAAACGTGGCAAATCTGAGCCAACGATTGCTGATTCAATCCTAGACCCACAGATGAGGCCTGCACCCTCAGCGTGGCGTGGGCGCTAGAGCGCCGCTTCAAGTTCTGGCAATATCTGGAACAGATCACCCACCAGCCCATAATCAGCGATTTCGAAAATCGGCGCATTCTCGTCTTTGTTAATCGCCACAATCACTTTGCTTTCTTTCATACCAGCAAGGTGCTGAATCGCACCTGAAATTCCCACCGCAATATAAAGCTCGGGGGCCACGACTTTACCCGTCTGTCCAACCTGATAATCATTTGGCACATAGCCTGCATCCACCGCAGCGCGCGACGCGCCAACTGCCGCATTCAGCTTTAAGGCAAGCTTATCGATAATCGCAAAGTTCTCTTTGCTGCCAACACCACGCCCGCCCGATACCACAACACGCGCACTGGTCAACTCTGGCCTATCACTCTTCACGCCTTCCATACCCACAAAGCGCGAGCTTGCAGCAACGGCAATGGCTGGCACATCCACCACTTCGGCACTGCCGCCAGTCTCCGCAACCTTATCAAAGCTCGTACCCCGCACTGTTATCACTTTTATCTTATCAAGCGATTGCACCGTCTCCAGAGCATTACCCGCATAGATCGGCCTGATGAACGTATCAGCACTTACAACGCTGGTAATTTCAGAAATCTGCTGAACATCAAGCAGTGCAGCAACGCGCGGCATGACGTCTTTTCCAACCGAAGTCGCCACCGCTAATATGTGCGAATATCCCGCAGCATATTCCGCAATAAATGGCGCCAAGTTTTCAGCAAGCGGGTGCGCATAAATCGCATCATCTTCTACCAAAATTTTGCGAACTCCTGCGAGTGATTTTGCAGCAGTTGTCACCGCAGCAATATTATGGCCCGCTAGCAGCACATCAATATCGCCGCCGATTTTTTGAGCCGCACCAATCGTCGCACGCGTCGCGGGGGTGATGAATGCACCGTCATGTTCTGCAACAACGAGAATACTCATTACACTACCTTCGCTTCATTCTTCAGTTTATCAACCAACTCTGCAACCGTCTTTACCTTCACGCCACCTTTGCGCTTCGCAGGTTCTTCTACTTTCAGCGTCTTCGTGCGCGACACTAAATCCACACCAAGCTCAGCAGCGGGAATCACAGTAAGCGGTTTGCTGCGCGCCTTCATAATATCAGGCAGCTTTGCATAGCGCGGCTCGTTCAATCGCAGGTCGGTCGTCACCACGGCTGGTAATTTCACAGCGATTGTCATCAAGCCACCATCAACCTCGCGGGTGACTTCTGCTTCATCGCCATTGATAACTAACTTCGACGCAAAGGTTGCCTGCGGCCAACCCAAAAGCGCCGCAAGCATTTGACCTGTTTGGTTGGCATCATCATCAATCGCCTGCTTGCCACAAATCACCAAATTCGGTGTTTCTTTCTGCACAATCGCGCGCAATAATTTTGCAGCAACAAGCGGTTCAATCGCGCCCTCGGTTTGCACCAAAATGGCTTTATCCGCACCAAGCGCAAGTGCTGTGCGAAGCGTTTCCTCGCTTGTCTTAGCGCCCATCGAAACGGCGATCACTTCCGTAGCGATACCTTTTTCTTTCAAGCGAATCGCCTCTTCCATGGCGATTTCGTCGAATGGATTCATCGACATTTTGACGTTCGCCAGTTCCACACCTGATTGGTCAGGCTTCACACGAATTTTGACGTTGTAATCGACAACTCTTTTGACCGGTACGAGAATACGCATCGAGAACTCCTTGTTCAGGGGAGTGTGCGGGTTTTTGTTTTAAAATGCAAGCGCTTGCAGTGCAGCGCATCAAATTAAAAACTGCTGGTTGAAAGCACATTAAGAGCCTTAGGCTCAGCGCCGCTTGAGCGCATATATCTATTAGGCTTTTGAAACGAGCAATGCTGCAAAGGTAGCGAGTGCGCAAGCTTGGAGCACGACACGCATCACCATCATCTTATTACCGTACTTGCGGTTTGCTTCACCACCCTGCGCCATCAGAAAAATACCGATTACCAACACAATCGCCGTAGCAATCATGAAGCCGATGAGAATGATGGGCAATGTACCGCTCATGCAGCTTTCCCTTCACGATAAATATAGGTGCGACTGCAGTAAGGACACACGACTTTGTCACCCTTATCTTGGTCGATATGCAAATACACTTTTGGGTGGCCAAGCGCACCACCGCCGCCATCACAAGCGACTTCGCGGCTGATTGCTTGAATCGTTTCAAAGGTCTGGGTCATTAGTTTGCAAATACAAAGTTTGGTTGACGTGCGCTCACATTACTCTGCGCAGCCGGCCTGTCAATACTGCTTTGGGAAACACTACGTGTGATCGTCGCCTCTGCGGGCCCTTGATAGCGCGTCTGCTCCGCTTGCGCCGTACGAATGACCAACACATCACTACGCTGCGCTCTTGCTACGGTTGGCTCTTGGCTCACCTCAATCATACGCACACCATGCGTACTATTAATTCGGTTACCCGCTCGGTGAGTAATCACGCTTGGCATTGCCGCCTGCGCTTTCATGGCAGGAGCAGCAGAAGCAACTTGCTGTTCGCCACGAGCTGCACGCACTTTATTGACAATGCTCGTCCAATTCTTTTCAACGCGACCAAGATACGCATTACCACGACTCGTCGTACGCGAATGATACGATGCCGCCGCTTTGATCCAGTTGCCCATTTCAGCAAAATTTTCGCTCAAGAATCGTGCGGCATAGCCAACATTAGTCGCAGGATCAAACGCCTCATTGAGATTGCGAAACGCTTTCGGGTGATGCTTGAGATTCACCTGCATGCAGCCTACGTCGATCGAGCGTTTACCTTGCGCCAGAAACTTCTGCGTGGCGGAAATCGCCTCCGCCTTCGAGCTATAATAATAGCCCTTACCTTCTACGTTAATGGTCCAAGGCCATGGCACTGCCATGCCTAGTCCTTCATGATAGCGACCTGTTTCCGTTGTCGAGATCGCCGCAAGCAAATGCACTGGAATCGCGCGGTTTTGCTCTTCCGTGGGGAAATACTGGGTACATTGTTTTGCGCCATCAATCAGCGCGTCCGCCACCGCCAATTGTGCGGACGAAGCAAAAACCATCGCAGTGATTAGGAAAATACGGCGCATAGGTTTAAGGTAGCAAATCGCGCGCCAATCACAAAATAAAATAATTTTTCAAACACTTATCTAAAATGTTCACAATCTGGCGTGTCCTTTTTGCCATGCACGTCAGACCGCGTAGCCGGTAGTCGAGCCGCGTAGCGGCGGGGTCAATGCCCCTTCTAATGAAAACAGCGTTTTCACGAACGCAAATTTCTGCTATATAATAGAGGCGTATGGCGAAAAACGAACGCGAAGACTTTGAAAAGATGGTGAGAGATTACCGCCTTACGACGGCCGAAATTCTCTACCACATGCCCGATCATCCGAAATTACTACAAAGCTTTGTCTGGCAAGAGTTGGATCTTGCACCCAAATTTCCTGTGCTAACAAAATTCATCGATTTCTGGAATCGCGAGTTGGACGGCAAAATCCACTCCGTCACCGTGGCGCACACCGAGCTTATTAAGCCAAGCCAGTTCCAATTCATACGCGGCCTCTCGACGATTCATTAGACAGTCGCGAAATTCACCCTATATAGAAGTCATGCAACTGATTGATCATTCGCGGGCGCTGATTAGTATTGTTGGTGAGGACGCAAGCTCCTTCCTGCAAGGCATCATCACGCAAGATATTGCGAATGCAGACCACGCACCCATCTTCAGCGCGATGCTATCGCCGCAGGGCAAATGGAATTACGACTTTTTCATCATCAAACGTGACGACGGCTACTGGCTTGATGTTCGCAACGATACAGCCGAGGCGCTCATCAAAAAACTTTCACTTTATAAACTGCGCGCCAAAGTAACCATCAGCAAATGTGAGGGTTGGTGTCTAAGCTACCTCACCCCTCAATCGCAGGACTCATCACACCTCACCTTCGCAGACCCGCGCCACGCAATACTTCCACTACGCCATTGGCGTAATGACGGTACTGCAAACCCAGCAGCCATTAGCCTCGACCATCTCGTCATCGAGCGGCTTAACCATGGGATTCCTGAAGGCGGCATCGATGCGACGGAGCAGGAAACCTTACTCGATGTCGGCTATGATTTGCTGAATGCCGTTAGCTTTACCAAAGGCTGTTATGTGGGGCAGGAAGTCACGGCGCGCATGCACTATAAGTCCATCGCCCGCAAAGGCTTTTACCACGTTCAGTGCGCAGAGCCCTTACCCGCCGAAGACAAAGATATTCTGCGTGACGGCAAGGTGATTGGCGAACTTCGAAGCCGCCACCTTAACCAAGGGCTTATGTTCGCGCGCTTCGATATGGTAGGTGATGGCGGCGAAGCATTGATAGGCAATCTAGCGGTGACACTCACGCTCCCTACATGGCTTGAACCGCGCTATCAAATGCACCTCAAAAACCAAGAAGCCTGAGCACTGCGACTTACGCGAAAAGCAACAAAAATATTTCGTTCTTCACAGATGATTGAAATTGCCCAGCGCGTTACCTACATGTAGATTGAAACCAACAACAACACTTCAAATCACGTCACATCACATGAGCAAAAATTTTCTTTCCAAAGCGAAATCGATGTTGATTGGCAGCGAGCCTAAACCTGCGCTTGTAACCGAACATCCTATTACGCTTCGTTCTGAAACAGTGACCACACCAAGCATTCACATGCTTGATGGTCGCGAGCAAAAGGAAGGCTACCTTGCAGGTCAATTGCTGGTTGCCACACCACTGATTGACTCGGGGCCTTTCCAGCGCTCGGTTGTATTTGTATTCGCGCATGGAGCAGACGGCGCCATGGGCGTTATCGTCAACCAGCCGCTTGAGCTGGTGCACTTCTCATCGCTTATTGAGGGATTCAAACTTCCTGAGGGCGCTGAGAACAAGGAAATCCCAGTCTATTACGGCGGACCAGTGGAACGTAGTCGCGGTTTCGTAATCCATACGAATGACTTCATCAAAGACTACACCTTGGCCGTGCATCGCGACGTTTCGGTCACCGCATCAAGCGCGATCCTGAATGATATTCTGGCAGGGAATGGCCCTCGCAAATCCGCACTGGTTGTGGGTTACGCAGGCTGGTCACAAGGCCAGTTGGAGCAAGAGATTGAGCAAAATAGCTGGATAGTCGTCCCCAGCTCGCCAGAGCTTATTTTCGACACTGAAGACGACATTAAATGGGCAACTGCCAGCAAGTCGTTAGGGGTTGATATGGCCTTCTTTTCGACCATTGTAGGACACGCCTAATGGCAAGTGTGGCAGCAGCTAAATTTGCTCATTTCCTGCACCGTATCGGTGAATATCTGAACTACATCGCCTTTTTCGCCGTTCTCTTTTGGATTTGGGGCGACGATCTCTTGACCACCTATAACCCAACCATCGGCGAACTGGCCGAGGACGCGGTCTGGCGCGTGGTCTGGACGACCCTGCTCGTCCACTTTGTTAGCTGGCTCATCAAGCGCTTGGGCTATGCGTCTGATTCAAACGCATAAAAACCTGTAAAAACCCTCATAAACCCTTGCAGTGCACCATTTCAGGCGCTAAAAGCTGCGCACCATGGTTTTTGCATTTCAAGATATCATCCTTACGCTCCAGAATTTCTGGGCAAAACAGGGCTGCATCATCCTCCAACCATACGACATGGAAATGGGGGCTGGCACCTTTCATCCCGCGACAACCTTGCGCACACTCGGCAACAAGCCGTGGAACTGCGCCTATGTGCAGCCATCACGCCGCCCGAAGGACGGGCGCTATGGCGAAAACCCCAACCGTTTGGGGCATTATTACCAATATCAGGTCATCCTGAAACCTTCGCCCGACAACATTCAAGAGCTCTATTTGCAAAGCTTGAAAGAACTCGGCATCGACCCATCGCTGCATGATATTCGCTTCGTCGAAGACGATTGGGAATCGCCCACGCTGGGCGCATGGGGCTTGGGCTGGGAAGTCTGGTGCGACGGTATGGAAGTCACGCAATTCACCTACTTCCAACAAGTGGGCGGCATTGCCTGCGACCCTATCTCTGGCGAATTGACCTACGGGCTTGAGCGTTTGGCCATGTATATTCAAGGTGTTGAAAACGTCTACGACCTGCAATGGAATGCGCCCAAAGACGGCCAACCAACCTTCACTTACGGTGACGTGTTCAAACAAAACGAAGTCGAGCATTCAGGCTATAACTTGGAGCATGCCGACACCGCGCAATTGCTTCAGCACTTCAAGGACGCAGAAAAAGAATGCCAATCCCTGCTCGAGAAAAAACTGGCACTGCCCGCCTATGACCAATGCATCAAGGCATCGCACCGTTTTAATCTGCTCGACGCGCGCGGAGTGATTGGCGTGACCGAACGCGCCGCCTATATTGCCCGCGTCCGCACCCTTGCCAAAGCCTGCTGCGAAGCATGGGTCGAAACCCAAAAGGAGGCAGCGTAATGTCAGTCTCCGTAGATGTTTTCGACGCCACTGCACCTTACGCAAGTGAAATTGGCGCGTTTGTTGTCTCCATCCAGCACGAGCATGGCGTGCCTATTACGCTTGAGCAACAGCCAGATTTATTCCGCATTCATGAAGTATATATTGCTACAGGCGGTAACTTTTGGGTCGCTTCTGACGGCGATAAGGTCGTTGGAACTATCGCTCTCATTAATGTGGGTGGCGGCATCGGAGTGCTGCGCAAAATGTTTGTTGCGCCAGCCTATCGCGGCACACCTCATCGTCTTGGCCAACAATTATTGGATGGCTTGATGGCATGGGCCAAACAGCAAAACTTTAAGCACATTTATCTTGGCACAGTCGATATTCTGAAAGCTGCCCAGCGCTTTTATGAGAAGAACGGATTTTGCCTTTTTCCTGAATCAGATTTGCCGACAGAAATCGCACACATCAAAATGCCCGACGATAACCTTTATTACGCAAAGGGAATCGCCGCATGAAACCACTACTCATGATAGCCATATGCTTTATCGCAGCTAACAGTTTTGCTGCACCACCACAGCCAAAACCTGGCGTAGTGACGCAGAAGAAGATGCGCGAAGTAGCCTTGGTGCTGGTGGATTACATGAATGCAAATGGTGCATTACAAACGCAAATGAACCGCACGATTGATGATCAAATCAACGCGATACGTGAAATACCATGCGCCGAAAGTTCAACCTCCACCGTGCGAACGATTCTGGAAAGAACCCTCAGCTTTGACGCCATGCGCCCAGCGCTCGCCAATGTTTACGTCAATAATTTCAATCTAGCTGAGTTGGAGTGGATGGTTAATTTCTACCAAACAAGTTTGGGCAAGAAACTGCTCAATGTTCAGCCCGCACTCTATGATACGATGAGCACGATTAGTGCAGGCCGCATCAAAGACGCTGAGCCAGAAATCTCCGCAGCCATTCGCACGGCCACCAATAACGTGCAATGCCAACAACAGTTACAACGCAGGTAAGCCATGTTACTCACGATGATGAAAGGCAAAATCCACCGCGCAGTCTGCACTGGCGCGGACTTGCATTATAACGGCTCCATCACGGTTGACCCTTTGTTGCTTAAAGCTGCTGGCATTCTCGAGCACGAGCAAGTGGACGTGCTGAACATCTCTAATGGCGCACGCCTGACCACCTATGCCATCAAATCGAAAAAAGCAGGTGGTGGTGAAATCACCATCAACGGTGCGGCAGCCCACCTCGTGAAAAAAGGCGACCTCCTCATCATCTGCGCCTTTGCGCAAATGAAACCAAAGGCCGCAGCAAAACATAAGCCAAAAGTGATTCTGGTCGATGCCAGAAACCAAATCGCAAAGACCGCGCGTAAAAGCGTTGGCGGCAAACACGTGCAACCCAAACTCGTAAAGAAGAGATAATGGCCACATTACTGCTAGAGTTATTTTCCGAAGAAATTCCAAGCCGCATGCAGCGCGGCGCGGCGGAGCAGTTGCAGCGCCTTATCATGGGCGGCATCGAGAAAGCGGGTCTTGAGAACACGGGCGCAAAAACATTCGTTTCACCGCGTCACTTGGCGATTCAAGTTTCTGGCCTACCGCAAAAACAGCCTGACGTGTCGGAAGAAAAAAAAGGCCCCAAAGTCGGCGCGCCTGAACAGGCAATGAAAGGCTTCTTGGGTTCCGTTGGCCTCACCGCCGAGCAGTGCGAACAGCGCGACGGTTATTACTTCGCAAAGATCGAACGCAAGGGTCGCCCGACTGAAGAAGTCGTCAAAGAAATCTGCGAAGCGGCATTGAATGAATTCTCGTGGCCAAAATCCATGCGCTGGGGTGCACGCCCTATGCAATGGGTGCGCCCACTGCACCGCATTGTCTGCTTGCTCGACAGCGCCGTGGTGCCCGTTACCTTCGGCCACCTCACCGCCAGTAACATCACCCATGGCCACCGCTTCCTCGCGCCACAAGAAATCGCCCTCAAGCACGCCGACGATTATGTCGAGGCACTACGTAAAGCGCATGTGCTGGTTGACCGCGAAGAGCGCCGCACATTGGTGCAACAACAAGTGAATGATGCTGCAGCAAAAAACAAACTCAGCGTCGTGACTGACGAAGGCCTGCTCGACGAAGTGACAGGTCTGGTGGAATGGCCAACCGCTTACGTTGGCACGTTCGACGAAAAGTTTTTGCCGCTGCCGAAAGAAGTCCTCATCAGTGAAATGAAACACCACCAGCGCTACTTCGCGACCGAGGCGAACGGCACACTCACCAACCAATTCATTCTGGTGAGCAACATGGTGACCACTGACGGTGGCAAAGCCGTTGTGTCGGGCAACTCACGCGTCCTCCGCGCACGCCTAAGCGATGGTGAATTCTACTGGTACCAAGACCAAAAAACACCCCTCACCGATTGGGCGAAGAAACTGTCCGACGTCGTGTTCCACGCCAAAGTCGGCATGATGGACAAGGAAGTCGAAAAAACTCGCGCCCTCGCCGTCGCCATCTCGAAAGAGGTTGGCTACAAAAATACCGACGAAGTAAAACGCGCTGCCGATTTGTGTAAAGCCGACCTAACGAGCGGCATGGTCGGCGAATTCCCAGACCTGCAAGGCATCATGGGGCGTTACTACGCCAAAGCACAAAAAGAGGCGGACGCAGTTTGCGAAGCCATTTACGAACATTACAAACCGCAAGGTGCGGGCGACTCACTGCCTACCACTGAGCTTGGCGCGATTATCTCGGTCGCCGACAAACTGCGCATGATTCAATCGCTCTTTGCTGCGGGTGAAAAACCAACGGGCAGTAAAGACCCCTTCGCCCTGCGCCGTGCCGCATTGGGTATTTTGCGCATCGTGCTCGACAAAAGCTGGAACCTTGATTTCGCATCCTTCACGCCGAGCCAAGAAATTCTCGATTTCTTCCATGACCGCTTGAAGAACGTGCTGAAAGACGAAGGCATCCGCCACGATATTATCGAAGCAAGCTTCAATGAGAACCAAGCAGGCTTCATGCCGACTGCGATTGCAGCAAACGCAAAAGCCTTGCAAGACTTCACTGCAAAACAGCAAGTCACCCTTGCCGCAATCAAACGCGCGATGAACATCCTCGCCGCTGAGGAGAAAAAAGCAAAAACGCAGTACCAATTCGCTGCAGCAAAATCTGCATCATTCGCAAAACCTGCCGAGCAAGAATTACACAAAGCGCTGCAACAAAATGTCGTTTCGCTTGATGCGCTGGCAACACTTGCCGCACCGATCAATAAATTCTTCGACGACGTGATGATCACCGAAGAAGGCCACAAGGATGCACGCTTAAGCCTGCTCGCAGGCGTACGCGAAGCCAGCATGAAAATCGCCGATTTTAGTAAGATTGAGGGTTAGTTATGAAATCATCTGCCGCAAAGAAAACCGTAACTGCAGACAAGCTGGTCTACAGCTTTGGTGATGGATTCGCCGAAGGCAATGTGAGCATGAAAAATGCGCTTGGTGGCAAAGGCGCCAACCTTGCCGACATGTGCTCGCTTGGCCTGCCCGTTCCCCCAGGCTTCACCATCACCACCGAAGTCTGCGTGGCCTATTATGCTGCAGAAAAGAATTTCCCCGCCAACCTCGCCGAGCAAGTAAGCGCGGGCGTTGCGCAAATCGAGGCATCCGTTGGCCGTAGCTTTGGCGACGCAAAAAACCCACTACTCGTTTCGGTGCGCTCGGGTGCCCGCGCCTCCATGCCGGGTATGATGGACACGATTTTGAACCTCGGCCTCAATGACGCAACGGTCGAAGGTCTCGCAGCGAAAACTGGCAATGCACGCTTTGCCTATGACTCCTACCGCCGCTTCATCCAAATGTATTCGGACGTGGTATTGGGCGTAGAGCATCACTTGTTCGAAGATTTGCTCGACCTCATGAAGAACGAGCGCGAAGTACATCAAGACACCGACCTCACCGACGCGGATTTGAAAGAACTCGTCGCGCAATATAAAGAGCGCGTGCAGCAAGAATTGGGCAAGCCTTTCCCGCAGGATGTGAATGAGCAACTCTGGGGCGCCATCCGCGCCGTGTTTGACAGTTGGATGAACCCACGCGCCTGCACCTATCGTAACTTGCACGACATTCCTGCCGAGTGGGGCACGGCGGTCAACGTACAATCCATGGTGTTCGGCAACATGGGGAATGACTGCGCCACTGGCGTGGCCTTCACCCGCAATCCTTCGACGGGTGAGAAAATGTTCTATGGTGAATTCCTCGTCAACGCTCAGGGCGAAGACGTGGTCGCAGGCATCCGCACCCCGCAGCCACTCACCATCAAGGGCAAAGCCGAGGGCGGCGATTTGCCCTCGATGGAAGAAGTCATGCCCGACGTATTCGCCGAGCTGGTGAAAATCTACCAGAAGCTCGAAGCGCATTACCGCGACATGCAGGACATTGAGTTCACCGTCGAAAACCGCAAGCTGTGGATGCTGCAAACCAGAAACGGCAAGCGCACCGCCAAAGCATCGCTGAAAATCGCCGTAGACATGGTCGCGGAAAAACTCATCACGAAGGAAGAGGCGCTGCTGCGCATCGACCCGAGCTCGCTCGACCAATTGCTGCACCCAACGCTTGACCCGAACGCGAAAAAGCAAGTCATCGCCAAAGGTCTGCCAGCGTCACCAGGCGCGGCTTCGGGCAAGGTCGTCTTCACCGCTGAGGACGCCGAGCACCAAGCATCGATTAACGAGAAAGTCATTCTCGTGCGCATCGAAACATCGCCAGAAGATATTCACGGCATGCACGCAGCAAAAGGTATTCTAACGGCACGTGGTGGCATGACATCGCACGCAGCCGTGGTTGCGCGCGGCATGGGCAAATGCTGCGTTTCCGGCGCAGGCGATATCCGCATCAATTACGCCCGCAAGGAATTTGCTGCAGGCGGCCTGACCATTCGTGAGGGCGACATTATCACCCTCAATGGCTCCACAGGTGAAGTGATGTTGGGTGAAATCCCCACCATCGAACCAAACCTGTCGGGCGACTTCGCAACCGTCATCGCATGGGCAGATGCCGTGCGCGAACTGAAAGTGCGCACCAACGCCGAAACCCCGCACGACGCACAAACCGCACGCAATTTCGGCGCCGAAGGCATTGGCCTTTGCCGCACCGAGCACATGTTCTTCGACGCGGAGCGAATCATCGCCGTGCGCGAAATGATTGTCGCGGAAAATAAAAAAGCGCGTGAAGTCGCGCTCGCCAAATTGTTACCGATGCAGAAAAAAGATTTCGTCGAGATCTTCGAAATCATGCAAGGCCTGCCGGTGACCATTCGCCTGCTCGACCCGCCATTGCATGAATTCTTGCCGCACACCGAAGCGGAAATGCAAGAGGTGGCCGACGCCGCACATGTACCGCTCGACGCCGTGAAGTACCGCGCAGCGTCGCTGCATGAATCCAACCCCATGCTCGGCCACCGTGGCGTGCGCTTAGGCGTGACCTACCCTGAAATCTACACCATGCAAGCCCGCGCGATTTTCGAGGCCGCAGCAGAAGTGCAGAAATCGGGTAAAAAAGTACTGCCCGAAATCATGATTCCATTGGTCATGACCAAAAAAGAACTCGTGATGATGAAAGCGATTATCGACGAAGTGGCGGCAGATGTTGCCAGCAAAACGGGCGTGGATATGGCCTATCAAGTGGGCACGATGATCGAATTGCCACGCGCAGCCTTACGCGCAGGCGACATTGCAGAAGCTGCGGAATTCTTCAGCTTCGGTACGAACGACCTCACGCAAACCACCATGGGTATTTCGCGTGACGATGCCGCGTCATTCATTGAAGACTATAAACGTAAGGGCGTGATTGAGCATGACCCATTCGTCACCCTCGACCAAGAAGGCGTGGGCGAATTGATTCAGCTCGCGACCGAGCGCGGCCGCGCAACGCGCAAAGATTTGAAGTTGGGTATTTGCGGTGAACATGGCGGCGACCCTGCCTCCATTCACTTCTGCCAACGCGCTGGCTTGAACTATGTGAGCTGCTCACCGTACCGTGTGCCGATTGCACGCTTGGCCGCAGCACAGGCAGCGATTAAAACGCCACGCCAATAGTTACCAGCTATAGGAACCCTTAGGCTTACGACCCTGCAGCAGCAGTCGGCCATCGGGCCAGACGACAAAAATATCTCCATCGGCTGCTGGGATGCGCGACGTGCGGTTTGCTGCAACCAAATCACCTAACAACTCACCCATTGCGCCTGGCTTGGCTGCTTTAGCACGGGCGATAGTCGCCGCATCGCCAAGCGCCAACATTCCCTCTGCACCTCTAAAGTGCTCAGTCGCATTAGGCGCCAGCACGCGCGATATATCGTTTCCTGCACTTGAGAAAATGACAGTCTGTGGTGCGCCACTCAGATTCGTTACCTTCACTAGCGCATAAGCAGGCTGTGCAACCATCAATGCAGTAAGCAGCAAAATAGATTTTTTCATAATTACTCCTTGGTTATTCCAGCGCGCGCCAATGCATCGGCACGTTCATTTTCAGGGTGGCCATCATGCCCCTTCACCCAATGCCATTTTATATCGTGTCGTGCCAGTTGCTTTTCAAGCTCCTGCCACAAATCGACATTCTTTACAGGCTTATTATCAGCCGTCTTCCAGCCCTTCTTCTTCCAGCCGTGAATCCATTCCGTTGCACCCTGCATGACATATTTGCTGTCCGTGTAGATATCGACCTTACATGGTTCGCTTAGCTTTTTGATCGCAATAATAACCGCCATCATTTCCATGCGATTATTAGTGGTTTCTGGCTCGCCACCATTCAACTCTTTCTCGGTGCCGTTATATACTAACAGCGCGCCCCAACCACCTGGGCCTGGGTTACCGCTACAGGCACCATCCGTATAGATTTTGACATGCTTCACAGTCCGTACTCCGACACATCTTTCACCTGCTGGTGGAAGCGTAATTTGCGCACATATACCATTGGGTCGAGTGGCGTTACCATCGCATCCTGCGTTCGGTGAATCCAGTCATACGAGCGTGTCAGCAAAAAGCGTAACGCCGCACCACGCACCAGCACGGCAAATGCCGCACGCTCTGCGTCATTCAATGGGCGGTGCTTCTGGTAATGCTGCAGCAAAAGTCGTGACTTGGTGGGGCTGAATTCCTTTTGGTTCTCGAAACACCATGCGTTGAGAACAATCGCAACATCATAGGCCAGCATATCTTTGCAACCGAAATAGAAATCGATAATGCCACTCAGCACGTCATCTTCGAAGAACACATTATCAGGAAACAAATCTGCATGAATGATTCCCGTGGGTAAATTCGCTGGCCAATGCGCTTCAAGATAGGCCAACTCATCACGCACCATCGCATCAAGCCCTTGCGTGATATCGTCGAGTTTTACTGACAAGCTTGCCGCAAGGCTCTTCCAACCCGCTAGCGACAACGCGTTCTCGCGCTGCATGTTGAAATCGCCCGCCGCTAAATGTAGCTTAGCCAGTGCTGCGCCCACTTCACTCACATGCGTATTCTTAATGACGGTGCGGCTGCGCCCATTAAGGAACGAAACCAGCGCCGCCTGTTTACCCTGCACTTCACTGATAGTGGCACCGTCTTTGCGCGCAATCGGCTGAGGGCACGGGATTCCCTTCGCCTGCAGATGCTTCATGAGATGGATAAAAAACGGCAGCTCCTCTGACTTCACACGCTTCTCATAAAGCGTAAGAATATACTTATGTTCGACGCCGTCAGTGCCAATCACATCCAGCAGATAGTTACTATTCTCAACACCTTGCGCAATGCCGACCGCAAACGACAGCTTGCCTAAACCATACTGTTGCTCAACCAGTTCGGCGATCGTCTCATTCGTGAGTTGGGTATAAACTGCCATAGATGGGGTGTAGGGAAAAAATGATAGTTAAGCAAGATAATGGAACGTTGCGTAGCGCCAAAGCTGCGCGAGCCGCAACGCGGCGGGGGGAGTCACTGAGGGGGCAAAGCGCCCCCTCGCACTAAAATAAATATGCACAGGCATATTTTTAACTGGAAACGCTCCACCAACACGCTAGAGTAATGTCACTCGGCAGTGCTCAGGCTCTGCTAGGCTTCAAAAAACACCGCGCAAAAGCGCCACAACCTAAGGAGAGCATTATGTTTCGTCGTAAGGAAGACGGTTCTGATTCATTGATTCAAGACGGTGCGGACGATGTAATCGTTACCACGCCAGAAGCTGCAGAGTCAGTGCGCAGCGTCGCTGCAAACGACTCGGTGCGTCCTGTTCAAGCTGCACCTGCAACCCCTGCACAACCTGCTTATCGTCCTGCGGCACCAAGCGCTGCTATGGCTGCGGCACGCCCTGCAGCGCCTGCACCAGCACCAGCCCCTCAGCCTGCTGCTCCAGCGCTGAAGTCGAACACCAAGCGTGTGTTGACGGTTGGCCCAGATATTCAAATGAAAGGCGAAATCACCACCTGTGATCGCGTCGTCATTGAAGGTATGGTCGATGCAACCATGAAAGACGTGCACACCGTTGAGCTCGCGCAAAGCGGCGCACTCAAAGGCACTGCCGAAGTAGAAGATGCAGAGATTAGTGGCACCTTCGAGGGTGACCTCGTTGTGCGTGGCCGCCTCATCATTTACTCGACCGGTCGTGTAAATGGTAACGTGACCTACGGCGAAATCGAAATCGAGCGCGGTGGTCAGCTTTCAGGTTCTATTCGCACTGTGAAGGAAGCTGGCGCGAAAGGTACTGCAACTAAGCGCGTAGCATAAGCCGAGAAATTCTTGGACAAAAAGGTCGCTAGTCTCTAGCGGCCTTTTTTTATTTCTTCTTACGAAGACCGACGCCTCGACGGTCGTTGAGACCGCTAGCCCCAGCGGCGCTTGAGCGAATTATAGAACTGCCGATGAATGCTTCACAATAAGAACTAACCGTGCAAACCATACATTCTGGCTTGCGCGCTTTGCACACATAGCGCCCATGCAGAATCAGCCAGTGATGTGCATGCTGCATCCACTTTTTGGGAATCACTTTCAGGAGCGCCAATTCCGTTTTAAGTGGGTCACTCGCCTTACACAAACCCAGACGGTTCGCCACGCGAAACACATGCGTATCGACCGCGATGGTAGGCTGGCCCAATACACAATTCAGCCATACATTCGCTGTCTTACGACCAACACCGGGCAAAGTCTCCAGCGCCTCTCGGCTATGTGGAATCTCGCCGCCATAAACAGCGATCAAGCGCTCAGAAAGCGCGATAACATTCTTCGCCTTCGCGTTAAACAGGCCAATCGTCTTGATGTATTCCTTAAGCCCCACCTCACCCAGCTTCACCATCTGTTCAGGGGTTTTCACCTTTCTGAACAGTGCCTTAGTTGCCTTATTGACCCCCACATCCGTCGCTTGGGCTGAAAGTACGATCGCCACCAGCAGACAATACGGATTGGGAGCCTCCAGCTCGGTTTTTGGCTCGGGATTCGCGGCAGCAAAAATACTGAAAATACGGTCAATTTGTGCGGGTTTCATAGAAGTGGATTAGTATAAATTCACGCAACTGTCACATTTCTTCTGCGTAGGTTTGATAGAATGGTGACATGGGAAATGTGTCTCAACAGAAGCCAGATGACACTGGCAATTTCATAAAAGGTGCTATCAAGGGCATGGTAACCAGCGCCCTGTTCATGGGACTTTTTTATGGAATGCTTGGCGTTGCAGGCATTATCATTGGCGAAGCAATCATTAACTTTGCTGCCCCAACAACCCTGCTTACCATCGGCGGCGCGTTTATTGCCAGCACGCTCTTTAACGGCATTATCTCCGTCTTGAATGGTCGCGAACAATCCAAGAATACTGACCAAGCCTCACAAGGCCGTGGCCGGGAACAAGAAACCATCACGCCCGTCATGTTGCCTACCATGGCTCCCACCGTGGCTGCAGACCGCGCGCAAGAAACTGAGTCAGCACCCGAACGCGAATGGGCACAAAACGTCGGCACACGAAGCAATAACATTGAGCAGATTCTTCAAAATGGCAGCATGAGCGATAAAGACCGTGCCGCCGCTATTCTGGCCGAACGCGAAGCCCGCATCGGCCAATCCCAAACCTTATAACACATTGTTTTGTCTAGCGATATGTCTTTCGTAACACCAAAACTGCGTGTCGGGCAATGATAGTAGCAGCAGGATGCTGACTGCTCATTAACGAATCCTTCATTATCCACAGCTATATTGGCCACAAGTACAACAAAAAAGTGGATAACCCCATGCGCTCCAAGCACTCACGTTCGGCGATACTCGCCCAGTCTGCCGCATTACTCGCGGTCATGCTGATCAGCACCCAAGCACTAGCCTTCCCGGTCGATACGATTGGCGGGCCAGGCAGCGATGCTCAAACCGTTGGCCATTGCGGCATCATTCCGCTCGAGCCCATGGTCTACACTAATGAATCACGCAACGTTGCGATCCTCCAACGCAAGCTGACACGGCTTGGTTATTTCCGTGGCGCAATCGATGGTAAAAACAGCCCATGGTTCAAAACGGCAGTTGCCAAGTTCCAGTTTGATTATGGCTTGAAAATTGATGGCGTCATCGGGCAAGAAACCGCTCAGGCAATTGTCTATCTTGGTCACCCCATTCGCAATGTCCGCGCATGTAAACGCGAACTCGCCGCTTCGACATACGTCTACTAACCTAGCTGCATCGCTTGCTCAGGTGACTCTACCGAGCGCTCCACACCAACACGCGTTGTTGGGACAGCGTCAGGCGCAGGTTGCTTTGCTTTTCGTTTCACATCTTTGTCGTGGGACTTCTTATCTTTTTCCTGCGCAAAGAATTTACTCGTCGTGTAAAGCAATGCCACCGCAGCCGTAGTTGCCACAATATCCCATGAAGCAATTTTACCCAAACGGAAGGCGCGCGTCTCAAGCGCTTCAAGCTTCGTGTTGGCCGACTTCAGCGCTTTTAATCCTTCTTCAGAAACGTCCCCCAGCTTTTCAAGCGTGTTGCGCTGAATGAGTAATTGCTTTGCGTCATCCATATTAGTGTAGGCACTTTTCTTGAACCAGCCCGCCGCCTTTTCGCCAAACTCTTCACTGAAACTACGGAAAGTTTGGGGCACGATATGGCTCAGCGTTGTAAAGGTAGTGAACACCAATGCAAACGCGCTCAGCCTGCCTTTGATAAGCGACACAATATCCGTCTTTGGCGCCTCAGCAATCGCTGCGCGATCCGTTTCATCACCAAGCGCTTTATTGGCGCCATCCACTAATGGAACCTTGCCTCGCTCTGCTAACCAAATTGGCAACAGCATGAAATTGCCGCCTTGGAATGTCGCGAATGTAACGGTGTTTTGTTCTGACCACCATTTCACGCGCTCTTTCATAGGAGTCTTCGGCGCCTTGCGTATCGGCGATAACACCCAATCAGCAGCCTTGAGTGTCGGCTCCATAATGGATTCAAAGCCTTTGTTAACCCCGCTTCGTATACTGGTAACGAGGCTACCTTTACCGTGCATCATCCAATAGGCTATCGGCACGGTAATCACGAACGTGCCAACCCAATTCATCAGTCCATAGACTGTGAAATCGAATGCCTTCTCGCCTTTCGAAACATCACGTTTCTGCTCGCTGGCTTCAAGGTTATGCGCCGTCTGTTGCGTCATTCAAATAGACTCTCTTCCACCTTATATTCTACGGATTTTCAGGGTGTTTTTGTGTGACGGTTTTGTGAAGATATCTTGCCTTTTCAAGACCGTATGACGGGTCGAATCATCCTAAAAACACCACTGCTAAGAGAAATAGCAGGGGCTGTGCATCTGTGCGCGTATCAGCATTGCGTGTTGGTGGAAGCTATGCTAACCCCAATCTAATTATCACCTTTAGGAGCGTTCCATGCGTATTACTTTGGCTGTTTTGCTTGCTTCAACCATGCTTTCTAGCGCTGCACTGGCACAGTCTGCATCGCCTTTTGGCGCAGCTTCCGCCCCTCTCACGGCAGAAGAAACGGCAGCCATCAAAGCAGAAGCCGCAGAACGCCGCGCCGCTATCAAAGCTGCCGCAGAACGCGCCCGCGCTAAACGCGAAGCCGCAGAAGCTGAGGCTGCAGCCGCAGCAGCGCCTGCGCCTACACCAGAACCTGCACTCACCACCGAGCAAGCAGCACCTGTTGATACAGGCGCCATCCAAGAAACGGGCGGCACAGCCGCGCCAATCGCTGAAATGCCTGCAGGAGAAGCACCTGTAGCAGCGCCTGCGGTTGAACCAGCCGTTGAGCCAGCAGTGGCTCCTATCGCAGCACCAGAAGGTATGGTTCCTCCATCGGAAGACATGCCACCACTGCCAACTGAAAAACCTGCTGATAAGAAGTAGGCGCTTAACCCCTAATACGGCTTTCGGATGCCCGCATCCTGCGGCGGGAAGCTCGTCATATTGCGCGTGATGAACAACGCGTCATGCGCTTTGGCGCTGGCCCAAATCATCGCAGGAATGAGCGCCAGATCACGCTGCTGTTGGCGCAACTGCGCCGCAATTTGCGCCACGCGGCTGCAAGCGGCCACCACCTCAAATCCATCCAACCACGCGCTTAGCACACGAGCCTCCTCAGGCTTTGCCGCCGCCAATATTTCGCTGGCACTTACGGCACTAATCAGGCGGGTTTGGTATTGCTCAATCTCGCGCTTTGCCTCGGGTACGCCGCGCAGATAATCGATCAGTATATGAGTATCGAAAAGCGCTTTCACGGCTTCACTCCTGCAAAGAATGCCGCCAATGGATCTACCGCCGTTTGGGTAGCCTCACGCGGCGCTGCAACTGCTGGGGGCGGAGGTGGCGGTGGGGGCGGAACAACTATCTCCGCAACGGCAGGCGTCGCATCCTGCTCAACTATTGCGGGTGGCGGTTCGGTAACAAAACGGTCTTCCGTTACGGGTGCTTCTACCTGCTTTTGTTTAGGTGCATTTACCGTCTTGGCGGAGGGTTTCGACACCCCTCTTAAATCCGCCTCGATGACCATCCCATCTTTTTGCTGATAGGACCACAAACCGAAGGCCTCTTTAGCCACTTCACCCTTGCGGGCGTCCTCGGCCAGCATACGGTCAATTGCTCTACGAATTAATGCAGCACGTGAGGTATCCTCTAATTTGGAAATCTCATCCAAAACTTTAACTTGCTCATCCGTGATATCAATGATGGTTCTCATGGATTTTTGTTATCATTATTATGCATCATTGCAATATATATAAACATAAAATAATAATTATAGATATCAACCAATCAACAACCATATAGATTAATGTATATAAAACAATAGAATAAATACGGTCAGCAAAATGATATACTATTAATATATCATATGATCCCCGCCAAAAAAAATGATATAGAAAGAATATATCAAAATTCTTGGTTTTGGAAATTTAGACATCGCCCGACCAATCCAGCTTGTGGATAAGCGGTGAGTAAAATTGAAAATTCTATGCCAATAATTTAAGCAAAAATTACATCTTATTTTTTGCATGTTATGTATCCCCAATACTCACAACTCAGCGAGCAAATCGAATCACCAAGAAGGGGCATTTGTGGATAGAAAAACAGGCTAAAAATTGAAGCTGATTTCCTGTGCCGTAGCGGGTGCAGAACGCACCACAAAACCAGAACGCTGGACCGTGCCAACCTGTGTGCCTGGAGCGTCCGTAATAACATACTTACTGAGCATCGAAGCATGCCATGGGCCATCCCCCAACTCAACCGATTCGGGTCGAACCCGAATATAGACACCCGCCTTAAGGTCAGGGTTTTGAACATCGCTTATCGCCTGCTTTAAATTCACCCAGCCATCGCAAGCGCGGGCATAATCAATCTGGCCGTCCACATCGCGTGGGATGACGTTGGTAAGCACAGGTTCTGCCTGTGCATCCAACCCACGCCACTGGCCTTGCGCATCACGCAATGGGTACATTGATCCAGTAATCACTACGCGTGCATCCGTATCTTTAAGCGCATCTTGCAAATACAGTCCAGAGTTAGGCATGGTATCGGTCCCGTGGACAACCACAACCTTATTGTAGCCCTCATTCTCAACACGCTTAACAATCCCATCAAGATCCGCCTTCGTGATTTTTTTACTGTCCTTCATGCAATAGGTCCAAACCTCACACGCATCGGCAATTCCTAGCTTCTTTAGCGCATCTGGAATGCAGGATTTTTCAGGGCCATCAGGCACTGGCACGGTATGCGGCGTCCCGTGTTCGGGATTATAGAACGCATCAATCGTTCCGCCCATAACGACGACAAGGGTTTTGGAGCTATTCGCTGCGAGATTCATAGCGCTCACACTAGCAACTCAATGTGATGGTTTGATGACAATCCGCCGCAAAAAAAACCCTTGAAGCATCATAGAATTGTCACATTCCCCTGCTATCAGTGCGAAGTTACCAAAGGATTTTCTACATACATGTCCCCTGAAGCCTCAGAGCCCAATTTAGCAGAAAACGACGCGCTCGTGCGGGTTGAAGCCGATGCTATTGGCGTCAGCAAGCAGGTATTTCAGCGCGCGAAATTATTGAGCGGCATGTGCCGACTTTCCTCGCGGGGTGGCAAAAGCATCAATACGCACGTACCCCAATTTGCTGAGCGCTTCGGTAATGACACCGAACAATGCTATCAAAACGATTTGGCGCGCATCAAAACCGAGCTAGAGGCGCTCAATACGCGCCAGCAAAAACATGGGCGGGCCCGTTATGAAACCAAGCTATTTCGCACCAAAAAACAACAAGCCGCCATTTTCTACAACGACGATGAAATCATCGTCAGCTTCCACGGCTCCGATATTACAGAGCCCCTGCACTTCTACCGCAACCTGATACAATCGCGCATTTCCTACCACTCCCAAGCGTTCTTCCGTGAGGATGCGCGCACGAAATCTGCAGATTACGAACAAAAAATCGCTGATTTAGCCTCGCACTACGCAGCCGATGCGGGTGAAGAACGTGACCAGCTCATCAAGTCGCTCAAGGGCGCCAAAGTGCATGGTGGTTGGTGGGATACGCTCATGACGCTCGATTACATGCATGGCCCTAATCAATACGAGGGTAAAAAATTCTGGCCCGCCATCGAACAATCCATGGAGGACCTGGAAAGCGAGATACGCGCTCGCACGGGCAAATCGCCCAAAATTTGCTTCACAGGGCATTCCTCAGGTGGCTGTCTAGCACTTATCGCTGCTGCGCATTGGATGGAAAATACCAACCATTCACGTATCCATGAAATCTACACATTCGGCCAGCCACGCGTGGGCAATGTCGACTTCCGCAACGCGCTCTACAAAATGATGGGCAATGGCAGCGTGCCTATCTACCGCTTCGAAATGGTGGGCGACCCCATCCCTTCCATGCCGCCACTATGGTCGCGCCTGATCCATATCGGCAACTGGATATGCATCGCCCCTAACGGCAACCTTGCTGCACTCAAGCATGAAGATGGCCGCGTCATCACCGCCGCCGAGGCAGGCAGGCAAATCGGACGCGCCATGACGTCTGTGCCCTATCTGGAGTCACCCAAAGGCGATGTGCAATTTGACCGCAAGGCCCTGCGCGCCATGAGCAGAGCATGGGAAGGAAAAGTCAATGAGAGTCCCGAAGAAATCCAGAAACTTCTGGATCAAATGGAACAGCATTTCCTAGACCCCGATACGAAGGAAACGCACGTTACCGCCCCCCAGCACCAACAGCGCGAGATTTGGCGCAATAGCGGTGGGCTTCATGCATTTGCCGATCGCGCCATGAGCGGCTTAAAGGTTCTGTTTAACTTCGGAGCCCATCTCAGCAAAGTCAGCAGTTACCGACACTCACTCACCGCCATGCAGGAAGGTCTGCGCCGCCAAATTCGCATGGAGACATTGCGCCAAGAACAAGGCAGCTGTTACGACCCCCAAACCCTAGAGCGCAGAATCTTTCAGCTCGTCAACAACCTGCGCGATGCGTGGGACGAGGGAAAAATCACCGAACAGAACGTCCCAAACGCAGAGCACCTCATCGATCAAATTGCCTTCGACCACGCGGATTTTGCAAGCGCCCTACTCTCTGACAATGCGGGTTTTGGCAAACCCCTGATGGAAGCAGGCGGCCACCTCGCGATTGAGCGTGGGCGTAGACATGGCTCGCTCATTCAGTTGGAAAAGGCCCTCAAATCAGCGCCAGAGCTAGAACACCTACGTAACGAGGTGAAGCTCGCGCTGTATCAGATGGAGTATTTCTTAGCCACCCACGCGCCCATTGCGCTCGACAAAAGCCGCATACGCTACACCAGCCCCGAAGAGAATGGTCATGGCAATGGTGGCCGTAGCCACTAATCCAAAATAAGGGCATTTTAGCGCTGACCTGCTCGTTTGATAGGGCAGTGCAAGCAAATAGGTATCTACACGCCTCTACGGGCAAGATTTAGGATTAGCCGGCAGGTCCGCCGCGCTCTATGGTCGCAGCCTTCAAGGCATCGTATATTGCCTTAACGGCAGGTGAATCGCCATTGGGCGAAGCGCTATTCACATCTGAGCTTCTGAGCGTAAATGCGCCATTGACCATGGGGCTTGGGGAACATTGTTGTTCCTGGCAGAACGCGTGCAATACGGCCGTATTGGAGCCTGAAATGGTGTATTGCACATCTACAAAGCCGTCTTTATCTACTGGCGCTTTCTTCACTTCGAAAGTGTTCCCTGCAAATCGCATGGTAGCCATGAACTTCTCCACCTTAGATAAAATCAATAAGAAGATAATAACATATAGACCTAAGACTTGGTCATGACAGTTTAATGAAGTGTTCAATCGGTTTTAAGCTTTTTTAGCCCCGTAGGCCTTCTGGATAGGGCCCAAGCAGTGAATAGGCACCTACAGCCCTCTACGGGCAAAATTTTAGGGGTCTATGCCCCCTAACTTACATTCTCGGCATAGTTCGGCCAGATGCTAGGAGCACATGCCGCATGTTCATGACTGCGCGTAGCGGCGCTACGTAATGGCATGAAAATGTGGATGCGACGACGCAGATGGTCGGAATGGGTTGAGAAAAAAGGCTGAAAAAGAAACAGGGCCGTTTTGAAGGTCTGGCGACGACTTACTCTCCCACGTCTTAAGACGAAGTACCATCAGCGCTGAAAGGTTTCACGGTCGTGTTCGGGATGGGAACGTGTGGTACCACTTTCGCTATAATCACCAGACCGTCAAAACGGCCCTGTTTCTGAAAAGAATAGGTATCTACTGATTCATTTAGTTCAACTCTAAAATCATCAGTGTAAAGCAAGTCTGCTTTGCACTGCATGTGAGGGATCGTCAAATCCCTGCGCAAAATTGTTAAATCAATGGAGCAATTAGTAACACTTAGCTGCACTCCTTACGGAGCTTCCACATGTGTCCTATCAACGTGATGGTCTATCACGGCTCTCATAGGGAAATCTTGTTTCGAGGTAGGTTTCACGCTTAGATGCTTTCAGCGTTTATCCCGTCCATACATAGCTACCCAGCTGCGCTCTTGGCAGAACGACTGGTACACCAGAGGTATGTCCAACCCGGTCCTCTCGTACTAAGGTCAGATCCTCTCAAATTTCCTACACCCATGGCAGATAGGGACCGAACTGTCTCACGACGTTCTAAACCCAGCTCACGTACCACTTTAAATGGCGAACAGCCATACCCTTGGGACCTTCTCCAGCCCCAGGATGTGATGAGCCGACATCGAGGTGCCAAACCTTGCCGTCGATATGGACTCTTGGGCAAGATCAGCCTGTTATCCCCGGCGTACCTTTTATCCGTTGAGCGATGGCCCTTCCACTTGGAACCACCGGATCACTAGGACCTACTTTCGTATCTGTTTCAGCTGTCACTGTCACAGTCAGGCAAGCTTATGCCCTTACACTCTAGAGGACGATTTCCGACCGTCCTGAGCTTACCATCGCGCGCCTCCGTTACTCTTTGGGAGGCGACCGCCCCAGTCAAACTGCCCATCATACATAGTCCCAGACCGCGATGAGCGGTCTTGGTTAGATATCAAGCTACGTCAGGGTGGTATTTCAAGGGTGACTCCACTCGAGCTGGCGCCCAAGCTTCAAAGTCTCCCACCTATCCTACACAGACGATGCCTAATACCGATGTAAAATTGCAGTAAAGGTGCACGGGGTCTTTCCGTCTAACCACGGGTACTCCGCATCTTCACGGAGAATTCAATTTCGCTGAGTTGATGCTGGAGACAGTGGGGAGATCGTTACGCCATTCATGCGGGTCGGAACTTACCCGACAAGGAATTTCGCTACCTTAGGACCGTTATAGTTACGGCCGCCGTTTACTGGGGCTTCATTTCAGAGCTTGCACTCCTCGACTTAACCTTCCAGCACCGGGCAGGCGTCAGACCCTATACGTCGGCTTGAGAGCCTTCGCAGAGCCCTGTGTTTTAAATAAACAGTCGCCACCCCCTGGCTTGTGCCGCCCATTCATACTTGCGTACAGATGGGCCACGCTTATCCCGAAGTTACGCGTGCAATTTGCCTAGTTCCTTCAGCATCATTCTCTCAAGCACCTTGGTATACTCTACCTTCCCACCTGTGTCGGTTTCGGGTACGGTTTTATGTTGGAGCTATTTCCTGGCACCGCTTCATCGCCCCTCCAATCCAATAAGGAGGAACAATTTACGCAATGCGTCACTACCAACTAGCCCACGAATATTAACGTGGTTCCCATCGACTACGCGTTTCCGCCTCGCCTTAGGGGCCGGCTAACCCTGCTCTGATTAACATAATGCAGGAACCCTTGGGATTTCGGTGACAGAGTCTCTCACTCTGTTTGTCGCTACTCATGTCAGCATTCGCACTTCTGATACCTCCACCATCCCTGACAGGCTGGCTTCGCAGGCTTACAGAACGCTCCGCTACCACGTGCAATAAATTGCACATTCTAAGCTTCGGTACGAGATTTAATCCCCGGTACATTTTCGCCGCAAGATAGCTTAATTAGACCAGTGAGCTGTTACGCTTTCTTTAAAGGATGGCTGCTTCTAAGCCAACCTCCTGGTTGTTATGGCCGTCTCACATGCTTCCCAACTTAATCTCGATTTGGGGACCTTAGCTGTAGATCTGGGTTGTTTCCCTCTCGACTACGGCAGTTAGCTGTCGCAGTCTGTCTCCTGGATAGTACTCATCGGTATTCGGAGTTTGGTTAGGTTTGGTAAGTCTTTGGGACCCCCTAGCCCATCCAGTGCTCTACCCCCGATGGTATTCGTCCAAGGCACTACCTAAATAGTTTTCGCGGAGAACCAGCTATAACGAAGTTTGATTGGCCTTTCACCCCTAACCACAGTTCATCCGCCACCTTTTCAACGGTGGTCGGTTCGGTCCTCCAGCTGGTGTTACCCAACCTTCAACCTGACCATGGCTAGATCACCTCGTTTCGGGTCTAATACATGCAACTTGTCGCCCTATTCAGACTCGCTTTCGCTACGCCTACACCTATCGGCTTAAGCTTGCTGCATACATTAAGTCGCTGACCCATTATACAAGAGGTACGCCGTCACCCCACCACCAAATAGTTGGCTGTGGCTCTGTGGTTTTTCACGTTACGCACATACTCATTGAACACTCAATCAGCATTGCATCACGTTGTTCTATAGTAACTCGCTAAACCATCCGCTGTGGATAACTTCGTCATTTAGGGACAAAGCATCCTGTCCCTCATTTGCACTTTTCACGAAAGATTCGCTTAAGTCGAATAAGGGGTCTGCGCACTTCACTAAAAATGCACATTTGGGGGTTGGTATAGCAAGCACATATAACCACATTCAAAAGCCCACCACTTGGTAGTGGGGCTCCGACTGCTTGTAAGCATTCAGTTTCAGGGACTATTTCACTCCCCTCGTCGGGGTGCTTTTCACCTTTCCATCACTGTACTTGTTCACTATCGGTCGATAAGGAGTACTTAGGCTTGGATCGTGGTCGACCCATGTTCAGACAGGATTTCTCGTGTCCCGCCTTACTCAAGGAAGAATGTTAGATTACTCGTACGGGGCTATCACCCGCTATGGCCCAACTTTCCAGAAGGTTCCGATTGTTTCACATTCAACACTGGCCTGGTCCGCGTTCGCTCGTCACTACTAACGGAGTCTCAATTGATGTCCTTTCCTCCGGCTACTGAGATATTTCAATTCGCCGGGTTTGCTTAAATATCCTATGTATTCAGATATTTATACCTCGTTTTATACCCGCTTCACGGCACAGCAGTTACCTGCTGGGCTTGAAATGGATATAGAGGTGGGTTGCCCCATTCAGAAATCTCCGGATCAAAGTTCCTTCACAACTCCCCGAAGCTTATCGCAGTGTAGCACGTCTTTCATCGCCTCTTATCGCCAAGGCATTCACTAAATGCTCTTGTCATATTTAACTGATTCTAAAATTTAATTTTAGATCTTTATTAGCGCTTGAGATTATCTGATGCACCTCACACACAGAACAAAACAGGCTTTCATCGTAATAGCCTTGCTCGGTTAGTGAGCTAAGAAGCTGCGGATCTTACCCGCGTATACTTCGCACTCGGCCGAGAGTGGCATAAATGAAGCTATTAGGTCTGAGGTTTCGGTGAACTAATAATCAGCATCAACGTCTTTATGGTCGTCACTCGAAATGACTAGTCGCTTCGTGCAAGCTCTCGGTTAGACAATGAGGCATGCATGGCTCGAAGCAACACACATAAAGCGCGTTGTAGATACCTATTCACTTTTTCATTCAGCAGTCGCTGCGATTCTCTCATTGGCTTGAAAGGCGCAGCGCGAACTTCCGAGACTTGCGTCCAGAAGGGAGTGGCGTTCTAGACATTGGACCCACTCCTGTCAACAGTCATTTTATCTTTTTTTCACTTTCTTCATAGAACCGTCATATGGGCCTGTGGATAACTGATGCGCAGAAGCCATGATTATAAGGTTTTCTGCGACTTTGGCGGGCACTGCACTAGAAACCCTATTCCTCGAAGACTATATGGCTATAGACTACCGATGAACCAACCACAGGAGACGTACGATGAAACTACATTACGCATTACTCGCTAGCACGCTTTTACTCAGCGCATGCGGTGATACGAGAGAAGACCGTGCGGCAACGGGCGCACTCGCTGGCGCGGCGGCGGGCGCCGTTGTTGGGGCTACTGTGCACTCACCTGTCACCGGCGCAGCGATTGGCGCAGGCGTAGGCGGCACGATCGGCGCATTGACCGACAAGGCCGATATTGATCTGGGTAAGCCAATCTGGCGTAACTGGTAGCGCGCTATAGCCAGCCCAGCACCAGCGCAATCAACGTATCAATAATCAACGTCAGCAAATAGAGCGCGATAGCGCTGAGTATCAGACCGAGCGTCACGGCAAGCCCGTCTTTTTCGACAATGCCCAACGCGATGATGGCGATACAAACCGCGGGTAGAAAATTGAGAAACGGCATGGGCAACGCCAGAATAATCGCCATGATCATCAGCACGCAGCCAATGAAACGCTCGTGGCGCTCAAAAAAACTATAGCGACGTTCTTTGATGAGCATCTCGCACCAGCGAAGTGCTGGAACTAGTAGGCGAAGGATTCTGGTGAATCCAGCGACGGGGATATGCTTCGCACGCAAGGGCGCTGGTAAGACCACACTTTGCTTACCCAATGCCATTTCCATCGCGATGATGAAAATGGGCAAACCCGTCACCGCTGAAACGCCTGGCACACTAAAAATGGGAATACAGTTAGGCAGCACGAAGAGTAGGATGACCAGCCCCATGCCACGATCGGCCAGACGGTCAAACAGCGTACCAATGGCAATCGCTTCGCCGCGCTGCTCCTGCGCAATCTGCTCTAACAGCGCCGAAGTGCGCATGGCAATTAAGCACTCTTGCGCGTTTTATAGAGCGAGTACAAGACACCTGCGGCGAGCAATCCAACCGTTACTCCCAAAGAGATAGATGGCGGGAATTTGTTGAACCCCATGAGATCGGCGATAAACACCTTCGAGCCAATAAATACCAATACCAGCGACAGCGCGTATTTGAGATAATGGAAGCGATGAATCACCGCATCCAGCGCAAAGTAAAGCGCGCGTAGACCCAAAATCGCAAAGATATTGCTAGTATAGACAATATACGGATCGGTGGTGATCGCAAAAATAGCCGGCACCGAATCAACGGCAAATACCAAATCGGTCAGCTCTACCATTATCAACGCTACCATGAGCGGCGTCATATAGCGTGCGTATTTGCCGGTATTCTCATCATACTTACTCACGAAGAACTTCTGCCCTTCAATCTCCTTGGTCACGCGGAAATGGCGTGAAATCCACTTAAGCAGCTTACTCTCGCCCATCTCGTGCTTCTCAGAAGCAAAGAGCATCTTAATACCCGTGAAGATAAGAAACGCGGCGAAAATATACAGCACCCACTCAACTTCTTTGACGAGCGTCGCACCCACGCCAATCATGATAGCACGCAAGACAATCACCCCTAAAATACCCCAGAACAGCACGCGATGCTGGTATTTACGCGGAATTGCCAGATGGGTAAAAATCAACGAAATGACGAAGATATTATCCATCGAAAGTGTTTTTTCGATGAGGAAGCCCGTGAAATATTCCTTGCCCGAATCAGCACCTAGCTGATGCCACACGAATAAACCAAAAAGCAATCCGATACAGATATACATGGCGCTGCTTACAAGGCTATCACGTACACCGATTTCCTTTTGTTTACGGTGGAATACGCCTAAATCAAGAACTAGCAAAAATAATACTATGCCCAAAAACGCGGCCCACATCCATAACGGCTTATCCATGCGAAACTTCCTTTTCTATGTTGGAAGTTTCTTAGCAGTCAGCCATAGAAAGTCACGCGCTATTCTCTGTGTTGGCTGGTAATGGAGCGCGCTGCCTGCTCAAGCGCTTCGGCGCGCAAACGCGGAGTACGCTCTATTAAATGACCACGCGGCCCAACAAATGATTTTGAGGCTACTTCATTCAATTCTTTGAGTATTGTCACCCAGCCCTCTACTTCGCTCACAAAGTCATTGGCATTGGCATGGATGAGCGGTTGCGGATTATGGCACGCAATAGCGTCGCTTAGAGACTGCCTAATGTCTTTAGCGAGTGGGGCTGCACGGTACCCTATGGCAAGAGAAGCTTGCGCGTACATAACGCTAAGTTCTTCCAAACACTCCATGACTTCAGGGTTATCGTGCCGCCAATAAGCGCTTGGGTGTTTGCACCGCAATGCTTTATCAAGCTCCGAAAAACCAAAGCTATTCTGGCTCAAACGCAGGACTTCATCCAGCCGCTTGCGCAACCCATCCATCAGTTCTTTTGGCACTACATCTTGCGAAGTCATTAGATTTTACCCATCTATTGGATTAGAATTAACACCCCGATATGACAATTTCATGTCGATTTTGAATATAAATAACCACTACAGAAATTTACGTTTTAGTAACACCCCATTAACGGAAGCTTAGGAATTCTATGAGAAACTGGGATTGTACGGAAAAGATGTTTCATCCGATTCGTATGGGTGCCGAAGGTGGGAATGCCAACGGTAACGCCGAAGCAGATGGTGAATTGCTACTCGCCCCTGCCAAGGTGAAACCAAAACGCCCTCCCATGTACAAGGTGATCCTGCTGAATGATGACTATACACCGATGGAATTCGTGGTGACGGTAATTGAGCATATCTTCCGCCGCTCCCACACCGAAGCAGTCGAGTTAATGCTTCAGGTCCATCACAAAGGCGCTGCCGTGGTTGGTATCTACACCCGCGACGTCGCCGAGACCAAGGTGGAACAAGTCGTCGAGTATGCACGGATCAACGAGTACCCCCTTCAATGCACTCTGGAGCAACAGGAAGACTAAACAAAAGAAAGTACAACACGTATGTTGTCGAAGAACTTAGAAACCACTCTGCACAAAGCCCTCGCACTGGCTAAGCACCACCGCCATGAATATGCAACGCTTGAGCACTTGCTGCTCGCGCTCACCGAAGACGCAGACGCTATGCCCGTATTACGCGGCGTGGGCGTAAACCTTGATGGTCTGCGCTCGGCTTTGCTTGAATTCGTTGAACAAGACTTAGCGTCGCTGGTCGTTGACCATGTCGATGAAGCACGCCCAACCGCTGGTTTCCAGCGCGTAGTGCACCGTGCTGCCATCCATGTACAATCGGCTGGCAAACATGAAGTGAATGGTGCGAACGTACTCGTTGCCATGTTCTCGGAACGCGAATCACACGCCGTGTTCTTCCTGCAGGAACAGGAAGTGAACCGCCTTGATGTGGTGAACTACATTTCGCATGGCATCGTGAAATATGGTGACCTGCGCCAGATTGCGACGAATCAATCATCGCAGAACGAGCATCAAGAAGAAGAGATGGATGACGGCTCGATTCGTTACAGCCAAAAACAAGCCAAGGAAGAAGAGTCGAAAGACCCCCTCACCTTGTACTGCCAGAACCTCAATAAAAAGGCGCAGTCGGGTAAAACCGATATTCTCATCGGTCGCGAAAAAGAGATTGAGCGCACCGTGCAGATTCTCTGCCGCCGCACCAAGAACAACCCGCTACTCGTGGGTGAAGCAGGCGTGGGTAAGACCGCAATTGCCGAAGGCCTCGCCCTGCGCATTACGCGTGGCGAAGTACCTGCCGTGCTTAAAAACGCCGTTATCTTCTCGCTCGATATGGGTTCGCTGCTCGCGGGTACACGTTACCGCGGCGACTTCGAAGAGCGCATGAAAGCCGTGATTAAATCGATTGAGAAGCTACCCGGTGCGATCCTGTTCATCGATGAGATTCATACCATCATCGGCGCAGGTTCGACCTCGGGTGGCGCGCTTGATGCGTGCAACCTGCTCAAGCCCGCCCTTGCGCGCGGCAGCTTGAAATGCGTGGGTTCAACCACCTTCAAAGAATACAACCAGACCATCGAGAAAGACCGTGCCCTCGCGCGTCGCTTCCAGAAAATCGATGTGATGGAACCTACCGTTGAAGACAGCATCAAAATCCTTCGCGGCCTGAAACCCTATTACGAAGAGCACCATAATGTGCGCTTCCTGCCTGCAGCAATCGAAGCAGCGGTGGAGCTTTCACAACGTTACATTCATGACCGTAAATTGCCCGATAAGGCCATCGACGTGATCGACGAAGCAGGTGCCGCACAAATGTTGCTGCCTGCGAACAAACGCAAGAAAACCATCACCGTAAAAGAGATCGAAGACGTGATTTCGAAAATGGCGCGTATGCCATCCAAGACCGTCACGATGGACGATGCCGAGGCACTCAAGAATCTCGAGAAGAATCTAAAACTGACCGTATTCGGCCAAGACCGTGCAATCGACGAAGTGTCGGCTGCCGTGAAAATGGCACGTGCGGGTCTGCGTGAAGAAACCAAACCAATGGGTGCGTACTTATTTACCGGCCCAACGGGTGTGGGCAAAACCGAAGTGGCCAACCAGCTTGCTAAAACGCTGGGCATGGAGCTCGTGCGCTTTGATATGTCCGAGTATATGGAGAAACATTCGGTGAGCGCGCTCATCGGTGCCCCTCCAGGTTATGTGGGTTACGAACAAGGCGGCCAGTTGACCGACGCGGTCGATAAAACCCCCTACTCCGTGGTGCTGCTCGACGAGATCGAGAAAGCCCACCCCGATGTATTCAATATCCTGCTGCAAGTGATGGATTATGGTCGCCTGACCGACCAGAACGGCAAGGTCGTGAACTTCCGCAACACCATCATCATCATGACTAGTAACGCTGGCGCATCGGACGCGGCGCGTAATGCGATTGGCTTTGGTGCCAGCACACGTGGTGACGAAGAAGTGAAGAGCACGGTAAGCCGTCTATTCACTCCCGAATTCCGCAACCGCTTGGATGCGATTATCGGCTTCGACCACCTGAATAAAGACGTGGTGAAGCACGTAGTGAGCAAGTTTATTTACAGTCTGGAATCACAACTTTCAGAACGCAACATCACCATCTCGCTTACGGAAGCTGCGACCGACTGGTTGGCGGAAAAAGGCTACGATAAGTCCATGGGCGCGCGCCCACTGGGTCGCTTGATTGCCGATAAAATCAAGAAGCCACTGGCCAACGAAGTGCTCTTCGGCAAGCTGTCTAAAGGTGGTTCGGTGAAAATCGGCATCAAGGACGATGAAGTTACCTTCACGTTCGGTGCAGCAAAGAAAGCTGCAAAGAAAGCTGAAGAGGACGATGGCGAGCTGGTAAGCTAGATGGCTTGGACTGGTAGAACACCTCGCACTTCCATGACGCCTATTGATGTGCAACTGAACGATGTTGCCGGTAGAATCAACTCGGTAAGATTTGATAATTTATCACATACTGGTGAAATGATAGCGTTTCAAAGCAGCCATCAATTGCACACGGTAATGCCCCCAGACATGTTGCGCAAATATAGCCCCGAAAAAGCATCTTCTCTCTTCAAGGGCATCAGAGATTATAGCGAAATTCCCTGTCTGTCTCTCGTCATTGCGGATAGTGAAGGACTGCCAAATGACCCAAGCAAAGTAACGCCTTACATTAGAGAGAATATTGAGGCGCCACTTGGAGGATTATTAGATCTCATGGGCGTAGATATTAATAGCGCCGCCATTCTTTGTACGCATGTGGCGGATGATTTAGCTGCTGAGAATATGCAGGGTAGATACATTCTGCATATTATGGTGCGCCCAGAAGACCATAATCATTTAATGGCTATCGCTGGACGCTTGGAGCAAGAAATGCTTCAAGTTAAGAGAGAGTCACGACAGATTTAATTTGGCTTTCTTACATTCGCTGTCATTATACCTGCATGGCATTCCAACATAATGTTTGTAAACGCATCATAGTCGTTGCTATTGCTGCAGCATTTACTTCATTTTCTTCTGCAACAATCGCGCAGCAAAGATGGGTTTCCTATAATTCGGGCACCGGCTTCTTTGTCAGCAAAGATGGGCATATTGTCACCAACCGACACGTCGTTGAGAACTGCCTGTCGATTGATGTCACAGGTGCTGTAAATAGCCCAGCAACCTTGGTGGCGCAGGATACAGAAAAAGACATAGCGATTCTAAAAATCCCACGCCCCTCACCTATGGTGGCGCCCCTGCGTTGGAACCTCGAAAGCCTTCGTATAGGCGATAAAGTTTCGATTCTAGGTTATCCGAAGCAAGCGCAAGGAGAGTTGCGCTATAATACCTCCCACATCGTTGCTTTCAGTGGCCTAGAAGGTTATCGCCAATGGGTGCAAATTGCGCCCGTTGCCGAGCAAGGCAATAGCGGTGGCGCGCTTTTAGATAATACTGGAAATGTCATTGGAATTGTCACTGGCAAGCTCTTGGTCGACACAGATGGCCGTTATGATTTGCCCGCAGGACGCCATAACACCGCAGATGTCGCGATACCGCTCTCACAGCTCAAAAACTTTCTTGATCGCAACACCGTACGTTACTACGAATCCGCTAGCGGTTTGGTGCAATATGCCGATACGCGGGTAAGTGACATGGCACGTAACTTCACCGTCAATGTGCGCTGCATCACGAGTATTAAATAGCGATAGTTTTTAATCCCGTTATTCGAGATTCAGTAGAATCGAGTCAGCCATGAGCCCGCAAAGCGGCGCGCAGGACTAGTCAGCATGACGATGTCCGAAGCATTAAAACCTACTGCGCTTCGTTGGGGAAGAAATTCCCAGGCAGCGCCAAGTGCGACCCCTTGAGCATCAAAATCGCAATACGTCGATTCTTTGGATTGCGCGGATCTTCTTCATCGAGCGGCTCACGATCAGCCATACCAAGCACTTGCTTCGCACGCTCAAATTCCATGCCTTGGCTTAGCAGATAACGGCGCGCCGAATTCGCACGATCTGCCGAAAGTTCCCAGTTGGTGTAATTGGGATTTTTATTATCAAGCGGCGATGCATCCGTATGCCCCGTAATGGTCATGTAGTTCGGCATTTTCTTGATGATGGGCAGCATGCGCGCCAAAATCGCTTGCCCTTCAGGGGTAATGTCTGAAGTGCCAGGCACAAACATTGGGTGCTTATCGGAATCAACAATATCAATACGCAGACCATCAGGTGTCATCACCGTGAAGACATTCTCTGCATATTGCGCGGTATCTTGCATCGCTTTCTCGACACTCGATTGCGCCTGTTCAAATAACGCTGCCTCTGCTTGCGCATCATCAACGGCAGGCTTCGGCTCATCAGGCACCACGCCTGTTGGAGTTGCACCCGTTACCAGATTAGGCGGCGCAGAATCATTGCTGCGGATACCATCTACCACACTAACCGTAGAGCCGCCCTTAAAGCCAATCCCCATTTGATCTTTCACACCCATCGTTGGTGTGAAGTATTCAGAGATGCCATCCAACGTTGCTTTGGAACTGGACGACAGCAACCACAACAACAGGAAGAATGCCATCATCGCGGTCACGAAATCGGCATAGGCCACTTTCCATGCGCCACCATGGTGCCCATGGCCACCCTTCTTAATCTTCTTGATGATAATCGGGCGCTTCTCTTCGTCTTTTGCCATGGCCTACGCCACTGAGATAGTAGAGAGATGTTCTTCAATTGCCTTGAAGGTAGGCTGGTATTTGGTTGGGATATTGGTGCGGCCAATCTCAACAGAAATTTGCGGTGCGTTGCCGTGTAAATGGCTTACCAATACCGCCTTAATCACCATGTAGAAATAATGCTCCGTATCGCTAATGGCGCCCATTTTCGATGCAAACGGACCCACAAAACAATACGCAACGAATACACCGAGGAAGGTTCCCACCAGCGCGCCACCAATCATCGCACCAAGGATTTCTACGGGCGCATTGATGCTGCCCATGGTTTTGATAACACCAAGTACCGCCGCCACAATACCGAGTGCAGGAATACCGTCCGCCATCGTTTGCACGGCTGCTGCAGGTGCATGCACTTCATGGTGATGCTTCTCCAGCAACTTCTCCATCATATCTTCTACTTGGTGCGGGTCTTCAAAGTTCATGGTCATCATGCGCAGCGTGTCGCAGATAAAATCGAGCGCGAAATGGTCGTGCATAATTTTGGGGTATTGATTAAAAATAGCGGATTGCTCAGGGTTCTCGATATGCTGCTCAAGCGCAATCATACCCTTGGAACGCACGGTTTTGAGGATCGCAAATAACAGCGAAAGTAGATCTTTATAATCTTGGTCGGTCCATTTTGGCTTACCGAAAACTTTCTTCACACCCTTGAGCGATGCCTTCACCACTTCTGTTTTATTCGCGATGATAAAAGCGCCGATAGCGGAACCCAAAATAGTGGCCGCCTCATGCGGCAAGGCGTGCATCACGATTTCCATATTGCCGCCCACGGCAATATAGGTACCAAACACGCAGACAAGGATGATGACGATACCGATAATTGGAAGCATGGACGCGTATACTCACTTCAGTGAATCGTGCGGAGTGTATCGCGTTTACACCCCATCGCCAAATCAAACTTCTGCTTTTGCTTTATATTGTCGCCACCTGTTGCATTGGGAGCACGTAGCAATTATAGTCAAATCATGCGTGGTTTTTCTCTTGTCGAACTCTCTATTGTCCTTGTGATTCTTGGCCTTCTGACAGGCGGTATCTTGGCTGGCCAATCGCTCATCCGCGCCTCTGAACTGCGCGCGGTAAGCACCGAATATCAACGCTATGTCGCCGCCACTCAAACCTTCCGTGATAAGTACTTCGCAATCCCAGGCGACTTCAACAGCGCCACGAGATTCTGGCAACGCATGACCAACACCGCCGATTGCATCACTAATTCCAGTGCTGCTGTTAATAGCGCTGGAAGCTGCGATGGTGATGGCGATGCAACGTTTGATGGTAGCGCTGCCAACCAATCCACCGAAGCATTCCAATATTGGCGTCAGCTTGCATTGGCAGGCTTAGTAGAGGGAACGTACTCTGGTCTTTCTGGTGGCGCGGCATCGGGTCATGTTGTTGCGACAAACGCACCAAAATCCAAGTTTGGCCAGTCTTATTGGAGTGTCGGCACCTATTCTAGCCTATCTGGCCATGCCTCTATATTTGATAGAACGGGGACAGGGCAATTATTCCAATTTGGCGGTCTGCATGCTAGTGCAGGCAATCGTGTGACCGTTTTTAAACCCGAAGAAGCTTGGAATATCGACAGCAAAATGGATGACGGGCGGCCTGCTGTCGGTAAGTTTCGTGTCCGCACCAATGAAGACACTTACGTGATTTCAGATTGCACCACTGCAGCAACTACAGCTGATTTGAATGCCAATTATGCACTAAGCCGTACAGATGTAACCTGCACCGCATTATTAATGGACCCATTCTAAACGTATAAATCGGGCATCTCGATGATGCGTGAAAGCGCCGTCAACGCATCTTCCACTTCGGTGATGAGTTTTGGGTCACGCAGATCATCAAACGAGAGTCTATCGCGATAAAATTGCTGCACCCATTGCCGCAGCATTTTATAGCGCTCTTCGGTCAGAATAATTCCCTGATGCATTGCTTGTGATTCCTCTTCCGTCATCACCACACGAAGACGCAGACACGCAGGACCACCGCCGTTTCGCATCGATTCGCGCACATCGATATAATGCACATTCGAAATCAATTTATTACCACTTTCAAGTGCAGCAAAAACGGCATGTGCTCGCGCATGTTCTTCGCACTCTTTAGGTGCAACAATAACCATCTCGCCCGATGGTAATTCAAGCAGCTGCGAATTGAAAAAATACGTCGCAACACACTCTGGTACGGTAAGCATATCATCGGTGATTTCAACATACTGAAAATCGGGGAGGCGAATCTGTTGTTTAAGTGGTGTTACAAAGGCCTTTTCATGTGCAATCATTAGGCGCGTCGTATTCATTGCGATCACATCGTTGTGGAACACCCCCTGATCAATCACATGCGGGTGTTGCTGAATATGCAGCGCGTGCTTCACGGTTTGCTGGCGCGCAATCGCCTCAAACGCCTGCCTATTCTGGCGCGCAGGAAATTTCTCGGGTCTAATGGAAGAATCTTCTGATATTCCATACACATAGACATGAAGCCCTTCGCTGCCATGCGCACCCGCCACCCTCATATGATTGGCGGCCCCCTCATCGCTGAAGCGAGTGGCATCAGGTAGTGGCTCATGTACGGTGAAAAAACGCTCATTTCCAAAAATTTTGCGAAGCGTTTTGTAGGTAAATGAAGATTCAATTTTGCGATGAAAATTAGAAATTAAATTCGCAGGTGTAAAGTGCAGTTTTCCGTCCGCACAATCGCTAGAAGGCGCTATAGTAGCGGCATTCGCCGCCCACATAAATGCCGACGAGTAGACAGAAGCAAGTAGATCAGGCGCCTGCTTGGCGGCAGTTTCCAGCATGTGGATATCATTGCCAGAAAAACCTAAACTGCGAAGAACTGAGAGTACAGGCCGCGGCTGGGGAGGAAAAAAAGCCTGATTTATGCCAAGAGACGTTACAAACCACATCTTCTCCAGCCCCTGAAGCGCAGCCAGTCTAGGGTTTGAAGGATTATTCGCGTTTTTAGTTGAAGCAACATTGCCATAAGACAACCCGGAGTAATTATGCGTGGGTCCGACCAAACCATCAAACTGCCACTCATATGCAGACATTATAATATCATCCCTGGTGGCAACACATTCGGCAATGCTAATTTATCGAGCTCAACAGATGCTACTGGGTAGGCACAGTAGTCGGCTGAATAGTATCCTGCTGGGCGATGATTCCCAGACAAACCTATCCCTCCGAATGGCCCCGCGCCACTCGCACCAGTCGTTTGTCGGTTGAAATTGACCAAACCAGCTCTGATTTGTGGAGCTATACGGTCAAATACGCTAATATCATCACTAAAAATCGAGGCACTGAGGCCATATTTAGTATTATTAGCCAATTTTATAGCCTCTTCTATATTCGAAACTCGAATTATCTGCAAAATAGGCCCAAAATATTCCTCATCTGGCAGATCTTTGACATTAGTAACATCAATTACAGAAGGGGATAGAAAAGGCATATTTTCTTTCAACTTTTTGCCTCTAAGCAATAGTTTACCGCCTAATTTCTCAAGTGTATCCTGTGCAGATATAATTCTTTCTGCCTCCTTGTTGGATATCAATGGCCCCATAAATGGCTCTGGCGTATCCGTATAGGCGCCAATTTTAAGCTGTTTCGCAGACTGGACTAATAGCTCTACAAAATCCTCTGCTTTTTCCCATTCTATAACTATAAGCCTTCTTGCACATGTACACCTCTGACCAGCGCCTATATAAGAAGATAATAATGTTTCATGGACCGCCGCCTTGAGATCTTCAACCTGATATATAATAAGAGGGTTATTTCCCCCCATCTCCAAAGCAAGTACAACTTCTGGGCGACCAGCGAACTGCTCATGCAACTTTTTGCCAGTTGCGGAGGATCCCGTGAATAACAACCCGTCAATATTCTCTTTTGCTAATGCGATTCCTGTCTCCTTTTCACCCTGAACGAGATTCAGGACACCTTTTGGCAGCCCCGCCTCCTCCCAACGCTTCACACACCACTCTGCCACCATGGGTGTAAGCTCGGAAGGCTTATAAACTATTGTATTTCCAGCTAAAAGTGCTGGCTGAATATGCCCGTTAGGCAAGTGTGCTGGAAAATTATATGGCCCATAGACCGCCATTACCCCATGCGGGCGATGGCGGACAACTGCCCTACCCACTTGAGATTGATTGGTTTTTTCGCCTGTCCGCGCCTGATATGCTTCGCTGGCGTACGTCAATTTGGCAAGCACGGCAGCGACCTCACTTTTACTATCCCAGAGCACTTTTCCCGTCTCCTGAGAGATTAGCACCGCCAACTCATCTTTCCTGCCTTCAATCAATGACTTAAACTTATCCACAATCGCGTAGCGTTCTTCGTACGATTTCGCGCTCCACGCAGGAAATGCTGCCTTTGCGGCCGAAACAGCCTGCGCAACTTCCTTCTCGCCAGCCGCATGCCCATTCCACAAGGTTTCACCCGTCGCAGGATTCATAGAAATGAAGCGGTGACTGCCCGAGTCAACCCATAAGCCATTGATATACTGCATAGTAACCTCAAATAGTAATGTAGCGTACCATGTCACCGACATTCACATTGGCACGCGAAGCAACTCTCGGAGTAATATGGAGCGTTCCATCCCCCGCTTCAACAGCTCGACCGATCGATGCGCGAAATGTTTCGAACTTGTCATTGGTCAGCATGTATTTTTGCGTACCTTCAGGCAGCTCTTTTACTTCTGACACACGCTCGACGCGTGATTCACGCACAGTTTTGATCTGATCACGCTCGACTATCAAAGTCGGTCCGCCATCGAAAATATCCACGTATCCTGTGTGTTTGAAGCCTTGTTTCTCAAGCATCACCTTCGCAGGTTCACTCGCTGCATTCACACGACCAATCACATGCTGCGCCTCTTTCGGCAGCAGGCTCATATAAATGGGATACTTCGGTACAAGGTCATTGATGAACTGATTGCCTTGCGTTGCGTTAATATAGTCAGCCTCAGTAAACGGCAGATTAAAGAAATGCTGCGGCAAAGCGTTATAAAACGGCGCTTGCCCTTCGCTATCATGCACGCCGCGCATCTCGGCAATGACTTGCTCGGAGAAATATTGCTTATGCGCCGCGATGAACATAAAGCGCGCCAATGACAGCATTTTCCCGATGCGATCACGGCGATATTCAGGCTGCAAAAACAGCGCGCCCACTTCAGTGGAACCCGTCAAATCATTGGTCACTTGCAGAATCGTATGCTTAGAAAAAATATCAAGCTGCGTGGATACTTGCGTAATGGTGGTCAGCTTATAGCTATAAAATGGCTGCGTGAGACCGATATGGGATTTGATACCGCACGTGCCCGCAATATGCCCATTCTTATCGGGGTCTTCGAGCACGAAGAAGAAACTCTCCTGCCCCTTCTTCTTAGAGTTATTCGCAAAGCTAGCCACTGATGTTTCTATTTTTTCGCGAAGCACTTCTGCATCAGGCGGAAGGCTCGTCATACCGAATCCAGCTTGCTTGGCGAGAGCCAATACAGCGTCGTGGTCATTCATGGTGGCGGGGCGAAGAAACATAGAACTTCTTTCTAAAGGATTACAAACATATGCACCAGCCCAAGCTGGCATCTACTAGCGCTATGGAGCACTTCTTACTGCCTAATTGCTGGCACAACACACTAAAGCGTCAACGCACCACTTGCCAGCTTCATCATTAGAAGCGCCGACAGCTTTGCACGCTCCGCCAAGCTGTCTAAGTGCACGATTTCTTGGGCTGAGTGAATATGCTCACCCCGCACACCAAGCGTATCGACATTGGCTAAACCATGCTTCCATAAATTATTACCATCGCAACACCCGCCCGAAGGCTTGATGCCAATGGTCATGCCAAGATCACGCCCACATTGCTGCACTAAATCGAAGATCTTCTGATTTTCAGGACTCATCGGCTTGGGGCTACGTGTGAAGAAGCCATGCGGCACAACCCGCACCTCAAACTGCTCTTCAATATCCAGACAGATTTCCTTCACCGCCTCACTCACCCATGCCTCATCTTCGCTGGATTTCGTGCGCACATTGTAATGCAGGATTGCCAAATCAGGCACGACATTCAATGCGCCACCACCATCCATGCGCGCTGGGTTACATGTCACGCCATCGCGTGCTCCATTCAGCCCGAAAATCGCCTGCGTCAACGCGGCGGCAGCGACAATGGCATTGCGCCCGTCTTCAGGATTACGCCCCGCATGCGCAGCACGACCGCGCACAACGATACTAAAATTACCACTTCCCTTGCGCTCTCCAGCGAGCGAGCCATCAGCCATGCAAGGCTCATAGATCAGCCCTACATGCTTGCCGTGAGCGGCTGATTTCAGCAGCCCGTCCGAGCCAATCGAGCCGATTTCCTCATCAGGATTGAGCAGCACCTGCCAGCCAATACGCTCGGCATCTGGATGTTTTTCGAGGGCCTCAAGCGCCTTGAGCATCACCACCAACCCACCCTTTAAGTCTGCAACGCCAGGACCATTCAACACATTCTCTGATAAAAATCGTGGTGTCTGGAACGGGTGCTCAGGGCCATAAACCGTGTCCATATGCCCAACCAATAATATCTGAATCGGCGCATCTGGCCGCTTACGAATACTTAGACATTCCGCAAGCTCAACTTGCGCCTCATTCCCCTGCGCATCGATGCGCATCATCGGCCCGCACGGCAGCACTTCCTGCTCGCCGCCTAGCCACAAAAAATTATCGGCAAGGGCCGCGCGCATCGCCCGCAGGCCGCTCACATTATAGCTACCCGAATTTATCTTCGACCAGCTCTCGGTAAGAAATACCATGTGCTGTTGCTGTGAATCGATCCAATCAAGCTGGGTTTGGATCTGACTATCCATCTCTAGGAAGCCTTGCTTACGAGACTGCTTTTATAATCCAGAAGTCCGTTCCGCATCCGCAACATTCCTTCTTTTACTTCTTCCGTCGTGATGTTCAGTGGCGGTACAAAACGCAGTACATTGGGGCCAGCAACCAGCACTAATGCACCCGCTTTACGCACGGCATCAGCAATCGGATTGCTATTGCCTGCATAGGGCGCCTTCAGCTCAGCACCTATCATCAATCCACGGCCACGCACATCGCTGAACATGTCTAATTCGGCGTTGAGCGACGCCAAAGCCTCGCGAATCATGGCAGATTTTTCTTTAACGTTATCAGCAATTTCCTTTGTGGATAATTTGGTAATCGCCGCCAGCGATACCGCCGACATCACGGGGTTGCCACCATAGGTCGAGCCATGCGCGCCGAACTGGAACGTCTCCGCCGCTTTTTCGCCCACCAGCATCGCGCCTATGGGCATACCACAGCCCAGCGCCTTCGCCCAAGTCACGATATCAGGTATTACGCCGTCTTCGTCACAAGCGAGGAAGCGCCCTGTGCGGAAAATCCCCGCCTGAATCTCATCCATTACCAGCAGCGCACCCACTTTATCGCACAGCGCGCGCAGATGCTTCAAGAAGCCTGGCTTCGCAGGAATAATGCCGCCTTCACCTTGCACGGGCTCCACAAAAATGGCGCAGGTTTTTTCGGTAACCAGCTTCTCAATCGCCGCTTCGTCGTTGAATGGATCGCAATAGACAAAGCCTGGCGGAAGCGGCTCGAATCCTTGCTGATATTTGGGCTGAGCCGTTGCAGTAACGGCCGCCAACGTGCGGCCATGGAAAGACCCCGTGAAGCTGATAATCTCGCGGTGATCAGGCGCACGCCCCTTATCGGCAGCGTATTTGCGCACCAATTTAATAGCCGCTTCATTTGCCTCCGCGCCCGAATTACACAGATAAACACGCTTGCCCCAGCCTGAAAGCTGCACCAATTTTTCTGCCAAACGAATGGGTGGCTCCGTAAAGAACACGTTACTTGTGTGCCAAAGTTTGCGCGATTGTTCGTCGAGCGCTTTGAGTAAGTCAGGGTCCTGATGGCCTAGCGAACACACAGCAATCCCAGCACCAAAATCAATATACTCGTTACCATCCAAATCCCAGATGCGCGAACCCTTGCCACGATCGAGAATCATCTCGCGCGGCTTATAGTTAGCGGTGTAATAGGTCTGGCCTTTTTTAACGAGCTCAGCAGAGAGCGCGCCAAGATTATGCGTATTGGGGGGAAGGGTCATAAGTTACTGCAACGTTGATTGTTGGTATTGGTGTTTCACTACAAACTATTCTAGCGCGCCGCTAGAATTTTTTACACTATGTGTTATAGCACCCTGATGAAAAACACGCATTGTGTGCATCTTATCATTTCCGGTCGTGTTCACGGCGTCGGCTTTCGTGCATTCACGGTCGGGGTTGCTAAGCGCCTCGGTGTCGATGGCTGGGTACGCAATCGCCGCGACGGGACGGTCGAGATAGTCGTTTCGGGCTCGCAACAAACTGTGGATGAAATGCTAGGCGAGTTACACAAAGGACCACTCGCCGCGCGTGTGGACGCAGTGACCATAAATGCCTACCATGAAAAGATACAGCAGGGTTTCAATAGGTTAGAAACCGCTTAATTTAGATGCTCGCTCTAAATATGTCCTCGAAGGAGCGCTGAAGCGCTGCATCGACCTCTTCCATCGACACATCGACGCCTAACGCCTTCATAGACGTCACGCCAAAGGTCGAAATTCCACACGGCACAATACCAGAATAATGTGATAAATCAGGCGCTACATTGATCGCCACCCCATGGCTGGTGACCCATTTCTGGACCCTGACACCTAGTGCCGCGATCTTCGCCTCTGACGCACCATTTTTCACCCAGACACCGATTCTATCGTCTCTAGTAAATCCATTTATATCAAAATGCTTTAGGCAGTCTATAATGAGTTTTTCTAAATCTTTTACATAGGCCCTAAGATCAGGATTTCGTTTATTGAGATCCATGACCATGTAGGCAATACGCTGCCCAGGGCCATGATACGTGTATTGGCCACCCCTTCCCGTCTCGTAAACGGGGAACGCTCCCTTGGCCCCTTGGAGCAAATCTTTGGACTTTGCACTCGTGCCCGCCGTGTAAAGGGGTGGGTGTTCGAGCAGCCAAACCAGCTCCTCCTTATCGCCACGTTGCACCTGCTGAACGCGGCGCTCCATTTCCTGCATGGCGTCGGGGTAGGCAACAGCCTGATGTGAGATTTTCCATTCCATCCCCTTATGCTTAGCAACTCAAAACGCTGGCGCAATCCCCATGACCCCTCAAAACGCAAATTGTTAATAAATGGTTAATTTTTGTTGCGGAAAGGCACGCATCACCGTATAGTGCCGCCGCATTACACCTCACCCTAAAAGGATTCCCTGCCATGACAATCATTACCCAAGTCGGCACCGAAATTAACGACACCCTGTTCGGCGATAATAACCCGCTTAACCAAGATATCATTTACGCACTAGGTGGCAATGACTCGATCGCGGGTAATGCAGGTGATGACCTTATTGCTGCAGATGCAGGCAACGATACCGCTTTTGGCGGGCTTGGTAATGACACGATTTATGGCTGGACGGGCAATGACTCTCTCGCGGGTGACGAGGGCAACGACCGTATTTCCGGCGACGAAGGCGACGACACCATTTACGGCTGGACAGGCAATGACACGCTTTATGGTTGGACAGGCGCCGATTTGATCGCAGGTGATGCTGGTAACGACTTCATTACGGGCGATGCTGGCAATGATACGATTTATGGCGGCACCGAGAATGACAGCATTTATGGCGGCACCGAGAACGATTCCATCACAGGTGACCAAGGTAATGACTATATTGAAGGTGGTGAAGGTACAGACCATCTCGATGGTGGTGAAGGCGCAGACATCTTGATTGGCTGGCACCAAAACGATTCGCTCATTGGCGGCGCTGGCAATGACAGCCTCTATGCAGGCCTTGGCGACGATACCGTCGGCGGCAATGACGGTAACGATATTCTCTCAGGCGAAACAGGCAACGACCAACTCTTTGGTGATACGGGCCTTGATTCTATCTACGGCGATGAAGGCGACGATACCGCCAGTGGTGGCGACGGTGAAGACCTCATCTTCGGCTGGACTGGCAATGACCTGCTCGTTGGCGATAATGGCAATGATACTATCGGTGGCGACGTTGGTAATGACACTGTTCGCGGTGGTGAAGGTGACGACTTCCTAGCAGGCGGCGACGGTGACGACCTCGTCACTGGTGATAACGGCGTTGACCGTATTTACGGCGGCGCAGGTAACGACAACATTCGTGGCGGCGAGGGCAATGATACCATCGCAGGTGAAGCTGGTAACGACAGCATCCTTGGTGAAAATGGCAACGACTTCATCCTCGGTAACGCTGGCAACGACGAAATCAATGGTGGCGAAGGTGATGACTATATCGACGCTGACATTGGGCTCGACACGATTAGCGGCGGAAACGGCAATGACACCATCCAAGGTGGAAGCGGCGATGACTCCATCTCTGGCGGTGCAGGTTTCGATAGTATCGTTGGCGGCACGGGTAGCGATGTCATTCTTGGTGAAGATGGCAACGACACTATTTGGGGCGGCACGGGCAACAACACCATCCAAGGTGGTGCAGGTAACGACCTCATTAACACCTACATTGATGGTTTTGCGAACCGCACGCTAGAATCTACCAATAGCCTTATTAGCGGCGGCGGCGATGCCGACACCTTCCAGTTCAGCTACGTGTTCAACGCAACAGGCAACGGCTCTACCAACGCGAGCGATGCACATGTCATCACTGACTTCAACCTAGCGCAAGACAGGCTGGGTATCGGTCTCTATTTCGATACCAACGCAGGTCTGGCGGGCTTCGAGCAAATCTTGTTCAACAGCGCTGCCATCAGCTCGACATCTGCCACCCTCTATAATGGCATTAACTCGACCCTGATTACCTTGGCAACGCAGGGCGGCTATACCAGCACCATTACGCTGGTGGGTGTCACGCTTGAACAATTTGCGACGATTCAGTTCGCTTAAGCGATTTTATTTACCGCTTAGTAACGAAGTAACGCTATAGTTGGCGGCATATGAACACGTCTGCATCACAGGAAGGCTCCAAAGAGTTTATACGTGCATTACTGCGCGCATCTAAGCCCGTTTTGGCTACTAACCAAGCTGCAGGCACCTACCGACCCAGTGGCGCACCGAAAGGGCGTAGTCCGTTTGTTGTAACCCGTGAGCATGGGGACGGAATTATCCTGACCACAAGCGGCGTGAGCGCTCCAAAATATATGGGCGTGATCGACATTCTAACTGAAGCACTGGGCGCACCCACCAGCGTACAGCACGTAGACGAGATAGGAAAAGCAGTAACTGAAACTAGGGACGTTGCTATCTCAAGCGTCAAGTTTGGTGATGGCTCTCAGCTTTATTGGACTGCTGTCAGTGGTTTTAAGCTCATCCTGCCTAGTCAGGCAGCGTTTGACGCGCTCGCCACGCGATTTACCGAATCTGAAACCTATCATGGGCGCTATTAAATTTCTTCGCTTTAACTGTTGCGCCCACTCGCGTCATTTGCTATGCCCCGCCCTCTACACTACCAGTGTGCGATCATGGCGGAATTGGTAGACGCACTACCTTGAGGTGGTAGCGGGGTGACCCGTGGAAGTTCGAGTCTTCTTGATCGCACCATTCTTTAAGCGCCTTTCGGGGCGTTTTAAGAATGGTATTGGTGCGGCATCACTGCCTGACCATAGGCTATAAACTTCAAGGACAAACCTATCGTCGTACGCACTGCGTTAGATTGAGGCTCAACATGGCGGATAAAGAACAGCAATCCGATAGCGCCGCCAGCGAGCAGTTTGTTCTCGACCCTGAGTTAGGGTTTACCCTTGCCCCCGAATTCGTTGCCGAAGTCATCCTTGCGATTGATCGCGAAGATACCAGTCTCGCTCACGAACTCGTTGCTCCCCTACTTGCGCAAGATCAGGCCGAGCTCTTTGAGCAGCTCTCGCCAGAACAGCGCCGTTGGCTGACCGAGACATTAGCGGCAGAGTTCGATTCAGAAGTATTGGCCGAGCTATCGCCTGAAGTCGTAGAAGACGTCATGGAAACCCTCGGTGCTACCAAATCGGCAGAAGTGATCGCCGAGATGGAAACCGACGACGCCGTACATATTCTTGAGGATCTAACCCCCGAAGAGCAGCAGGAAATTCTCGAGGTCATGCCCGAGGATGTGCGTGAAGAGCTTGAGGAAAGCCTAAACTACCCTGAAGAATCGGCTGGTCGTATGATGCGCAAGGCGCTCGTCGCTGTGCCAAAAGATTGGACCGTAGGCGAAACAATCGACTATCTGCGAGCGCATGATGGTCTACCTAATAATTTTTATGTGATTTACGTAGTCGATGCAGCCTTCAAACCGATTGGCAGGCTGATGCTGGGCACCATGCTGCACCACAAGCGCGATGTAGGGATCGATAGCATCATGACGGACGTTTACGCCGTAGAAGGCACGACCGACCAGGAAGAAATCGCCCACATGTTCCGTAAATATGCGCTGGTCGAAGCACCCGTGGTGAATGCCGATGGCACGCTGATCGGCACCATCACCGTCGATGACGTCGTCGACGTGATTCAAGAAGAAGGCGACGAAGATTACCTCGCCGCAGGGGGTGTGAGCACGCAGGATTTCCAATCCCGTTTGATGGATACGGTGAAAGCGCGTTTTGGCTGGCTGTTTGTGAACCTGTTGACCGCTTTGCTTGCCTCGATGGTCATCGGCCAATTCGAAGACTCGATCGAGAAAATCGTCGCGCTCGCTGTCGTCATGCCGATTGTTGCATCCATGGGCGGCAATACAGGTACGCAGGCGGTCACGGTTGCCGTTCGCGCCATCGCTACCAAGTCCCTGACCGACGCCAATCAGTGGAGCCATATCCGCAAAGAAATGTTCATTGGTCTGCTCAATGGCGTTGCCTTAGGGCTGATTATGGCGCTCGGCGCCTACCTCTGGTTCCATGACGTGATGTTCGCTGCCGTATTGCTGCTTGCCGCCATCGGCACCATGATGATGGCAGGGCTCTTTGGTGCGCTCATCCCCATCACACTGAATCATCGCGGCATTGACCCAGCGATTTCTTCCAGCATCTTCCTCACGACAGTGACGGACTGCGTTGGTTTTTTAAGCTTCTTGGGGCTAGCAACACTCATTTTATTGTAACCATTGTACTGCCGCCTACGAATCCCTAAGTAACACTCAGAAGGCACAACATGCGTTATGTATTTACGGTATTGATTATGTCACTGCTCAGCACCACTACGTCGGCGGCCACCAAAACCGAAACTGCGATTTTTGCGGCGGGGTGTTTTTGGTGTATCGAGCCCCCATTTGATAATGCAGAAGGTGTAGTGAAAACCACCGTGGGCTACACGGGTGGTCATATTGAAAACCCAACCTATGATGATGTCACGAGCAAGAAATCTGGTCATTATGAAGCGATTGAAGTGGTCTATGACCCCGCAGTGATTTCGTACGCGCAGATTCTGGATATCTTCTGGCAGAATATCGATCCCACCGATGCAGGCGGCCAGTTCTATGACCGTGGGCAAAGTTATCAAACCGCGATTTTTATAGCGGATGCCGCGCAAGAAAAAATCGCGCACGCATCGCTAGAGAAAACAGCAAAAGCGATCGGCAAACCGATTGCGACCAAAATTCTTCCTGCCGCACCATTCTACCCTGCAGAAGATTACCATCAGGAATATTATAAGAAAAACAAGCTGCACTATAACGCCTACAAAACAGGTAGCGGGCGTGAAGAGAAAATCAAGAAACTGTGGGAAAAGTAGTCCCTAGCTGATCAGGCGCAGATTCTCAAGAACCTTGAGCTCTTCAGCAGTCACTGGCTCGTCGTTATCATTCACAAACACGGTGCTATCGAGCGATTTTGAAAGCTCGGTATCCATCGTTACTTTATCCGTGCGCTTGAATTTACCGTCAACGAATGCACCATCTTCAATCGAGAGTGATTCATGCATGATCGTGCCCTGCACGCGTGCCGATGAATACAGAATCACCGACTTGGCTTTTACCAGACCTTCAATTTCACCATAGACATGGACTAACTCCGCCACCACGTCACCCTTCACGCGACCATTAGGGCGCACGGTTGCAACCTTGCAGCGTACGTTGCCATCGATCTTGCCATCAATGTCGAGCAGACCATCTGAACTGATGATATTGCCCAGCACGTACATGTCCGATGAAATCACCGAAGGTGGCACCGACGTTTTGCGTGGTGTATTCGCGCTTGGCGTCGAGGGAGCTTTAGGGGTGTTAGTTGACCGACCGAACATTTTCGCCTGCTTTCAAAAAGTTTTTAGGATTGAGTGGCTTGTTATTATATCGCACTTCGTAATGTACGTGCTGGCCTGTCGAGCGGCCCGTTGAACCTTGGATACCAATCACTTGGCCCTTTTTCACGAACTGACCTTTTTGCACGAGAATCTTGCTCAAATGTCCATAGCGGCTTGAGAAACCAAAGCCATGCTCGACATCAATCATTTGACCATACGCACCGCGCCAGCCGGTAAACCCAATCCGACCATCGGTTGTGGCAATCACTTTCGTGCCGTAAGGCGCTGCTAAATCCATACCGCTATGAAAGGCCAAATGGCCACGGAATGGATCAACCCGCGTACCAAAGCCACTGGTTAAACGATACGTAGTAGTGATAGGTTTTGCCAATGGCATCGACTCAATAATGTCATTCAGCACCATCAGGCGCTTGAGATCAAAATAGAGTTCAGTGTCTTTTTCTTTGAGCATCGAAATCTTGGGTGGCTGGTAAGGGCCGCCGCGACCATTCTCAATACGGCCATATTTCTCTTTACGGGCTTCCTCGCGTTTGCGCTGCGCCTCAGCCTGATTGACCAGTTTTTGCTTATCCATGCCCACCATGGCGATGATATTTTCGATATCTTTGATTTTGCCACCCGTGGTCGAACGAATATCCGCCAGCATTTGCTCATGCGTTTGCTGCATTTCTTTCATGCGCTCTTCGAGGAACTCAATACGCTGGAACACCGCGTTATAATCAACGTTCGAGGCTTCGTTTTTAATTTCATCCGCAGGGTTGACTTCATCCGAATATTGCTCGGCAACCATTTGCGCATAATCACCCAACTTGCCCTTCTCGCCTTCTTTAGCGAGCTTGGTCAGATCGCGCTTCAACAGGGCGAACTCGGCACCTACGCGCTCATTCTCTAGCTGCGTGAAGGCGATCTTTTTGTCTTTCTCTTTTAGTACTTGCTGGGCCGCCATGTAGCTACCCGTCGAATAGGAGCCCCACGTCACAAAGCCTAATACCAAAACCAAGGTAACGAATTGGAACGAAACGCTAAATGGTAAATGCTGGGTCTTGTGATCGGAAATAATAATGATGCTGCGCTTGCAGAACATGCGGCCAAACGCGGCACGGAACCATCTTCCCACTACTGTCTTTGCGCCATGACTTGCCATTACGTAATCCCTTTGTTTTCCAATAGAATGGGCTTATTGGTCGCTTCCAATAAAGCCTATGCTTGGTTGGTCAGTACGGCTGCGAAAAAGCCGTCCGTCCCGTCTTTGTGCGGGCTTAGCTGCAAAACGGAAGACCCGTCTGCCAGCGTGGTCGAGAGCTTATTCCATATTTTGGGAAGTGGGGCAACCCGAAATGTCGGATGCTCCCCAAGAAATTGGTTTATCTGGTTAATATTCTCATCCTGAAAGACCGAGCAGGTGACATACACCAGCTTTCCTGCGGGTTTAACGAGGCGTGCCGCGCTTTTGAGAATATTGGCCTGTACGCGCTTTACCTCGTTCAAATCATCGGCGGTAAAACGCCATTTGAGGTCGGGGTTACGCCGCCATGTGCCCGAGCCAGAGCACGGGGCATCGACCATCACCCAATCGGCTGAGGCTTTATGGCGTTTGATGAACTGGTCAGTCTCATCACTAATCGTATGCGTCTGCACATTGCTGACACCCGCACGCGCTAAGCGCTTAGGCATTTGTTTGAGGCGCGTTTCCGAAGTGTCCCACGCAAGGATACGCCCTTTGTTTTTCATGGTCGCGGCAATCGCCAAGGTTTTACCACCCGCACCTGCACAAAAATCAATCACCTTATCGCCAGGCTGCGCTTCTACCAACTGCGCGACAATCTGGCTGCCTTCGTCTTGCATCTCGAACCAGCCGTCTTGGAATACTTGTGTATTAAAGGCCGCAATACGCTTGGTAAGACGCACACCAATCGGCGAGTGCGGCGTGGGGGTGGCGAGATGCCCAGCCTTGTCGAGCTCGTGAATCAACGCATTCACGCTCGGGCATTTCAGGCTATTCATGCGCAAATCAACGGGCGCTTGCGCGTTGAGCGCTTCCATCGCTTCGGGCAAATCCTCACCAAAGCTCTCTTTGAGACGGCCAATCATCCAATCAGGAAAATTATACCGTGCAGGTACTGGCATCTTATCATCATCCAGTGTCGCGTTTTCTAGGCGATCCAGCATGCCTAACTCTGCATCGGTCAGCGCGCTGGGTGCGTATTTCTCTTCACTAAATAATTCAGCCACTTCATCGGCGGATAAACCTTGCCCAATATAGAGCGCGGCAATCACCACACGGCGCGGGTTAGCTGCCCTGCCCGTCTTCTCGACATGCCATTCAAGCGCGCCACCATTACGCAATACGAAATAGACCAGCTCGGCAATCGACCCACGGTCTTTCGAGCCGATGTAGCGCCGCGCTTTGAAATAATCATTCATCAGCGCATCCATCGGCGCGTGACGCTTGGTTTCCCATACGTTCTGAAGGTTTTCGAGCAGCTCGATCGCCGCTTGAATGCGCGCAGATGGTTTCATGCCTAGCTTTCTACGCGATAATTCGGCGACTCGCGGGTGATTTGAATATCATGCGCGTGGGATTCTTTGAGACCTGCCCCTGTCATGCGCACAAACTGCGCGTTCTTCTGCATGTCCAAAATCGTTCCGTTACCAGTATAACCCATAGCCGCCTTGAGGCCACCAACGAGCTGGTGAATCACGCCTGACACAGCACCCTTAAACGGCACACGGCCTTCGACACCCTCTGGCACCAGCTTGAGTTGGTCTGCCACTTCCTGCTGGAAATAACGATCCGCCGAGCCGCGCGCCATGGCGCCAACACTACCCATACCGCGATAGGTTTTATAAGAACGGCCTTGGAATAGTACCACTTCACCGGGACTTTCTTCCGTGCCAGCAAAGAGCGAACCAATCATAGCGCAGGATGCACCCGCGGCAATGGCTTTCGCCAAATCGCCCGAGAATTTGATACCTCCGTCAGCAATGAGCGGAATATCTTTTTTACGCGTGACTTTCACCACATCTAAAATCGCGCTGAGTTGGGGAACACCAACACCTGCAACAATACGCGTCGTGCAGATAGAGCCAGGCCCAATGCCCACTTTCACTGCATGTGCACCCGCTTTAATGAGCGCTTCTGCTGCCTCGCCTGTTGCGATATTGCCTGCAATTACTGCAACGCCCCAGCCGCTAATTTCCCTCACCGCATCAATCACGCCTTTGGAATGACCATGTGCTGTGTCTACCACCACCACGTCCACTTCCGCATCGACCAGCGCACGCGCCCGCGCCAATCCGTCTACGCCAGTACCAACGGCTGCCGCTACGCGCAAACGACCGCGTCCATCTTTGGCAGCAAGCGGGTGGCTTTGCGCTTTTTCAATATCCTTCACCGTAATAAGGCCGATGCAGCGATGCTTATCGTCAACGACCAACAGCTTTTCAATGCGGTGCTGGTGCAATAGCTTCTTCGCATCCTCGCGCGAGATTCCCTCTTTCACGGTGATGAGTTTTTCCGTCATCAACTCTGCGACTTTTTGGGACGGGTCAGAGGCAAAACGCACATCACGGTTCGTGAGAATACCCACCAACGTTCCATCCGATTTCGTAACCGGAATACCAGAAATACGATGCGCATCCATCAATTGATATGCGGCTGCCAGTGTGGCTTCAGGCCCGATGGTGACAGGGTTAATCACCATGCCTGATTCGAATTTCTTCACCGTACGGACTTGATTGGCCTGTTCCTCGATAGTCATATTTTTATGAATGCAGCCAATGCCACCATGCTGCGCCATGGCAATCGCCAAGGATGATTCCGTTACCGTATCCATCGCTGAGGACATAAGCGGTATGCCAAGCTCAATATCGCGCGTGAGGCGTGTGCGCGTATCAGCCTGGTGGGGCAATAGTTCCGAGGCGGCGGGCTTCAGCAGCACGTCGTCAAAGGTTAGGGCTAGAGGAAAAGCGGGGGTTTCATTGGCAACCATAACAACTTCCATGGGTTCGGGTTGCAGCGCTTCATCACATGACGGGCAGCGATTGTCAAGAAATTGTCATACATCGCCTCTCATATCTAGGTTAATCTGCGCGCTTCATTTTGAGAGACAGTACGATGACGGACGATGAGAGAGACAGAATTAGGCAGGAAATCGAAGACCTAGAGGGCGAAAAGGGTGTAGAGGTGAGAGACGATTCTGTGGCCCTACAGATTGCTTCACTGCTTCGATATGGACGAGAACATGATTGGAATGACGACCCAGCACTAGCTGAAGTGAGCCGCTTAGCACATGGGCCATTTCGTGACCCTTCTATGGATGAGTGGTTAGCCAAAGAACTTGAGCGGCGCGCCCAAACGGCCACTGCAAAGGCAAAAGCAGAGCGCGCTTAAGCTTTACGAAATCCCGTTGCAACTACGTAGCTCTCCGCCGAGTCACTACGCGATGCAGCAGGCTTGGCGTGCTTCACTACGGCGAAGTCTTTTTTCATTTGTTTCAGCAGGTCGCCTTCCGCACCACCTTTGAGCACTTTACACACAAACGCACCGCCAGGGGCTAAAATCTCGGTAGCGAAATGATACGCCAATTCACAGAGGTTGATGATGCGAATATGGTCAGTCGTGCTATGACCTGTAGTGTTCGCGGCCATATCGCTCATCACTAGATGCGCGCGCCCATTCAGGCGTTCTTTGATAATATCTGGCGCATCTTCCTGCAAAAAATCGAGCACGAATAAATCCGCCCCTGCAACGGGCTCTACTTCCAGCAGGTCAACACCCACTACTTTACCTTTTGGGCCGACTTTTTTGACAGCCACTTGCGCCCAGCCACCTGGTGCGCAGCCTAAATCCACGACCTTGTCGCCTGGACTGAGTAGCTTAAATTTCTCGTCCATCTCGATGAGTTTATACGCTGCGCGCGAACGATACCCTTCACGCTTCGCTTGCTGCACATAGGGGTCATTGAGCTGGCGATGCAGCCATAATGTTGAAGACGTCTTACGACCCTTCGCAGTCTTCACGCGCTGATTCACATTGCGCGAACTGCCTGATGATTTTTTCTTCGACATGTATTCCCTTACATAATAACCGACGCCTCGACCTCCATTGAGGAGGAAAGGCCCAGCGCCGCCTGAGCGAACAAAAGACTACTCATGCATGCGTCTCGCGCATAAGCGATACGATAATGCCCTCGCGCACACCTCTATCTGCAATCGTGATTTTATCGATAGGGAACGTGCGGGCAATCGCCTCGAAAATCGCACAGCCACTTAAAATAAAATCGGTACGTGCCGCGCCAATACATGGGTGCGCTGCACGTTCTGCATGCGACATGCGCATCAGGCTCTGCGTCGCCCCGCGAATATCGGAAACCGACAATTTAATACCATCGATTTTGCTGCGGTCATAGTGCGGCAGATCAAGGTGAATAGCAGCGAGCGTCGTTACCGTTCCACTGGTTGAAAGCATCTGCACATTCTCTTTCCACATACGCGACGCGATTTGATTTTCGCGCTCAATCGGCACAAGCAACTCTGAAATTTTGGCAACGATTTCTTCGAAATACATTTCGGTATAGGCAGGGCCACCAAACTGCTCGGACATGTTCATCACCCCATAAGGAAGGCTCAGCCAGTCTTGAATCAGGTGGCGCTTATGGGCGCTCATGGGTTGTTCAGGGTCGATCTTCACCCACATGAACTCGGTCGAACCACCGCCAATATCAAAGGCCAGCGCATAGCGCGTATCTTTATGCAGCAGCGACGAGCAGCCAAGGAAAGCCAGTCGCGCCTCTTCTTCGTTCGAGATGATATCGACCTTCAGGCCAAGCTCTTTCTCGACACGGCCCAAAAACTCTTCAGCGTTCTTGGCACGGCGACAAGCTTCGGTCGCCACAAAGCGTGACTTGGCGACAGGGTATTTTTGTAGCTTCACTTTACAGGTCGCGAGCGCCTTGATGGTACGCTTCATGGCCTCTTCCGACAAAATACCCGATTCACTCACCCCTTCACCGAGGCGCACGATACGCGAATAGCTGTCCACCACCTTGAGGGTTTTATGCTGCGTATGCTGCTGGAAATAAGGCTTTGCAACCAGCAGGCGGCAATTATTCGTGCCCAAATCAAGCGCGGCATACACCTCACCCACATTGCTCTCGCGCTTGGCGCGTTCATTAGCATGCGAGGCGGTAGCATATTGCTTGGACTGTAGCGGCTTGTCGTTCATGGGAGGTGGTTATAGAGCAGTTCCCGCAAACTCACAACACCCGCTTGCAGGGCGGCTCTAGCCAATAAAAAACCCCCGCCAACCTTATCAGTGGGCGGGGTTTGGTTAGTGGGTAATGTTAACCCTTACGCTGCAATAGCAGTTTCGATAATGCGCGGGGTTTTTGGAATGTTTGCTGTAATTTCAAAAAAATCCGCAGCAGTCGGTTCTGGTGGTTGGTAGGAGCTAGGGTTTAAACTAGCAGTAGTGCCGCCAACAGACGATGCTTCTGGTGCACGTGGCGTAAGGTCGGATTGTCGCAACTGTAGACCAGGCTGTCTCTCAAGAGTTTGAATGTCTTCCCTGAGAATGGCATTACGTGCTGGAATCTCGGTATTAATAAACCTTTCAGTTTCATCCCAAGTAAGACCGCTGTCTAATTGAATGCTATCAATAAATCCGATGACCCCACGATCTCGGTTACCGACCAAAGCCGCACCCCGATTACGCAGTGCAATGAGCCCCTGTGTTCTGGTTGCTGAACGACGTATTTCAGCCTCTTGCTCAGGGGTCAGAACATATCTCTCATTAGCGCGCGCAACTAAGCTAACCACTTCACGCTGTATCGTGTCAAACTCTGCTTGAGTGTAGATGGATGACACCCTTTGACCATTATGTACAACCGTATTGCCACGTGGTGGGACAATACTATTCAACTCCGCAAGCCTTTCTTGATATCTAGTTGGGCTGGGCTGCGTGTATTGTATTGCCGTAAACCCATCCGTTGGAGCGGCATCAAATGATGCTCCCTGTCCAATCAAGCTAGATTTAAGGGCGTCGACAACAGCAAGCGCTGCGGTATTAAGTGTGGGTACCATGGTCTTCTTCTCCTGTGGTTAGCGAATAACCAAGGATTAGACCTAGAACATGACAGTTTGATGACGGTTTGGTGAAAAAATAGTTAAGGTGCAATTAAGTGCTGATTACCGAAGATAAATTACTATTAGGGTTAGCGGCAACGGCTCTTAAAGAATCAAGCGAATTTGGTAAATTTGCTTGATTGCTATCATCAGGATTAAAGTACGCAACCTGTTGCACTGGCTCATCTAATCCCAGTAGCGCTGCCTCATCGTTTACGACTGCATTTGCAGTAACACTAGGTGCGCTAGGCGCTGTAGTTTCAGTTATTTCATCTCTCAGGGTATCTACGCGGCGAAGCGTGTCGGCAACTGCAGCATCTGCTATCGCAGATTGTTGAGGCGTTGGCGTACCTACCACGCCTTGCCTGAGGAGGCTTTGACTTCGACGTGCATCAGCGATCATTTGATCCAAAGTATCACGATCCTCGTCAGTTGCTGTGCCATTATCAATACGACTTTGAATATCAGCTACTACCCTACGCTCTGCGGTATCTTTACCGAACAAGTCATCATACATCCTGTTAAGCTCTTGGCGCGCCTGCTCAATACGTTGCTGACGCTCTAAAACCTCACGCGCTTGGGCAGCGCCCACTGCCGAAGTTAACAGAGTTGATGCTTGGCTTACAGCACTTGCCAAATCGCCACGCGTAGTCGCATTACGAATGCTGCGTATTGCTACATCTGCTTGCGCGCGGGCGTCATCATCCGAGAGATCAAGACCTGCAAGCAGGTTATCAATCGCCTCGTCAATTTCTTTTGAAGTCACCGCATCCACCAGTGCTTCAATGTTATCTTGAAGTTCAGTCTGAGCACTTGGAATGAATCCATCAAGCTGGAATACGTCCTCTAGCGCCGAGCGCAACTCGCCTGCCGTTGGCCTATCATCCGCTATTCTTATGAAACCAGAAAGCGCGTCAGCATAATCGGCAAGTGCTGTAGCGTTGGTCGCATCGAAAGAAGAGGCGGGCGCAGATTGATCCAAGCCCAATACCTTGCGAAGATCAGCGATCTCTTCGGCAGATATGAACCGATCTAAATCGGCGCGCGCGGCTAGGCCGCGTTCTCCTGTGCTAATGCTTACCAAGTCTTTTATTCCCTGTTATGCTCTTAAGGTCGTTGCCCTAAGACGTTTTTGTCTGCCCAACTTACCCACATAGGCTTAATGAATGGTTAACGTAAAACAGGTTTTTTTAGACCTAAAACCCCTCCATAATTAGTTAAAATTTTAGGGGATTATCAGCTTATCCACAGGGCGCAGCGCTGGCTCTCAACTTGAGGATTATAAGAAAATTCTAAAGAGTCGTTCAGCCCGCTCATAAATATTTTCGCCTCATCAAATGTTAATAAAATTTTAAGCAAATGTGAGGTACACTAACCCTATGGCACTGCTTCGAACACTTAGTAAATTACGCGATTCTCTCTCGCTGCATGGCGACGACCGCGAAACAGTGCAGTTGGAAAGCGCGCGCAGCACCCTATTTTCTTTACGTGAGACCGCACTGGCAGAAGCACGCCGCATCGCCGTCGCACGCGATGGCGAGCCACCTTCGATTGACCTCAAAGATTATTACCGTGCCGCAGGCCTTGTGATGCAGGAAGCCAATGCCGCACTTCCTGAAGGCGCAACACCTTACAACATCCAGCAGTTCGGTGACTTAGGTGGGCATACGATCAAGGACTTTGTATTCCGTCAGAAAGACGTCGAGTACCTCACGAGTGACGACGACCCGCTTGGCCTGAACCTTCAGGAGCGCGGTCTGGAATTGGATTTATCAGGCGCGCACTTGCAGGATGTTTGCTTCATTCCAGCCACCACCTTCAATAGCCTGTGCAACGAAGAAGTTGCCAATGTCACCATGAACGGCGTGATTTTCCGAGGCATGGGACAGGAAGACGAATTGGTGCTACCACGCGGCACCTACCGCGATATCAGCTTCGCCGAGACGCAAGGCGGCACATTGCACTTACAGCAATTCGCCATCGTCGAGCAATGCAACGTGCGCGGCGCCACTATGCACATCACCATGGAAGCAGGCGCGCAACTGAACGAACTCAAATCAGACGCTGCGACCAGCATCATCACCTTCTGCGCTGAAGCGGGCGCGATTATCAGTAACAGCAGTATCAGTGAAGCAACGATTGGCCTCAACAGCCAGCTTCAAGGCACTATCTGGCGCAATGTAACGCTTGATAATGTTAACATTGCTGGCGTCGATTTCACGGGCGCACAATTTAATATGGTGACCATTAATGGTCAGGCTATCAGTGGCGGCGAAGGATTCGTGCACCTTGCCAATATGGGGGTTGCTGCAGAATGCATGCCTAGCATTAACGGCCAGACATTTGCGGATTACCAACGCTTAGCAGAAACGCAGCGCATGCCTCGCCGCGAGGATTTTTCTGCCAACGACCCGCGTCGCGAGGTACTCGAAATCGCAGCCAACATCTTTGGCAATTATGGCAATACCAGCCAAACTGCGACACAGATCCAGCGCGACTATGTTCCCGAAACGGCAGAGGCCCGTGAGTTGCGGGACGCTCGTAACGCAGAAGCTGCCTCGCAAATAGCCACTTTGAACCGCATATTATCGCAGCAAACTAACGGTGAAAACGCATAGTTTCCCTATGCCCTTTCCCTTGTATTTCATGGCATATCGCGTATATAGCCTTCAGAAACCCAAGGAATATATATGACATTACCTAAAAACAAATTACCCGCAGACGCTAGCCAACCTGCCAATGAGAATGCGCCGTTTCCGCGCCCATCCGAGACCGAGGCAAAAGAAGCCGTTAAAACCCTGATTCGTTGGGCGGGCGATGATCCAATGCGTGAAGGCCTACGCGATACACCACAACGCGTGGTGGACGCATACCGTGAATTTTTCGCAGGCTATGATCAAGACCCTGAAGATGTCTTGGCAAAGACCTTCGAGGAAGTGCAGGACTACGAAGAAATCGTGCTGCTCAAGAACATGCAGTTTGAATCACATTGCGAACACCACATGGTGCCTATTATCGGCGTCGCGCATATTGCTTATATCCCGAATAAGAAAGTCGTGGGCATCAGCAAAATTGCTCGCCTGCTCGATGTGTTCGCCAAGCGTTTACAAACGCAAGAACTCATGACCAACCAGATTGCCGAAACCATTGAGCGCGTGCTGAAGCCACGCGGCGTTGCCGTCATCATCGATGCTGCGCACGAATGTATGACTACGCGCGGCGTGCACAAAGCGGGCACCACCACCGTTACCTCTGCCATGCTTGGCGTATTCAAAACCGATACGAACCGCCGCAGTGAACTCATGGCAATGATTGCGCAAGGGAACTGACATGCTCAATGATAAGATTGTCAATCTTGAGCAAATGAAACTGTTTCGAGAGATTAAATCTTACATTGCGCGCGCTACCTTCACCAATACTAACGATGCACCAAATACCGTGGTTCCAACGCAATTAGTTGCATCGGAAGCAGAAGCGCTTTTGGGCTTGATAGCACGCTATAACGCGACACTCGACGATAGCAGCACGCACTTGCCAGCATTTAGTTATGAGCTCGTGGATGGCACCGACAGAGTAACACTGAGCTTCAGCCAGCCCGTAAATGCCAAGACGTTCGGCATGGATAGAGCATTAGAGGCAAATAATCTGGAGTTGTTGGCTCTTGAAGCTGAGGCACGTGCAATCGTTGCTGAGGATGCTAAGAATGCTGACCTATTGAGTATTATTCTAACCGCTAAATTCGATGGGTTGGTAAATGAGAATCCCAATCTCACCAAGCTAGGTGATGGGGAAATACGCATTAGTTTGCCAATACCTAATCACAAGATTTATGAAGGGGATGCATATCAGCATCGTGTTGCACAGCTTAACGAAAGAATTGAAGATTTAGGCTACTGGATTGGGAAATTTAATGAAGTGGTTCCTGCAGAACAACGGCTGCCCTTCCCAACGGTTGATAGATCACCCACGATGGCCGTGCTGACCTTAAGCTCGCTAATGGAACCAGAACGAAATTTCCAGAACCTATACAAACTAGGCTGCCCAAGACTTGATCTACAATTATTGGAGGCGGAGGTGCTGGAGTTTAAAAAATCACCGCCACCACCGCCACCACCATTCTAATGAGCATCACCTGTCATACGCCTCTTATTCTTGCTTCTGGCTCGGCCATCCGCCAACAGATGCTGAAAGAGGTCGGCTTGCGTTTTAGCGTCTTGCCTTCGGGTGTCGATGAGGAAGCCCTAAAACCTACCCTCGCCCACTTGCACGTTGCCCAGAAGGCGATAGAGCTCGCCAAAGCAAAGGCCCTCTGGGTGAGTGAGAAAAACCCCGATGCGCTGACTATTGGCGCCGACCAGATTTGCAGCCTCAATGGCACAATCTTCGATAAGCCTGGTAGCCACGAAAAGGCCGAATTACAGCTTGCCGCACTGGCGGGCCACTCCCACACCCAGACAAACGGTCTTATCATCGCCAAGGGCAGCAAAATCCTTTGGGAGCATACGGCGCAGGCGACCCTAACCGTACGCCCACTTACCCCTGCTGAAATCAAAGCCTACATTGCCGCCGACGCCCCATTAAGCAGTTGCGGCGCATATAAACTCGAATCCCTTGGTCGCCATCTTTTCAGCAACATTGAAGGTGACCACGATGTGGTAAAGGGCCTTGCGCTCGTTCCATTATTGACAGAGCTGCAACGTATAGGTGCTATAAGCCTCGTATGAAATTATTTGTTGAGCATTTAACGACGATCGACTCCGCCTATCTGCATCCTGAGCATGGCATGCTCGGCGAAAGCTGGATGGTGGATGTAATCCTCGATGGCCTGCTGGATGACCAGTCCATGGTGATGGATTTTTCTGACGTCAAAAAAGCACTCAAGAATGCGATTGATGATTCGATTGATCACACGCTGATCGTACCACAATATTCGCACCAACTCGTTCTGGATAATCACAAGGATCACCTCGCGCTGCGTTGGAATTTTGGTCAAAGCGAATGGCTTGAACATCGCTCACCCCACGAGGCAGTCACGCTGCTGAAAAGCGAAGCAGTCACCCATGAAGCGATGATTAGCTTCCTCAAAGACACGCTTGCACCGCTTGTCCCTAAAGGGGTGGAGGGAATTGAAATCACCCTGCGTCACGAAACCACTCAGGACCCAACCTATCACTATGTGCACGGCCTCAAAAAACACGGCGGTAATTGCCAGCGCATTGCCCATGGGCACCGCTCACGCATCCAGATACTGCGCAACGATGTGCGTGCGCACGATCTTGAGAAAGCTTGGGCGAAGGATTGGTTCTGCGCCTATATCGGCACACAAGACGACATTGCGCAGACTGAAAACGGCATGACCGAGTTTGCCTATCGCGCCCAGCAGGGCAGCTTCACACTTGCCTACCCTACTGCGCGCTGCCGTATCATTGATAGTGATTCCACTGTTGAATGTATCGCCAGCTACATTGCGCAAACCCTTAAAAAACAAGACCCATCCGCACGCTTTACGGTGCGCGCCTATGAAGGCGTACAAAAGGGTGCCATTGCTCAAGCGTAACAGTATGGCGCGAATCGTCGGCTAGGGGCCACGATTTACATAATTCACTATTCACCATTGACCATTCGCATGCTAGGGTCGCCCCATGAATCGTAGGCATATCGAAGCAAATGCGGTGGAACTCGTCCAACGCCTGACGCGAATCGGCGCGGCCCTATCCAGCGAGCGCGATCGCGACACTCTGCTTGAACACATCCTATTAGCCGCCAAAGAAATCACCAATTCGGACGGTGGAACCCTCTACATCCTCTCCCCTGAACAGGACGTGCTCGAATATGTTATTGTGCGCACGGATTCGCTGGGCATCAGTTTCGGTGGTACCACGGGCAAGAAGCCACCATTCCATGTCATCCGCCTATATGACCCCGTGACGGGCGAGCCGCACATGCGCACGCAAGTGGTCAAAGCCGTTGTCACGAAAGAATCCCTCAACGTGCACGACGTGTATGCGTCGAAAGACTTCGACTTCGCGGGCACCAAACAGTTCGACACGAAATATGGTTTCCGTACCAAGTCGGTACTAACCATTCCGATGATTAACCACCGCAACGAGGCCATTGGCTGCTTACAGCTCATCAACGCCAAAGACCCCGACACTGGCGCTACCGTCATCTTCAGCGATGAGGTCTGCGAACTGGTGGATGCACTCGCCTCGCAAGCAGCCGTTATTATCGACAAAGAGACACTGATTCAGGACCAGAAAACGCTTCTGGAAAGCTTCATCAAAATGATGGCATCGGCGATCGACGCCAAATCGCCCTATACGGGTTCGCATTGCGTGCGCGTTCCCGTGCTGACAGAAATGATTGCCGAGGCCGCATGTAACACAAGTGAAGGTAAGTTCGCTGACTTCAAAATGTCAGACGAAGAAAAATACGAACTGCACATTGCGGGTTGGTTGCACGATGCGGGCAAGATGGTGACGCCCGTCCACATCATGGACAAAGCCACCAAACTGGAGACGATATTCGACCGTATCCATATTGTGCGCGCACGCTTCGAGGTCTTGAAACGCGATGCGAAAATCAAGCTGCTTGAAGGCACCATCACCAAACCTCAGTACGACGACGAGATGCGTTTGCTTGAAGACGAATTGAACTTCATTGAAACATCCAATATCGGCGGCGAATTCTTAGAGGACGAGAAAATCGAACGCCAAAAGAAAATCGGTGAACGCATCGTCAATATTGGCGGACAAGAACACCCGCTACTCACCGAGAATGAATTGTATAACCTCTCCATTCGTCGCGGCACCATTACGGCCGAAGAACGCCAAATCATGAATGACCACATGGTTCACACCGTGAACATGCTCGAAAGCATGCCATGGCCTAAACACCTCAAGCGCGTGCCTGAATACGCATGCGGACACCACGAGAAGATGGATGGTACTGGCTACCCAAAAGGTTTGCTTGCAGGCACCATGTCCCTACCCGCACGTATGATGGCCATCGCCGACGTGTTCGAGGCATTAACCGCCTCCGACCGCCCATACAAAAAACCAAAGACCTTAAGCGAGTCGATGAAAATCATCGGCATGTTCAAGAAAACCAACCATCTCGACCCCGAGCTGGTAGACTTTTTTGTACAATCTAAAGTGTATCGTAAATTTGCCGAGATGTTCTTGAACCAAGAACAAATCGACGAAGTGGATGAGGAAGCCATCCTCGCGATTCAGCCAGAACCAATGGTCATGCGCAAAGCAAAAGCGGGTTAAGCCGCTTTTTACGCTTCGTCTTCGCCCGACTCAAACTCAATAACAAGCTGACCTGCGGTAACACTTGAAGGTGCCGAAACATGCACGGCCTTTACCTTCGCATCCGCATCGGCGTAGATAATGTTCTCCATCTTCATCGCTTCAATCACGAAGAGTTGCTGGCCAGCGCGAATCACATCGCCCGCCTGCACATGGATAGCCGAAATCAGACCTGCAATCGGCGCTGTCACTTCGTATTGTGACACCACGACTTCGCGCACAGGCATGTACTGAGCCAATTCCGCGACACGCAGCGTACGAACATAGGCCTTCACTTCCGAACCTGCGTAGCTCAGTTGGTAACCGTCCGCCAATGGCGCAACACGCACGCTGACAGGGCGCCCATTCACCGTGCCTTGGAACAGCTTACGTCCAAGCTTCCAGCTCGAGCGAATGACCAGCATCCCCTCATCATAGGAAATGTCATAGCCGTAATCTTTTTTGCGCGCGTAAATCGAAACCGAGTTGCCACCAATCGTGACAACCCAACGCGCACCGATTGCGGGTGCACGGCCAGGCAATTGGCCAGAAATTTGTGCGTTACGCTCAATGTCCCTTAGCGAGCAGAATACCGACACCGCCATACATACTTTTTGCGCTTCTGTCGAAAGCTCAGCACCCGTGAAACCTGCAGGCCATTCTTGTTCGATGAAGTTGGTCGAGATATCGCCTTTGCGGAAACGTTCATGCGACAAGACTGCTTGCAAGAAGCTGGTATTGTGCGCGATGCCTTGAATGGTGAAATCACCAAGCGATTCAACCATTGCATCAATCGCCGCCTCGCGTGTTGCGCCATGAATGGAAAGCTTCGCAATCATCGGGTCATAGAACATGCTGACCTCGCCACCTTCGTAAATCGAGGTGTCGATGACCGTGCCGCTTTTCGCTTCTGGCTCTTCGTATTTGGTGATGCGACCCGTCGACGGCAAGAACCCACGCGCGGGATCTTCCGCGTAAATACGGCTCTCGAACGCCCAACCGTTCGTTTTGATATCGTCTTGCGTGAAGGGCAATTTCTCACCCGCCGCGATACGAATCATCTGCTCCACAAGGTCAATACCTGTGACTAGCTCGGTCACGCGGTGCTCCACCTGCAAGCGGGTATTCATTTCAAGGAAATAGAAGTTGCCCGCTTGGTCAACGATGAACTCCACCGTACCTGCTGAAACATAACCCACCTGCTTCGCCAACGCGATAGACTGTGCCGACATTTGCGCACGAATATCGGGCGTTAAAAATGAGCTAGGCGCTTCTTCAATCACCTTCTGGTGACGACGCTGAATCGAGCACTCGCGCTCGCCAAGCGACACCACGTTGCCATACTTGTCAGCAAGCACTTGGATCTCGATGTGGCGCGGTGAATCAAAATATTTCTCGATGAATACACGTGCATCATTGAAGCTTGAACGCGCTTCCGACGATGCCATTTTCATCCCATCTTCAAGCTCGCTATCGGAGCGCACCACGCGCATGCCCTTACCGCCACCGCCAGCTGCCGCTTTAATAATCACAGGGTAGCCAATTTCATTGGCGATTTTCTTCGCTTCTTTGACGTCAGAAATCGCTTCAAGCACACCCGGAACGCCGTTCACACCTGCCGCACGTGCAATCTTTTTCGATTCGATTTTATCGCCCATCGAATGAATCGCCTGCGGGCTTGGTCCAACCCATGTTGCGCTCGTCCGCTCAATCACGGCGCGCGCGAAATGCTCTTTCTCTGACAAGAATCCGTAACCAGGATGCACCGCTTCTGCACCCGACTGGTCAATCGCTGAAATCAGATTATCAACGTTCAAATACGAACGCACCGAAGGTGATGGTCCGATATAGACCGCATCGTCTGCTGTTTTCACGTGCAGCGCGTTGGTGTCCGCCTCTGAATAGACAGCGATGGTACGCATGCCCAGCTTCTTGGCGGTGTGCATAATGCGACAAGCAATCTCGCCGCGATTGGCAATCAGAATCGAGTTAAACATGGGTTGTTCCTAGTGGAATTGTTCTTCTTCGGTTGATCCTTTGAATGCGGTCGTCGAGGCATTACCTTGCGATACGACGGTAGCCACCGCATCGAAATACCCCACACCCACTTCGCGCTGGTGCTTCACGGCGGTGAAGCCGCGCGCAGCATCAGCAAATTCTTTTTCCTGCAACTTCACGTAACCCGCCATGCCCGCTTCTTTATAAGCGCACGCCAAGTCAAACATGCCGTGGTTCAATGCATGGAAGCCTGCCAGCGTAATGAACTGGAATTTATAGCCCATCGCACCGAGTTCTTTTTGGAATTTGGCAATGGTCGCGTCATCAAGATGCTTTTTCCAGTTGAAGGAAGGTGAGCAGTTATAAGCGAGATATTTGCCTGGGTATTTTGCATGCATTGCCTCAGCAAATTTTTTCGCTTCTGCCAAATCGGGTGTCGAGGTTTCACACCACACTAAATCGGCATAAGGCGCAAACTCGATACCGCGATTAATCGCTGCATCGATACCGCCATCATAATTAAAGAAACCCTCTACCGTGCGGCCTTCTTTAATGAACTTCGCATCACGCGGATCAACGTCTGAGGTCACGAGATAGGAACCATTCGCGTCCGTACGCGCCACAATAATCGCAGGCACGCCACATACGTCGGCAGCCAAACGCGCTGCAATCAACTTCTCGATATGCTCACGAATCGGCACCAATACTTTGCCGCCCATATGGCCGCATTTTTTCGCGCTCGAAAGCTGGTCTTCCCAATGCACACCTGCGGCGCCTGCATCAATCATCTGCTTCATCAACTCGAAGGCGTTGAGGTTGCCGCCAAAGCCTGCTTCCGCGTCTGCAACAATCGGTTGGAACCAGTCGGTCTTGCCGATATTGCCTTCGCTCGAATCAATCTGATCCGCACGGCGCAGCGTGTTGTTGATGCGGCGCACGACAGAAGGAACAGAGTCTGCAGGGTAAAGCGATTGGTCAGGGTACATTTCGCCCGCCAAATTCGCATCCGCCGCAACTTGCCAGCCAGAGAGGTAAATCGCCTTCAGCCCAGCCTTCACTTGCTGCATGGCTTGGTTGCCCGTAAGCGCGCCCAACGCGTTCACATACGGCTCCTTGCCCATTGCGTCCCATAGCTTTTTCGAAGTGTGCGAAGCAATCGAATATTCAATCGGCAAGCTGCCGCGCAGCTTCACCACATCCTGACCTGAATAGGGTCGCGTCACGCCTTTCCAGCGCGGGTTTTCTTTCCAGTCTTTTTCCAAACCTTTTGCGTCAAGCCAAACCATTAGCAGTCTCCTTAGAGCGGTAGGTTGTCGTGTTTCTTCCACGGATTTTCGAGCTTCTTCTCGCGGAGCATGGCGAGTGCGCGACAAATACGCCAACGTGTATTCTGCGGGCGAACCACATCATCCAAGTAGCCACGCGCGGCAGCCGCAAAGGGCGACGCGAAATTGTCGCGGTAGCTTTCCACCGCCGCATCAATTTCAACTTTGTCTTTGAGTTTACCTTTGAAAATAATTTCAACGGCACCTTCTGGTCCCATCACTGCAATCTCAGCCGAAGGCCACGCGTAGTTAATGTCGTTACGCAAATGCTTCGAACCCATCACGATGTATGCACCACCATAGGATTTGCGGGTGATGACCGTAATCTTCGGCACGGTTGCCTCAGCAAAAGCATAAAGCAATTTCGCACCATGACGAATAATCGCGTTATGTTCCTGCGACGTGCCTGGCAAGAAGCCCGGAACATCGACAAAGGTAACAAGCGGAATATTGAACGCATCACAGAAGCGCACGAAACGCGCTGCTTTACGCGACGCATCGATATCCAGACAGCCCGCCATTTCCATCGGCTGGTTGGCAACGAAGCCCACCGTATGGCCTTCCATACGACCAAAACCGACGATGATATTTTTTGCGAAGTCAGGTTGGATCTCAAACAACTCACCCTCATCCACCACGCGCTTTACTACGTCGAACATGTCATAAGGCTTGTTCGCGTTATCAGGCACTACGGTGTTCAGCGCCATCTCAACGCGATCGGCGGGATCTTCCGTCGGCCGCACTGGCGGCTTTTCACGGTTCGAAAGCGGCAAGAAGTTCACCAAGCGTCGCACTTGCATCAACGCTTCAATATCATTGTCATAGACCATATCGGCAACGCCAGTATGCTTGCCGTGCACATCTGCACCGCCAAGCTCTTCCTGCGTCACTTCTTCGTGGGTTACGGTCTTCACAACTTCAGGGCCCGTTACGAACATGTAGCTCGAACCACGCACCATGATGGTAAAGTCGGTCAGCGCGGGTGAATAGACCGCACCACCTGCGCATGGCCCCATGATGACTGAGATTTGCGGAATCACACCCGAAGCCAACACGTTGCGTTGGAAAATTTCGGCAAAGCCCGAAAGCGAATCCACGCCCTCTTGAATACGCGCCCCGCCCGAGTCATTGAGACCAATGATCGGCGCACCCATTTTCATCGCCATATCCTGCACTTTGCAGATTTTTTTGGCGTTATTCTCGGAAAGCGAACCACCCAATACGGTGAAGTCCTGCGAATAGACGAACACCAAACGGCCATTGATGGTGCCGTGACCCGTCACCACCCCGTCGCCGGGGACTTTAGTTTTTTCCATGCCGAAGTTTGTGCAGCGATGCTCCACAAACATGTCGTACTCCTCGAACGAATCGGGATCGAGCAATACCTCAAGACGCTCACGCGCCGTGAGCTTCCCTTTGTCGTGCTGAGTATCGATACGGCTAGCGCCACCACCATGGCGGGCGGCCTCGCGTTTAAGTTCCAGTTCCTTCACAATCGAAACGGCGTTCATTGACCCTCTGGGGCTCTGGTTGCTTATATCTCGCAGCGCAGCAAAAGCTACGCAAGCCGCCCGTTTAGCACGACATAAAGGCCCAGCAAAGCATCATTTTTGGGGGGTGTGGAGAAAGATTTTTAATAAGTTAATTCAACAACTTAACTGTCAAGAAAAAAGGCTAAAACTGCCGCCGCACCGCGTATATCCACCTCACGCTTCAGCCATTGCGCTTTGGCCTCGGGGTCTTGCCCCCATTTGATGGCTTGGAAGTCTTCATCCACCCGTGCGCAGGTGACCGCACCCTCAACGCTGATAGCGCCTCTCCAGATAGCTAAGGCCAGTACCGCCGAACCCAGTAGCGGTGTCGCCATTGCCAGCGCGGCTAGTTCTAAATCACTTGCGCTACTTAATAACTCGCGCACCTTGGCGAGGGATGCTTCGGGCTGCGCAATTGGCATCACGCTTTCGGTGGCATGAAGCACTATGCCCCGCCCCGCCGCCCAGTCGAGCACAGGCTGGTGATGTTTGGCCTGTAGCACACCCACTTCACCTTCTGCGCGATAGCAGAGCAAATCACTGCCTGCATAATTCACAATATCATCAATCAACAACGCGCGGTCTTGCGGCACGCGGTCACGCGCAATGCTCACGATACGGGTAATGGGCATTTTATCGGGGTTGATGGTCTCGGTTTGTGATTCCCACTCCGCGGCCATTGCTTTTGCCAATGCCTCGCTGCCACGCAGCACCGTGCCAACAGGTGTCTTGATGGGTTTGCCATCAAGCAATACCGCATATTCAGATTCAAATGGCTCGACGGCCACCGTCGTATAGAAACGCTTTTTATTCATCGAGAGATAACTCAAACACATCAAGTGAACGTTTGAAATGGTCAGGCAATTCTGCCTCCAGCGTCATGGGTTTGCGCCCCATGAATGCGGGCAGCTCCACCTTCCACGCATGAAGGTGCATCTTGCCGCTAATGCCAGCGCTGCCGCCCACATGGGCTTTCTCGCCACCATATTTCCCATCACCCATGATGGGGCAATTCATCTCTGCCATATGCACGCGCAATTGGTGCGTGCGCCCCGTAATCGGCATCAGCTCGACCAGCGCGAATTTACCCGCCAGCGCCTCGCGCACCTTATACACCGTCACGGCTTTTTTGCCCTCATCGCCGCTACGCATTTTTTCGTAATCTGTGCTGCTGGCTTTTTCAATTTTCGATTCAATCTCGCCTTCATAAGGCTGCGGCACACCTACCGTCAGCGCGAGGTAGGTTTTTTGCAGATCTTTAAATGCGAAGAGCTTTTGCAGTTCCGTCGCCACCTTACCGCTACGCGCCAGAATCAAAATACCGCTCGTGTCTTTGTCGATACGGTGAACCAGCTTCGGTGGTGCATCTGCATCAAATTGCAGCGCAGGCAACATCATATCAACATGCTTGGTAATACCCGTGCCGCCCTGCGTCGCAATCCCCGGCGGCTTGTTGATGACGATAATTTCTTTGTCCTTATGAATCACCCATGACTGCGCCTCGGCAATCTGGAAGTGCTTAAGCTCCACCCGCTCTTTCTTCGCACGCTCACGCGGCGCTTTCTCGGGCGGCTTATAGTCAATGCGCAACTCAATCACCTGCCCTATCGCCACACGCGTTGCGGCTTCGGCTTTCTTGCCATCAAGGCGGATATCTTTTTTGCGCAGCATTTTCTGCAACACGCCGTGCGGAATCTCCTGCACGCGACGCGCAATCACACGGTCAAGCCTCGCGCCATCATCTTCGTCCGTCACTGTATAGGTTTTGCTCATTTGATAATGCTATAACCCAGATACACCGCAACAAGCGAGAGCAAAACACTCCCCAGAACATAAATCACCGCTGCAGCAAATTGCTGCTTCTGTAATAACTGCAATATATCCCACGAGAATGCCGAGAAGGTGGTGAACCCACCCAATACACCCGTCACCAGCAAAAGCTTCGCAGGCTCGCTTTGCAACTTGGCCATGAGCATGCCAATCAACAACGAGCCAAGAATATTCACCACCATCGTGCCAACAGGAAATGCAAAGAATTGTTTGGCAACATGCGCCGTGCCGTAACGCGCTACCGCACCTATTGCACCACCTGCCGCAACTAATAATACATTAAGCATTGCGCTTCTCCCGCAGCTTTGCCCAATACTCTAAGCGCTTTTGTATCTCGCGCTCGAAACCGCGCTCAACAGGCGCATAATATTCTTCGCGCGCCATACCATCAGGGAAATAATTCTGACCAGAAAAACCATCTTCGGCATTATGGTCGTAATCATAATTCTTGCCGTAGCCTAATTCCTTCATCAGCTTCGTTGGCGCATTCAATATATGCGCAGGCGGCGTGAGCGAGCCATGCTCGCCCGCAGATTTTTGTGCCGCTTTGAATGCAACATATTGCGCATTCGACTTAGGCGCAGTCGCCAAATAAATCACCGCTTGCGCAATCGCCAGCTCACCTTCGGGTGAACCTAAGCGTTCATAAGCAGCCGTTGCATCCATGGCCTGCGTCAATGCTTGTGGGTCGGCCATGCCAATATCTTCCACCGCGAAGCGAATCAGTCGGCGCGCAATATAAAGCGGGTCTTCGCCCCCTGCCAACATGCGGGCGAACCAATAAAGCCCAGCATTCACATCCGACCCGCGCAGCGATTTATGCAGCGCCGAAATCAGATTATAATGCGACTCCTGCGCCTTGTCGTAAACAGGTGGGCGCTTTTGCAACAGGGCTGCGAGCCCAGCGATATTGAATACATCGTTTGGTGCCGTATCCAGAATCGTTTCCACCATGGTCAGCAAGTAACGACCATCACCATCGGCCATCGCGACAAGTGCTTCGCGTGCTTCTGGCTCAAGCGGCAACTTCTTGCTCGTCTTTTCCTCTGCACGAACGAGTAACGCATCCAGCGCTGCTGGCGCGAGCCTGTTGAGCACCAGAACCCGACAACGCGAGAGTAGCGCCGAATTCAACTCGAACGACGGATTCTCCGTCGTCGCACCAATGAGCGTAATCGTGCCATCTTCGAGCACAGGCAATAGCACATCCTGCTGGGCACGGTTGAAGCGATGCACCTCGTCAATGAACAAGGCGGGGCGCTTACCCATTTGTTTTTTATTGCGCGCTTCGTCGAAGTGCTTTTTCAAATCTGCAACGCCAGATGCTACCGCCGACACCTGCTCAATGTCATAACCCGCCGCATCAGCGATGAGTCGGGCAATCGTCGTTTTACCGCAACCTGGTGGACCCCAGAGGATGATGGACTGGAGATGCGCCGCCTTGACCATGCGGGTGATGGTGCCATCAGCACCAGTCAAATGCTCTTGGCCGATGACCTCGGCAAGCGACTGGGGGCGTAACTGTTCGGGCAGCGGCGGCAACGGCACCGCTGCAGCAAATAACGAGTCTTGGGGTTGTTTCTTCGCGACCATGCAATGAATGTAATCCAAAATAAAGAAAAGGCCACCCTTTCGGATGGCCTTTCATATATGGTGTTGTTAACTTCGCTTTTATTTGTAACGCCGCAGCCGAGCGATCTGTTGCGACGGAGAGAGTTACGAGGGAACAAAGAGTTCCCTCGCACTCAAAATGCCTTACGCGGCAGCTTCTTCGCCAGTCGTCTCAGCGATTGGGCCTGAATCTTGGCCACGTGCTGACTCATCGCGGTCAACGAACTCGATGATCGCCATTGGTGCAGAATCACCATAACGGAAACCCGCTTTCAGAACGCGGGTGTAACCACCCTTACGGTCTTTGTAGCGAGCCGAAAGTGTCTTGATCACCTTGTCAGCCATTTTCTCGTCACGCAGACGCGCGATGAGCAAACGACGGGCAGCAAGGTCACCCTTTTTGCCAGCGGTGATGAGCTTCTCAACGATCGGACGAAGGTCTTTTGCCTTCGGCAGGGTCGTGAAGATCTGCTCGTGTTTAATGAGCGCGCACGCCATGTTCGCGAACATCGCCTTACGGTGCGATGCGGTGCGATTCAGCTTACGGCCTCCAACTTGGTGTCTCATGATAAACTCCTATTTCCTTCCAATCCGGCTCTAGTACGGATCTTCGAATTTACGGGCGAGATCTTCGATGTTCTCAGGTGGCCAACCGGTAATTTCCATACCGAAGCGCAGGCCCATATTGCCGAGAACTTCTTTGATTTCGTTAAGCGACTTGCGGCCGAAGTTCGGGGTCTTGAGCATTTCGCTCTCCGACTTCTGCACCAAGTCACCGATATAGACGATATTGTCGTTCTTCAGGCAGTTCGCCGAACGTACTGACAACTCCAACTCGTCCACTTTCTTGAGGAGGTACGGTGAGAACTTCAGTTCTTCTTCCGCGCTCTTCTCTTTTACTTCTGGCAGGTCTTCGAAGTTGATGAAGAGTTGCAACTGGTCTTGCAGAATACGTGCAGACAGTGCCACTGCATCATCAGGGCTGATCGAACCATCGGTTTCGATATCGAGCGTCAGCTTGTCGTAGTCGGTACGGTTACCAACACGTGCGTTCTCAATACGGTAGGACACTTTCTCAACAGGTGAGAAGAGTGCGTCTACTGGGATCAAACCAATCGGAGCATCCGAAGGGCGGTTTTGCGATGCAGGCACGTAACCTTTACCCACTTCAACCGTCATCTCCATGTGAATCGACGCACCTTTATCCAGCGTGCAGATCACGAGGTCTTTGTTCAAGATCTCAACATCCGAATCCGTCTGAATCATGCCAGCAGTCACTTCACCTGCTTCATTGGCTTTGAGCACCATACGCTTACGGTCTGGGCTGTGCGCCTTCAGTTTCAAATCTTTCACGTTGAGAACGATGTTCACCACATCTTCACGTACGCCTGGGATCGAGCTGAACTCATGCAATACACCTTCGATTTTAATCGCTGTTACTGCAGCACCTTGCAATGAGCTGAGCAGAATGCGGCGCAGCGCCACACCCAAGGTCATACCAAAACCGCGCTCGAGAGGCTCAGCAACGACCGTTGCTTTCTTTGCATCACCAGCAACAGGCTTGATATCGATCTTTGAAGGCTTAATCAGGTCTTTCCAGTTTTTATTCAACAATGCACTCATGGTAGTTCCCTTCCAATAATTCGATTACACGCGACGACGCTTCGGCGGACGGCAGCCATTGTGTGGCACCGGCGTGATGTCTTTGATCGACGTGATGTTGAAGCCAACGGCTGAAAGCGCACGCAGAGCTGATTCGCGACCAGCGCCTGGGCCTTTCACGCGAACTTCGACGGTGCGCATACCATGCTCAAGTGCCTTGCGGCCTGCCACTTCGGCAGCAACTTGTGCAGCATACGGCGTCGACTTACGCGAGCCTTTGAAACCATTCGCGCCCGAAGATGACCACGCAATTGCGTTGCCGAACGGATCGGTGATGGTGATGATGGTGTTGTTGAACGTTGCGTTCACATGTGCCACGCCCACAGGAACGTTCTTACGGTCCTTCTTTTTGGGAGCTGAGGCTTTATCGTCTTTTGCCATTGTGATTACCTATGCCTTACTTCGTGACCATCTTTTTGCCGGCAATAGCGATCGCCTTACCCTTACGGGTACGAGCGTTCGTATGCGTACGCTGACCACGCACCGGTAATTTCTTACGGTGACGCAGACCGCGATAGCAACCAAGGTCCATGAGACGTTTAATGTTCATCGAAACTTCGCGGCGAAGATCACCCTCTACCGAGTAATCCGCGTCAATCGTTTCGCGCAATTTGATGACTTCCTGCTCCGTCAGCGTGTTCACGCGACGATTCGGGTCGATTTCTGTTTTTGCTAAAATTTCCTTCGACTTAGCGCGACCGATACCATGAATATAGGTAAGGGCGATTTCAACGCGCTTTGCAGAAGGAATATTTACGCCGGCAATACGAGCCATGCTACACTCCTTTTACGTTACAAAACTCCCTGAAAACGGCTGTTTCCGAGGGAGGGCGGAATATACAGAAGGAATGTGGGGAGTCAATGGCTTTGTTTGGACATAATTTGCCCATAAAAATCAATGGATTATCCATTATCATTTTATGTGGCGAATGTCATCAAGCTGTAACAATGCACTGTTAGGATGTGAGTATGACAGAGTCTAACACATCCGCCGTGCGCCCTGATTTGGAACCACCCAAGGAATCGCGCAATAGTATCGTTCTAAACAGCATCGGTAATGGCATGATGCTGGGTGGCATTCCGCTTTTAGCAATTGAAGGATACAATGCACTGCGCCCTACCCACAAAGCTCCGCCAAAAGTCCATCTGGCAACGATTGCTGCTGCAGTCGTTGGTGGCGTCATGGGATTAGTCTATGGTGAAAAGGAAGCCACGCGACTAGAAAACTATCGCCTAAAAGTAGCAGGTGAAGTTACAAAACTTTCAAATGAAGTTGAGCAGCTCAAAGCAGAAAAACGCAATTGGCAAGAGCGCGCACAAGAAGAACCTCAGCATCCCGCAGCGACACACACGCTAACGTAGCAACGTACGCAGCGCCTCTGTTACATCTTCAATCGCGGCCATACCATCCACTGATTTCAATGCACCACGCTTTTCATAATACGGAAGCAATGGCGCTGTTTGCGCATGGTACGCTTCCAGACGCTTCGCAACCGTTTCAGCGCGGTCATCATCACGGCGCTTGAACTCGCTGCTGCCACAGCTATCGCATACGCCTTCTTTGACAGGCTTTTTGAAATCATCATGGTAGCCAGCGCCACATTTACCGCAGCTATAGCGACCCGAAATACGCGCCACCATTTCTACATCATTCACCTTAAGCTCAATGACGTGGTCGAGTTTTTTGCCGATCTCAGCCAACATCACATCCAGCGCTTCGGCTTGTGCAACGGTGCGCGGGAATCCATCGAGAATGAAACCTTTCGGGCATTGCTTGATCGCATCACGAATAATGCCGATCACTATATCGTCTGACACAAGCGCACCAGAATCCATCACCGCTTTGGCTTTCTTGCCCATTTCGGTGCCTGCAGCAACGGCCGCACGCAACATGTCGCCCGTAGCAAGTTTACTCAGCCCATAGCTATCACGCAGAAAGTCCGACTGCGTACCTTTGCCAGCGCCCGGAGGCCCAAGAAGAATAATGTTCATGGCTTACCTCTTACCTAAGCGGGCTTTCTTAATCAGCCCTTCATATTGATGTGCGAACAGATGCGATTGAACCTGACCAACAAAATCAATGATCACGTTCACCACGATGAGGAGCGACGTGCCGCCGAGATAGAATGGCACTGCATACTCAGCAATCATGATTTCTGGAATGACACACACAATCGCAATGTAAATTGCACCCACTACGGTGAGACGCGTCATCACATAGTCGAGATAATCAGCCGTATTTTTACCTGGGCGAATGCCTGCAATAAAGCCGCCATTCTTTTTCAAATTATCTGCCGTCTCGGTTGGGTTGAATACCACTGCCGTATAGAAGAAGCAGAAGAACACAATAATCGCCACATAGAGGAAAATATACGCTGGCTGACCATGCGCCAAATGACTGGTGATGAAGCTCAGAATCTCTGACTGACCACCTGCGTTGAAGCTGGCAATGGTGAGTGGGAACAAGAGAATCGATGATGCGAAAATCGGCGGAATCACACCCGCAGCATTCAGCTTCATTGGCAAGTGCGTTGCCTCGCCTTGCATGATTTTATTGCCAATCTGACGCTTGGGGTATTGCACCAACACACGGCGCTGTGCGCGCTCCATGAATACGATGGCCGCAATCAAGCCGAGTGCCACCACAATAATCATTAAAATCACTGGCGTTGAGAGCACGCCCTTACGACCCAGCTCAAACATGCTAGCAAGCGAGCTTGGCAAGTTCGCGATGATACCCGCGAAAATGATCAGCGAAATGCCCTGCCCGATACCGCGCTGGGTAATTTGCTCACCGAGCCACATCAGGAACATCGTACCGCCCGTTAGCGTAATCACCGTGGTGAAACGGAAGAACATGCCTGGATCAATGACCGCCGATTGACCGCCCGATACTTGCATACCTTCCAGACCTACGGCGATACCGTAACCCTGAATCACAGCAAGCAGCACCGTGCCATAACGCGTATATTGATTCATTTTACGACGACCCGCCTCACCCTCTTTTTTAAGAGCCGCGAGTTGGGGAACAGCTACACCCATCAACTGCATGATGATGGAGGCCGAGATGTAGGGCATTACCGCCAAGGCGAAAATGGTCATACGCGATAGCGCGCCGCCCGAGAACATATTGAACACGCCCAACACACCACCTTGGTGTTGCGCAAAAATCTGCTCCAGAATGTTCGGGTCGATACCTGGAATAGGAATATAGGTACCAAGACGATACACAATCAGCGCCCCTAGTACAAAAAGGATACGCTGTTTAAGTTCTGTGGCTTTTGAAAGTAAGCCAAAATTCAAGCCTTGAGCGAGACGTTCTGCGGAGGAAACCATATTCTTACACAATCCTAGGTGATTAAATAGACTGGCGTTTTAGAAGATGGATGTAGTATTGTCATCAGTAAATGCAACCTTTTGGGGGTATCTCATGCGCAAAGGCTTCTCACTTATCGAATTATCCATCGGCTTGGTAATTATCGGGCTGATTGTAGGTGGCATTATGGCAGGGCAATCCCTCATCCGCGCAGCAGAAGTGCGCTCGGTCATGACGGATTTTGATAAATATAAAAGCGCCTCTCTCCAATTTCGCCAAAAGTATGACGCTTTGCCAGGCGATTTTGCAAATGCAGAGGCCACTTGGGGCACAGCACACGCAACAGATGCGACCTGCGTTACAACAGCCAGCACCACACCTCTCACCTGTAACGGTGACGAGAACGGACAAATCACTACTGCTGTCCGCTCGAACGAACGATTCCGCTACTGGCAACATCTCGCCAACGCAGGATTTATTGAGGGACAGTATATCGGCATCCAGCAAGGAACTACGGCGAATGGTGCAACCACCGCAAACGTGCCTTCAGGCCGCCTAAAGACAAGTCTCTGGCATGTGAACTGGTTCGGCAACTTAAGCGGCAGCACGATTTGGTTTGATGGAAGTTATGATAATGGCTTCCAATATGGTGGGCAAACACTCAACTTTGACCCAGCCCAGCCTATCTTCAAACCAGAAGAGGCATGGAACATCGACACCAAGATAGACGACGGCAAGCCTGCAACCGGTAAGCTGGTTGTGCGGGCTCAAGGCGGCTTCAATACTTGCACCACGGCTGCTGCCGGAGCAAGCACCAACCTAGCAGCAGATTATTTGCTGAGCGGCACGACCTTGACCTGCAGTCTGACCTTCAGAAATCACCTGCTTAAAAATTAAAAAAGGGCGCCAAATTGGCGCCCTTTTCATTTCGTCATGGATAAAAGCAATTACGCTTTTTTGGTCCACTTAGCTTGCTTACCTTTTGGGTAAACTGCTTTTACTTTCACGGTTACTTTACCGCCGGCTTTCTCAACCGCTTCAACAGCAGATTTCGAAGCGCGCTCAATGTCAAAGTTCAGCTTAGTCTTGAGTTCGCCTTTGAGCAAGAGCTTCACGCCCTCAGCCGTTTTAGCAACAACCTTGTTCTTTTTGAGAAGTTCGGTGGTGATGGTGTCACCCGCTTTCACCACGCCTGAATCCAAAAGAACTTGGATGTCACGGAAGGTGATAGATTCGAATTCCAAACGCGCGTGATTGGTAAAGCCGCGCTTTGGCAAACGACGGTGAATCGGCATCTGACCACCTTCGAAGCCTTTAATCGCAACGCCCGAACGCGAGGTCTGACCTTTGTAACCACGGCCAGCCGTTTTACCTTTGGTGCAGCCAATACCACGGCCCACACGCATACGCTTTTTGCGCGCGCCTTCATTGTCTCTGATTTCGTTGAGTTCCATGGTCTCTCTCCGTTATTTCGCGTCTACTACGCGCACCATGTGCGGCAGCTTGTTAATCATCCCACGCACAGCAGGCGTATCTTCCAATGTGCTTTTACGGTGCAGCTTACCAAGGCCGAGGCCTTTCAAGGTTGCTTCCTGATCTTTGGTACGACCAATTGGGCTACCAATTTGCTCTACCGTTACTGTCTTCTTCGCCGCCATGATCTACTCCGTTATTCTGCTTCGTTGTGAACGCCAGCCGCTTTTGCACCCACTTCACGACGCTCGACAATTTCACCCACTTTCATGCTACGGCGTGCCGCAACGTTCTTAGGTGAAGTCATGGTCTTGAGTGCAGCAAAGGTTGCTTTCACCATGTTGTGTGGGTTGCTGGTACCCGTTGATTTCGCAACGATATCATGCACACCAATAGCTTCAAAAATCGCACGCATTGGGCCGCCCGCGATGATACCAGTACCTGGAGGAGCCGAACGCAGCGTCACCTTACCAGCGCCGAAACGGCCGTTGATATCATGGTGAAGCGTACGTGCTTCGCGCAATGGAATACGCACCATTTTCTTTTTGGCGTCGTCGGTTGCTTTACGCACCGCATCTTGAACTTCTTTCGCTTTGCCAGTGCCGTAACCAGCTTTGCCCTTACCATCACCAACTACCACGAGTGCAGCGAAACCGAAACGACGGCCACCCTTCACTACTTTGGTTACGCGGTTGATCGAAACCAGACGATCGATCAAATCGCTGCCACCTTCACCTTGGCCTGCGCCACGGTCTTGGTTGTTGCCACCACGGTTGCCACCATCACGCTGGTTGCCGCCACGGTTTTGTTGGTTCTGCTGTCCTTGAGCTGCCATCATCTTCCCCTATTAAAACGCCAAGCCAGTTTCGCGTGCAGCTTCCGCTAACGCTTTCACACGGCCATGGAACAAATAACCACCACGGTCAAAGACCACTTCTTTTACTTTCGCAGCTTTTGCACGCTCACCAATCAGCGCACCCACTACTTTAGCACCTTCGATGCTAGCACCGTTTTTCACTTTGCCTTTTACATCGGCATCAAGCGTTGAAGCAGAAGCGAGTGTAACGCCTTTTGCATCATCGATGAGCTGAGCATAGATATGCTGCCCCGAACGGAACACGCTCAAGCGAACGCGGCCACTCTTTTTGATGTTGTAGCGAACGCGAGCTTTGCGGCGATCAAATTTATTAACTTTAGCCATAATATTACCTTACTTCTTCTTGCCTTCCTTACGACGGACTTGCTCATCCGAGTATTTAATACCTTTGCCCTTGTATGGCTCTGGCGCACGTAGCGAACGAATCTCTGCTGCTACTTGACCAATCTTCTGCTTGTCCGAACCAGCAAGGATCAGCGTGGTCTGCTTATCAACCGTAACGGTGATACCTGCAGGCACGATGTACTTTACTTCATGGCTGAAGCCGAGCGTAAGGGTCAGGATCTGACCTTGCGCAGCCGCACGGAAACCAACGCCCGAAATATCGAGCTGTTTCTTGTAGCCATTGGTGACACCCTCAACGAGGTTCTTCACGTTTGAACGAACGGTACCCCACATCGCACGCGCTTGCTGCGAATCATTGGCAGGGTTCACGATGAACTTACCATCTTTAATTTCTACCACCACGTCGCTGTTGACGGGGGTCTTGAGTTCACCTTTAGGACCCTTCACGGTAATCGTATCTGCAGTTGCAGTAACGGTCACTTTATCAGGAATCGTAACAGGCAGTTTACCAAGGCGTGACATTGTCTTTCTCCCTAGAATACGGTGCAGAGGATTTCGCCACCGACATGCTGCTGACGCGCAGCGAAGTCGGACATCACACCTTTGGAGGTGGAGAGGATGGCAATCCCCAGACCGCTATAATGTTTAGGCATCGTCGCCACTTTCGAGTACTTGCGCTGACCGCTTTTCGATACGCGCTTGATCTCTTTAATGGCAGGCTCACCTTCATGGTATTTCAGTTCTACCACGAGATTTTTCTTCGCACCGTCAGCCTCAACGCGGCTATCAACGATGAAACCTTCTTCTTTCAGCACTTTGCAGATATCGACCAAGAGGTTCGATGCTGGGCACGTCAGGCTTGCCAACTGTGCTTTCTGCGCGTTGCGAACGCGGGTAAGGAAATCTGCTACTTTATCGTTACTCATTTCTAATCTCCTACCAGCTTGCTTTAACGAGGCCTGGAATCAAACCAAACGAACCAAGTTCGCGTAGCTGGTTACGGCACAATTTGAATTTACGGTAGTAACCACGACCACGACCCGTCAGGGCGCAACGGTTACGGTAACGCACGCGGCTTGAGTTGCGTGGCAGCTCAGCCAATTTCATTTGAGCAGCAAAACGCTCTTCCATCGCAACGTCTTTGTTCATGATGGTTGCTTTGAGTTTGCTACGACGCGCGCGGTTTTTCTTGATCAAACCTTCACGCTTGCGGTTGCGTTCTTTCATGCACAGTTTTGACATGTGATACTCCCTATTTCCTGAACGGTACGTTGAAGCCTTCGAGCAGTGCCTTAGCTTCTTCGTCGGTTTTTGCGGTGGTCACGATGGTGATATCCATACCACGCACCGTGCTGATTTTGTCGTAGTTGATCTCAGGGAAAATGATCTGTTCCTTGAGGCCCATGTTGTAGTTGCCTTGACCATCAAAGCTCTTTGGGTTCACGCCACGGAAGTCACGAATACGTGGCATCGCGGTGTTCACAAAGCGGTCGAGGAATTCATACATACGTTGCTTGCGCAGCGTTACGCGGCAACCAATCTGCAGACCAGCGCGCAGTTTGAAGGTTGCTTCTGCTTTCTTCGCGCGGGTGATAACAGGCTTTTGACCTGCGATCAGCGCCATTTCTTCAGCAGCAGCCGTGATTTGCTTTTGGTCAGAAACGGCTTCACCAACGCCCATGTTGATGACGATTTTCGTCAAACGTGGAATCTGCATCACGTTCTCGTAACCGAACTTTGCTTTCAGCGCGGGTACGATTTCTTTGTCGTACACTTGCTCAAGACGTGGCTTCTTCGCCGACGACTCTTTCTTTACTGTTGCTGCCTTTGCCATAACTTCCTCAAATAATCCTTACGCGTTCACTACTTCGCCTGAACGCTTTGCGACCCGAACTTTTTTACCGTCTTTGAGCACTTGGAAACCAACGCGAGTCGCCTTACCCGTTTTCGGATCAGCCAGCGCAACGTTGCTCAAGTGAATCGACGATTCCTTAGAAACGATACCGCCTTGGCCAGCAGCCGAAGGTTTGGTGTGACGCTTCACAAGGTTAATGCCTTGCACGATAGCGCGGTTTTCCTCGACGAGGATTTTCATCACTTCGCCAGTCTTACCTTTATCTTTACCGGTAAGAATCACCACTTTATCGCCTTTTTTAATCTTCGCAGCCATTGTCTTTCTCCAACTTTCTCGACTAGAGCACTTCTGGTGCCAGTGAGACGATTTTCATAAACTTCTTTGCGCGCAGTTCACGAGCAACCGGTCCGAAGATACGGGTGCCGATTGGCTCACCTTGTTTCGAGATCAACACCGCAGCGTTGCGATCGAAACGAATGGTCGAACCATCCTGACGCTTGGTGGCGAACTTCGTGCGCACGATTACTGCACGATGCACTTCACCTTTTTTCACTTTACCACGTGGAATCGCGTCCTTAACGGAAACGACCACGATATCACCAATCGCAGCAGTCTTGCGTTTTGAGCCACCGAGAACCTTCACGCACATTACTTCTTTTGCGCCTGAGTTATCCGCGACATCCATACGGGTTTGCATCTGAATCATAATCTATCTCCTACAATCCCTTCGGTTACGCTGCCGGAGCATCGGATACTTTTTCAAGTAAAGCCCAACGCTTCGATTTGCTCATTGGCTTGCTTTCAACGATGCGAACCACATCACCTACTTTGCAGCTATTCGTTTCATCATGCGCCGCATATTTTTTGCTGCGACGGATAATCTTGTTGTAGAGCGGGTGCTTAATCTTACGCTCAACGCGAACCGTAATGGTCTTCGCGGCTTTATCGCTTACTACGACACCTTGTAATACACGTTTAGGCATGACTTCCTCTTCCTACGCTGCGTTCTTCTGCTGACGCAGATGGGTTAAAATACGTGCAATCTCACGCTTTGCTTCGCGAACGCGGGCAGTGTTTTGCAACTCGCCGGTCGCTTTCTGAAAGCGCAGGTTGAACAGTTCCTTTTTCAGCTCGGCAACCTGAGCATTGAGCTCATCTACCGTCTTGCCTTTGTAAGCGTCTTTCGCTGTTTCTTTTTTCTTTGCCATAATTCCCACCATTACCCGTCAATACGCGCGATGAACTTTGTTTTCACCGGCAGTTTCGCCGATGCACGATCAAATGCTTCGCGTGCTACTTGCTCGGTCACACCGTCCACTTCGAACATGATGCGGCCAGCTTCCACACGTGCTGCCCAATACTCCACCGAACCCTTACCCGAGCCCATGCGCACTTCGGCAGGTTTTCTGGTAATTGGCACATCTGGGAAAATACGGATCCAGACGCGACCAACGCGTTTCATGTGGCGTGAAATCGCACGACGTGCTGCTTCGATCTGACGCGCAGTAATACGCTCAGGAGTCATCGCTTTCAGGCCAAACTGACCAAACGCCAGCGAGTAACCACCCTTAGCAGCGCCGCTGATGCGGCCCTTGTGGGCTTTTCTATATTTCGTCTTCTTAGGTTGCATCATAGCGCAATCTCGTACCTTAAAATTTTACTCAGTTTATGACGCTTGCGCGAACGACGTAGTTGTCGTTGGCATGCGTGCAATTTCTTCATCCTTCAGGATCTCACCTTTGAAGACCCATACCTTCACGCCGATAATACCGTACGTCGTGAGGGCGGTCGCAATACCATAGTCCACATCCGCACGCAAGGTGTGAAGTGGCACACGGCCTTCGCGATACCATTCCATACGGGCAATCTCAGCACCGCCGAGGCGACCCGATACGTTAATACGGATACCTTCAGCGCCCATTCTGAGAGCTGATTGTACCGCACGTTTCATAGCGCGACGGAACGCCACGCGACGCTCAAGCTGCTGGGCAACGCCCTCAGCAATGAGAGTTGAATCCAGTTCTGGCTTACGGATTTCGATGATGTTGATATGCACTTCATCTTTCGTAAACTGTTGAACATCCTTCTTAATTTTGTCGATGTCCGCACCTTTTTTACCAATCACTACACCTGGGCGTGCCGAGTGGATCGAAACGTGGCATTTTTTGCCGGTACGCTCGATGATCACCTTGCTAACACCTGCTTGGTTGAGCTTGGTCTTTACATATTTGCGGATTTTGATGTCCTCATGCAGTTTGTCTGCATAGTCATCGCCAGCGAACCAACGTGAGTCCCACGTTTTATTGATACCGAGGCGCAAACCGATTGGATTAACCTTCTGACCCATGACTTAAGCTCCTTCAGTTTCACGAACGACGATGGTGAGATGCGAGTGCGGCTTCAAGATGCGTGCGCCACGACCGCGTGCACGTGCATGGAAGCGTTTCAGCACCATACCTTTACCCACCCATGCTTCTTTCACCACGAGCGTATCTACGTTCAGGTTGTGGTTGTTTTCCGCATTGGCAATCGCCGACTGCAATACTTTACGCACATCATTCGATACGCGCTTGTTGCTGAACGCGAGTTGGGTCAGCGCATCTTGTACCTTCATGCCGCGAATCATCTCGGCAACGAGGTTCAGCTTGGTTGGCGAGGTGCGCAAGTTGCGCAACACGGCCTGTGCCTCTTTGGCATCCAAGCTACGTTTTGTTTTAGGTTTGCTCATGGTGTCCCTCTACTTATTTCTTGTCACCACCAGCAGCGGCAGCTTTGTTATTGCTACCATGCGCTAGGAAGGTACGGGTTGGAGCGAATTCGCCGAACTTGTGACCAATCATTTCCTCAGTCACGAGCACGGGAATGAATTTCTTGCCGTTATAAACGCCGAAAGTCAGGCCAACGAATTGTGGCAGAATGGTCGAACGACGTGACCAAATCTGAATGACGTTGTTGCGGTTCGATGCGCGTGCTGCATCTGCTTTTTTAAGCAGATACCCATCGACGAACGGACCTTTCCAAACTGAACGTGCCATAAAATCTCCTTATTTCTGCTTGCCCTTCGCCTGATGGCGGGTACGGATGATGAGTTTGTTTTTCTTCTTCGGTGAACGCGTCTTCGCACCTTTGGTTGGCTTGCCCCATGGCGTCACTGGGTGACGACCACCTGAGGTTTTACCTTCACCACCACCATGTGGGTGATCTACAGGGTTCATTGCAACACCACGAACATGTGGTCTCCAACCCTTCCAACGGTTACGGCCTGCTTTACCGATTACTTCGTTTTGGTGATCTGGGTTTGATACCGCGCCAATGGTCGCCATGCACAATGCAGGAACCATACGCAGTTCACCCGAACGCAGTTTCAACTGCGCATAACCCGAATCTTTACCTACGAGCTGAACATACGCACCAGCCGAACGACCGATCTGGCCGCCTTTACCTGGCTTCATTTCAACGTTGTGTACGATGGTACCGATTGGGATGTTCTTCAGTGGCATTGCGTTGCCTGGCTTAATGTCAGCCTTTTCACCCGACACAACCACATCACCAACATTGAGACGCTGTGGCGCCAAGATGTAGCTCAAGGTTTTGTCTTCGTACTTGATGAGCGCAATGAACGCTGAACGGTTTGGATCATATTCCAAACGCTCTACGGTTGCCGGCATGTCGAACTTCGTGCGCTTGAAATCAATCACGCGGTACGCTTGCTTGTGTCCGCCACCCATTTGGTAGCTGGTCACACGGCCAGAATTGTTACGACCACCAGTCGATTTTTTCGACTCGACGAGCGTCTTCACGGGCTTGCCCTTGAAGAGGTCCGAACGGTCGATCAGAACCAGCTGACGCTGACCCGGAGTCGTTGGTTTAAAATGTTTGAGTGCCATTGCTCTCTCCTATTCCCTAGCGCTGCCCTGCAGCAACGTCGATGTTTTGACCAGGCTCCAGCGTTACGATCGCCTTGCGGAAATCTTTGCGGTAGCCAATCTCGCCTCTGAATTTCTTCTCTTTGCCTTCAACGTTGATGGTGTTGACCGCTTTTACTTTCACGCCGAAAATCGCTTCAACTGCGTCTTTCACGTCTTTCTTGTTTGCGGTTGGGCTAATCTTGAACACAACCTTGTTCTGCTCAGCAGCAATCGTTGCCTTCTCAGTGATGAGTGGGCGCACAATCACATCATACAAACGTGCCTCAACCAGGCCACCTTTCGATGTGGTTTTCTTTTCAGCTTTCGCCTTGGCAGGTGCCTTAGCTTTTGCTTCTTTCTTTGCTACCGCGTTCATGCGAGCCTCTTTTCCAGCGCAATTGCTGCTTCTTTCGTGAGTACCAATTCTTTGTGGCGCATGATGTCGAGGACATTCGCACCTTGCGTTGGCAACACATCAACCCCTACGAGGTTGCGCGCTGCTTTCGCGAATTCTTCGTTCAGCTTCTCACCGCCAATGATGAGCGGCTTGGTCAAACCAATCTTCTTGAAGTTCGCAGCAACGTCTTTCGTTTTTGCTTTCTTCACATCAAGCGAATCAACGATGAACAATTTACCTTCTGCTTGTTTTGCAGAAAGTGCGTGGCGCAAGCCGAGCTTGCGAACTTTCTTCTGCAAATCATAACCATGATCACGCACCACTGGGCCATGCGCACGACCACCACCCTCTTGGTGTGGTCCACGGAGCGTACCCTGACGTGCTTGGCCAGTGCCTTTTTGTTTGAAAGGCTTCTTACCCGTACCCGAAACTTCCGAACGGGTTTTGGTTTTGTGCGTACCAGCACGCGCTTTATCACGCTGCCATTGAATCACACGCGCGAGGATATCCTTGCGCACTTCGAGACCGAAGATCTTGTCAGAGACTTCGAGGTCCCCAGCAGCCTTGTTCTCTAATGTTACTACGTTCAGTTTCATGACTTCCTCACTATTCCGACTTTGCTTCTTCAGCAGCCGGAGCAGCTGCTTCCGCAGGCGCTTCGGTTTTTGCTTCAGCTTTTTTCACTGCTGGGTATGGCGCATTCGCAGGGCGAGCACGCTTCATTGCATCGTGGATTTCCACGAACGCATTATCAACACCCGGTACAGCACCTTTCACGAGCACCAAGTTACGCTCAACATCGACTTGTACGATCTCGAGGTTCTGGGTCGTTACGCGCTCATCACCGAGGTGACCAGCCATTTTCTTACCTTTGAATACGCGGCCTGGATCTTGACGCTGGCCAGTCGAACCATGTGAACGGTGCGATACAGATACACCGTGCGATGCTTCCAAACCTGCGAAGTTCCAACGCTTCATAACACCCGCGAAACCTTTACCCTTGGTTTGCGCAGCAACGTCAACGAATTGACCAGGAACGTAATGGTCAGCGCGGATCTCTTGACCGACAGGCAATACTGCATCTGCCGATACGCGGAATTCCATGACTTTCGTCTTAGGTTCTACTTTCGCTTTTGCGAAGTGACCCTTCATTGCCTTACTAACGTTCTTTGCTTTCGCTTTGCCGAAACCGAGCTGAACAGCATTGTAGCCATCCTTCTCAGCCGTGCGGTTTGCAACAACTTGCAGCGATTCAATCTGGAGAACAGTCACCGGGATGTGTTGACCGAATTCGTCAAACACGCGGGTCATTCCCATTTTCTTTGCAATTACTCCGGTACGCATATCAGTCTCCCTTAAGCGGCATCGCCAAGTACGGTGATTTCAACATCCACACCAGCAGCCAGATCGAGTTTGCCGAGCGCGTCCACGGTTTGTGGGGTTGGCTCAACGATGTCGATCAGACGCTTGTGCGTACGAATCTCGAATTGCTCGCGCGACTTCTTATCGATGTGCGGCGAACGGTTTACGGTAAAACGCGCAATGTGACGCGGCAGTGGCACGGGACCACGAACCTGTGCACCAGTACGACGTGCGGTGTTCACGATCTCTTTTGCAGAGTGGTCGAGAACCGCGTGGTCATACGCCTGAAGGCGAATGCGGATTTTTTGGTTCATCATCATAACGTCTACCTATTCCTTTGTTACGCAACTACTTTAGCGACGACGCCAGCACCTACGGTACGGCCGCCTTCACGGATCGCGAAGCGAAGACCCTGATCCATAGCGATCGGAGCAATCAATTCGATTTCCATCTTAATGTTATCGCCAGGCATCACCATCTCAACACCCGCTGGCAGCTTCACTACGCCCGTCACGTCGGTCGTGCGGAAGTAGAACTGTGGGCGGTAGTTGGTGAAGAACGGCGTGTGACGGCCACCCTCATCCTTGGTGAGTACATACGCCTCAGCTTCGAACTTCGTGTGTGGCGTGATCGAACCTGGCTTCGCCAATACTTGGCCACGCTCAACGTCCTCACGCTTCAGACCACGCAGCAATACGCCCGCGTTGTCACCTGCTTGTGCTTCGTCCAGCAACTTGCGGAACATCTCGATACCCGTGCAGGTCGTCTTCTGAGTGTCTTTCAAGCCAATCACTTCAAGCTCTTCACCCACTTTAATCTGACCGCGCTCAACACGACCCGTTACTACCGTACCACGACCCGAAATCGAGAACACGTCCTCAACTGGCATCAGGAATGGTTGGTCAACTGGGCGTGCAGGCTGTGGAATGTTCGCATCAACAGCAGCCATCAGCTTCAGAATCGCTTCTTCACCAAAGCCATCCGCTTTACCTTCAAGCGCGCTCAATGCCGAACCATGAATGATGGGAATCGTGTCGCCTGGGAAGTTGTACTTGCTGAGCAATTCACGAACTTCCATCTCAACCAACTCAAGAAGTTCTTTATCGTCAACCATGTCGCACTTGTTCAAGAACACAACAATCGCAGGTACGCCAACCTGACGCGCCAGCAGAATGTGCTCGCGGGTCTGTGGCATTGGGCCGTCCGCAGCCGATACCACGAGAATCGCGCCGTCCATCTGAGCAGCACCCGTGATCATGTTCTTCACGTAATCCGCGTGGCCTGGGCAATCTACGTGTGCGTAGTGACGGTTCTCCGTCTCGTACTCAACGTGTGCCGTGTTGATCGTAATACCGCGCGCCTTCTCTTCTGGTGCAGCGTCAATCTGATCGTAACCCTTGTACGCGTTCTTGCTGTTCTGCTTCGCCATTACTTTCGTAATCGCTGCCGTCAACGACGTCTTACCATGGTCAACGTGACCAATCGTCCCGATGTTACAGTGCGGTTTCGTTCTCTCAAATTTTTCCTTAGCCATGATGGTCTCCTATTTCCTTATGCTGCCGATTTCTTTTTAATTTCTTCGGCCACGTTGCTCGGTACTTCCGAGTAGTGGCTGAATACCATGCTGTAGTTCGCGCGACCCTGGGTCATCGAACGCAAGGTGTTCACGTAACCGAACATCTGCGCCAATGGAACCTGTGCGTTTACTACGCGTGCGTTACCGCGCTGGTCCATACCCTGAACCGTACCACGGCGTGAGCTTAAATCGCCGATCACGTCGCCCATGTAGTCTTCTGGGGTGATCACTTCGACTTTCATGATAGGCTCAAGCAATTTCGGACCTGCTTTTGCCATACCTTCACGGAAGGCAGCTTTCGCAGCGATTTCGAATGCCAGTGCCGACGAGTCGACATCGTGGTAAGCACCATCTACCAGCGTTGCTTTGAAATCGATCACAGGGAAGCCAGCGAGAACACCCGAGTTCAGCATTGCTTCCAGACCTTTTTCAACACCTGGGATGTATTCTTTAGGTACCGAACCACCAACGATTTTTGATTCGAACTCGAAGCCTTTACCCACTTCATTTGGTTCGAACTCGATGATCACACGCGCGAACTGACCTGAACCACCTGATTGCTTTTTGTGGGTGTAGTCTTCCACATATTTCTTGCTGATGGTCTCGCGGTAAGCAACTTGTGGCGCACCAACGTTTGCATCTACTTTGTAGGTACGACGCAGAATGTCCACTTTAATGTCGAGGTGCAATTCACCCATACCTTTAAGAATGGTCTGACCTGATTCATGGTCGGTCGAAACACGGAATGAAGGATCTTCCGCAGCGAGTTTCGACAGAGCAATACCGAGCTTCTCTTGGTCCGCTTTCGACTTTGGCTCAATCGCCAATTCGATTACTGGATCAGGGAATTCCATACGCTCGAGAACGGCTGGCTTATCAGGATCGCACAACGTATCACCGGTGCGGGTTTCCTTGAGGCCTGCAAGCGCAACGATATCACCCGCGAATGCTTCTTTGATGTCTTCACGGTTGTTTGCGTGCATGAGCAACATACGGCCCACGCGCTCTTTACGATCTTTAGTCGAGTTCAATACGCCAGTACCCGACGTCACGCTGCCCGAGTAGATACGGCAGAAAGTGATCGAGCCAACGAATGGATCGTCCATGATTTTGAACGCAAGCATTGCGAGAGGTTCTTTATCATCCGGCTTACGAATGATTTCTTTTTCTTTGTCATACATGTCGGTCGCTGGAATCGTACCGCGATCCAATGGGCATGGCAGGAAGTCGATCACCGCATCAAGCATTGGCTGAACGCCTTTGTTCTTGAACGCCGAACCACAGAGGATTGGCACGAAGTCAAACTTCACGGTACCTTTACGGATGCAACGCTTCAGATCTTCGATCGAAGGCTCTTGACCGTTCAGGTAAGCTTCCAACAATTTGTCGTCCTGCTCAACAGCAGTCTCGATCAGTTTTTCACGATATTCTTTTGCCTTCGCAGCGTATTCAGCGGGAATTTCTTCTTCGCTGAACTTCGCGCCGAGCTCTTCACCGCCCCATACAATCGCCTTCATTTTCACGAGGTCGATAACGCCTTGGAAGAATTCTTCACCACCGATAGGAAGCTGAATAACAAGCGGGCGAGCACCAACGCGGTCAACGATCATGTCTACGCAACGGTAGAAGTCAGCACCAACGCGGTCCATTTTGTTTACGAAGCAAATACGTGGAACGCCGTATTTATCTGCTTGGCGCCATACGGTCTCAGATTGTGGCTCCACACCAGCAACCGAGTCAAATACTACAACCGCACCGTCAAGTACGCGCATCGAGCGCTCTACTTCAATGGTGAAGTCTACGTGGCCAGGCGTATCAATGATGTTGATGCGGTGATCGTTCCAGATACAGGTCGTAGCAGCCGAGGTAATGGTAATACCACGCTCTTGCTCTTGCTCCATCCAGTCCATCGTTGCAGCACCTTCGTGCACTTCACCGATCTTGTGGCTTTTGCCGGTATAATAAAGAATACGCTCCGTCGTCGTCGTCTTACCCGCGTCGATGTGCGCGCAGATGCCGATGTTGCGATATTTATCTAATGTAAACTGACGAGGCATAGTGTTCTCTAATTTCCTTAAATGTTACCAGCGATAGTGTGAGAATGCTTTGTTAGCTTCCGCCATGCGGTGCGTGTCTTCGCGCTTCTTAATCGCGTTGCCACGGCCTGCAGCAGCATCCATGATTTCACCAGCGAGACGCTGAGCAGTGGTTTTCTCACCACGCGCGCGGACTGACGTAATCAACCAACGAATCGCCAGCGCGGTTTGGCGCTTTGCACGAACTTCGGTTGGAACTTGGTAGGTTGCACCACCCACGCGGCGTGAGCGAACTTCAACCGATGGCTTCACTTGGTCCATTGCCGCATTGAATACTTCGAGCGGATCCTTGCCCGACTTTGCAGCAACGATATCAAGCGCACCATAAACGATTTCTTCAGCAGCAGAACGCTTGCCATCATACATGAGCGAGCTCATGAATTTGCTGATAACGAGCGAACCGAATTTAGCATCCGGAAATACAACGCGTTCTTTTGCGGCGTGACGACGTGACATAGTAACTCCCTATTTCGGACGTTTCGAACCGTAATGCGAACGACGCTTACGGCGAGTTGCAATACCTTGGGTATCAAGGGTACCGCGGATGATGTGGTAACGAACACCTGGCAAGTCTTTTACACGGCCGCCGCGAATCATCACAACGCTGTGCTCTTGCAAGTTATGGCCCTCACCCGGAATGTAACCAATCACTTCAAAGCCGTTCGTCAGGCGAATTTTCGCCACTTTACGAAGTGCTGAGTTTGGTTTTTTAGGGGTGGTGGTGTAAACACGGGTGCAAACGCCGCGCTTCTGCGGGCATGCTTCCATCGCTGGGACCTTGTTACGGGTCTTAAGCGGCGTACGTGGCTTACGAACCAACTGATTGATTGTTGGCATTGGGTATCTCCTTCTCCGCGCTATTCGGTCACTACACCGATAGGACGCTAAGTTTTTCACGGTATCAAATCCCGCTAAGAAGGGCAGAAATACTGGGTTTGCCGAGTGATTTTCTTGGTGCTCTTCCCGTTGGGAGGCCGTCTTATAGTGAGGTAACACGCCAGCGTCAAGCACTATTATGTAGCTATTTTTAACAGGGTGCAGTGGTTGCAAAACTCAAAGCAAAACTGGGCTCTTGTGGCCTTCATTGACACGACATACTATATATAGAAATCCCAAAAATGACTAGTCGCGCTCGCGATGCTCAGAGCGACCACTTTGCCTACCCGCCTCGTAAGCCATCCACCCAGCCGTGACCACACCCGCCGCAATACCAGCAGCTTTAAGACGTGGGTGGCTGCCAAGCGTCCTACTCATCCATCCTTGATTTTTAGGACCATTCACCACCGAAAACTCTGGGTCAATAATACGAGGTGCGTTAGGCACCACTGCCGCAACGTTGGCCGACTGAACGCTCACCGCTCTGCTCGCCCCATCAGGAACTGTCAAAGCAGCTGCATTAGGATTGTATGGGACCAAAGCATAGCTTGGTGGAATGGGCTGATAACCACTCATCAATAGCACCTTCGTTAATCAAGCCGATTATATCAAAACATAGGTGTAGAATGAATGACAATACCATGAAGATTGTGGAGACAGTGCAAAACTAGAGCTGCTTAGGCTTGCTTTCAGCTTCGGCCTTTTTACCCATCTCACTGAGAGCCCATCCGCCTGCCGCTAAAGCAACAGCGCCTGCGGCCAGAGGAAGCTTATGCTTGCTCACCCACTTCGCGATGCCTTTGCCTTCTTCAGCTAGCTGCTCACCAGCTTGCGTAATGGGTTTCACCCCATCATCCGCGCTGTTTGACACTGTCTTGGTAACCACCAGAGCTTTGGACGAAGGGTTCAAGCTTTGTCGATGCGCTTCCACGGCAGCATCCACTTCGCCGATGATTCTATTCGCCACCTCGTCAATCTGCGCTCGCGAGGAAATATTTCTATTGCCTCTTTGAAGGCGCATGCTTTCGCCAAGTTCAAAAATGCGCCTCTGCGCATTATGTACATCCTGAATCAAACCAGGAACTTTAGCATCATACGATAAGAACGCTGCGGCATGGGCATCCGTAGTCTTCACAAATGCATGCGTTTTACTTGCTTCAAGTATGTCCAGATAATCCTGCGACGTGATATCATACCCCAAGGCTTTTAATGTATGTTCCACATCAAGGCGTTTAATTTTAGCCTCGCGTAGCTGATCTGCTAGCCTTTGGAAATTGCTAGTAAAGCGCCCCACAGCTCGTTTAGCCGCTTGGTCGGCACCCTGTCCTGCATCTGCGATGGGATCACTCATTACACACGTCCTTTTCGCTTAAATCATAGCATGATAGGCCTATCCCAACACATGAAGTTTTTGTGAAGATGAGTGGGTTTTAGCTAAAATCCCCCGTATAAAAACGCCGCATGCAGCCTCGAATATCGCTTTTCCACTTGCCATTAAGTTAAGAAAGCGTAAATTCGATGGAAACAATCCACAAAAATCAAAAACAAAAACGCATTCGGCAAGTCACTGGCATCCACGGCCAAGGAGTTATGAATGCGCGCGATTACACGTCAATCCTTTACTGCCATTGCATCCGCAGTCACCGTACCCTCGAGCGTACGGGCCATTTCCATTAAACGTATGAGCCGCGTACGCACGAATTGGTTTATTATTGGCTCGCTCTTTGGCGTTGGCGCATCCTTGTTCATGAACTTTCTGGTAAGCACCGTCATTATTCCAGAATATCAAAGGCTTACCGATAATTCTGAGGCGCCAGAATCCATCAATGTTGCTAAACCTCTCTTTGATAGCCCAAGCTTACTAGAAGCCCATGCTTCGCTGATGGAGACCATCACCCCACGATTTAACAAGTTTCAGACCATCAAGCTGGAGGTTGAGCCAGGTGATACACTGCTCGACATGCTGATTTCCCAAAAAGTGGAAGAGCAGGAAGCGCATGAAGTGATTGCGGCCCTGCGCCAAGAATTTAACCCACGCGCCCTACGCGTTGGCCAGAAAATATCGCTCAAACTAGCCCGCCACGAAAGCGTTGGTGATAAGGCGGCCGTAAAAGAGCTGGCGATTAACTTGCCAAACCTTTCCACCGTCGAGCTAGCAAAACTCAAAGACGGTAGCTTCACTGTAGAAGCCATCAAAGCCGAGCTGACCGACCACGCCATGCTCGCCAAAGGCACCGTGCGCTCCAGCCTTTATCAGGCAGCAGGCGACGCGGGCATCCCAAGCTATGTGATGGGTGAGATTGTTAAGGCATTCAGCTATGACGTCGACTTCCAGCGCGAAATCCACCCTGGCAACGTACTCGAAGTGTTGATGGACAAACGCACCACCAAGGAAGGCAAAGTCGCGGGCCATGCAAATCCGCGCTACGCATCGCTTACCTTGGGCAAACGTAAGCTGGAGATTTTCCGCTTCACTGACAGTAATGGCCGCGATAGCTGGTTCAACGCTAAAGGCGAAAACGTCGTTAAATCCTTGCTAAAAACCCCTGTTCACGCCGCACGCATCACCTCGGGCTATGGCATGCGTCGCCACCCTATTTTGGGCTTCAATAAAATGCACCAAGGCGTTGATTTCGGCGCACGCACAGGCACACCCATTCTCGCAGCAGGTGATGGTATCGTTACCTATCGCGGCTGGAAGGGCGGCTACGGTAATTACGTACAAATCCGCCATAATGGCACCTATTCCACGGCCTATGCCCACGCAAGTCGCTTTGGTAATATCCGCGTTGGCAGCCGTGTGAAGCAGGGTCAGGTTATTGCTTATGTTGGCACTACTGGCCGCTCTACTGGCCCACATCTGCACTTTGAAGTGCACCAGAATGGTCGCCAAGTGAACCCAGCCGCAATGAAGTTTGATACGTCACAGGCACTCGCAGGCGCAGAGCTTCAGAGATTCAAAACCCGTATGGGCGCGATTACAGGCGAAATGGCCGCACTACGCAACTCAACGACACAGCAAGTGGCAAGCCGCTAAGCCGCCTTCTCAACCCCGATATGAATGCCTAAATCCGTGCCTTTGATGGTTACGTGGTCGCCGTCATGCACGCTGCCTTCGAGCAGCATGGTGGCAAGCCTGTCTTGCACCTGCTTTTGAATCACGCGCTTGAGTGGCCGCGCGCCATAAACGGGGTCATAGCCCTGATTACCCAAAAATTCTCGCGCCGCTTTATCAAGTTTGAGCGTGATATGCTTATCGTTTAGCAATGCCTCAATGCGTTTCATTTGAATATCAACAATCGCATTCATATGGCTGCGCGCCAAACGGTGGAATAGTATAATTTCATCCAAGCGGTTAAGGAATTCTGGGCGGAAAGAAGCCCGCACCACATCCATCACCTTATCGCGCACCGTGTCGACATCTTTGCCGTCAGGCAAATCGGCAATGTGATGCGCACCAAGGTTGCTTGTCAGCACGACAATCACGTTGCGGAAATCGACCGTTCTGCCCTGCCCGTCCGTCAGTCGCCCTTCGTCCAGCACCTGAAGCAGCACGTTAAACACATCGGAATGAGCTTTCTCGATCTCGTCAAAAAGCACGACCTGATAGGGTCTGCGTCGCACCGCCTCGGTAAGTGCACCACCTTGGTCATAGCCTACATAGCCTGGGGGCGCACCAATCAGGCGCGACACGGAATGCTTCTCCATATACTCGCTCATATCAACGCGAATCATCGCATTCTCGTCGTCAAACATGAAGGCCGCGAGTGCTTTGGTAAGCTCGGTTTTGCCCACGCCAGTTGGCCCCAAGAATAGGAACGAGCCAATGGGGCGGTTAGGGTCCTTAAGGCCTGCACGTGCACGACGCACCGCCAGCGATACAGCCTGCACAGCGTCCGTCTGCCCGATTACACGCGCCCCAATGACCTGCTCCATGGAAAGCAGCTTCTCACGCTCACCTTCGAGCATTTTTTCAACAGGCACACCCGTCCAGCGACTTACGATAGCCGCAATGTCTTGCTCATTAACGGTCTCTTTCGCGCTATTGCCCGCCTCTGCCGCTTCCGCCACAAGCTGCTTCTCTAGCTGCGGAATAATGCCGTATTGCAGTTCGCCCGCCCGCGCCAGATTACCCTCGCGCTGCACCCGCTCAAGCTCAAGCTTGGCGGCTTCGAGTTTTTCCTTCACGCCACGCGCATCCTGCAAGCGAGCCTTATCGGATTGCCATGTCGCCGTTAATTCTGCCGATTGGCGCTCCAGCTCCGCAATTTCATCCTGCAGCTTTTTAAGCCGCTCTTGTGAGGCCTTATCGCTCTCTTTCTTGAGTGCTTCACGCTCAATGCGCAGTTGCATCAATTTTCGATCGACCTCATCGAGGGATTCGGGCTTACTATCGACCTGCATACGCAGTCTGGAGGCTGCCTCGTCCATAAGGTCAATTGCCTTATCTGGCAAGAACCTATCGGTTATATAACGATTCGATAACGTCGCGGCTGCGACCAGTGCCGAATCGCTAATCGTGATACCATGATGAAGCTCATATTTCTCCTTCAAACCACGTAAAATGGAGATGGTATCCTCAACCGTAGGTTCGCTGACAAATACGGATTGGAAACGGCGGGCCAATGCCGCGTCCTTTTCAATGTATTTTCTATACTCAGCAAGGGTCGTTGCGCCAACGCAATGAAGTTCGCCGCGTGCCAAAGCTGGCTTGAGGAGGTTCGAGGCATCCATCGACCCTTCTGCTGCTCCTGCACCCACCAATGTATGCAATTCATCGATGAAAAGAACGATCTCACCCGCCAAGGCTTCCATTTCATTCAAAACGGCCTTCAGGCGCTCCTCAAACTCGCCACGAAATTTGGCGCCAGCCACCAAAGCCCCTAAATCGAGCGATAAGAGGCGCTTACCTTTCAAGGCCTCGGGCACATCGCCACTCATTATACGTAGTGCAAGCCCTTCAACAATCGCAGTTTTACCAACACCCGGCTCACCAATTAAAACGGGGTTATTTTTGGTTCTGCGCGACAAAACCTGAATCGTGCGACGAATTTCTTCATCACGCCCGATGACGGGGTCAAGTTTACCATTTTGTGCTAATTCGGTGAGGTCTTTCGTGTATTTTTTGAGCGCCTCAAATTGGTCCTCCGCCTGCGGTGAATCTGCGGTTCTTCCCTTACGCATGTCATTCACGGCATCGTTCAATTTTGCGCTTGTCACCCCCTCTTCCTTGAGGATGTTGCCAGCCGTCGTATCGCTTGCCAGGGCGAGTGCCTGCAGCAGCCGTTCAACCGTCAAAAACTGGTCGCCAGACTTGCTGGCTAATTGATGCGCAGCATCCAATAGTTTGGCCGTCTCGGGAGCCATATAAAGCTGCCCCGCGCCAGAGCCCTCTACCTTGGGCATTTTTTTGAGCTCTGCTTGGGCGCGCTTCGAAATCGCCTCACTATTACCGCCTGCTAACTCTAGCAGTTTCCTAGCCGTCGTTTCCTGAGCAAGTGCAGCAAGAATATGCTCGACCGTGAAGCGCTGGTGATTGGAGCGCAAAGCCAGCGCCTGAGCTGTCTGGAGCACGGTTCTGGTCTTATCTGTCATCTTCTCGAGGTCCATTGCATCTTCCCCTATTTTACAGTAATATAAAGGGAATATGGGATGTGTTCCCAGCACTATCAAGGGTTATTGATGCGAATCCATCATCTGCTAACTGCCCTCTTTTTCATTTGTACCAGTTCTACTGCTTTTGCCGCGCCACCTCTTGCGCCGTTTCCGAAGGAAATGCGTTATCGTATTGCGTGGAACAACATTAAGATTGGTCGTGTCATCATCGAAACGAACCAAAGCAACTATAGCTACCGTATGGTGCTCGACACCAAAACGACTGGGCTTGCCAAAATGTTCAGCCCCCTAAAATCCGTAACCTGGGCCGAGGGACGTTTTTATAATGAGCAGATCATCCCCCAGCAATATCTGGCCAAATCAGAGTCCGACGAGGGTAAAAACCGTACTTCACACCTCACCTTCGATGAAGAGGGGCTGCTATCAACGCGCGAAACGAACCCCGTAGATGACCCCAATTGGCGCCCAGAAGTGCCACTTGAAGAAGCGCGCCAAGCCTATGACCCCGTTACCGCGTTCTTTGTTTTGCGCAAAACGCTCTATGAAAACGTCAATCGCCGCATCAAGGACAGCTACGTGAGAACCTATGACGGGCGCAGACTGGCTGAATTTAACTTCAGGGCTATTAATAACGGCACCAAAATGCGCGACGATAAGATTGTTCCCGTAGTCAATACCATTGCATTTCGAAAGCCCATTCATGGCTACACGCCTAAAGAACTCAAAAAATTTGATGAGGGTGATCCCAAAGTTCACATTTATTTCAGCGCCGACAAGCGCTTCTTGCCATTGGAGTTTGAAATCTACCATTGGTCAGGAAAAATCAGCGCGAGTTTGGAAGAATAGCTAAACAGGTATTTCCGTCAGAATCGAACCAGGAAGCGGAATCTCATTCGTAGCTTGCGGTGCTGCGTGCTGAGGCTGGCGCGGCGCACGCGTCATGCGTGGCTGGTTACGCAAATCCATCTCTTCGCTGCCTGAATCGGCAGCCGATGCTGGGCTAGCTTGCGCTTCTGCTTCCGCTTGGGGAGCATTTTCCGTTGCTTCGCTAGGTTGTGGCGCATGTTGTTGGCGCTCAGCATAACGCTCGGCCTCAATAACAGCAATGTCCGCCAACACGCGCACATAATGGTCAACATGTTGAAGATAATACTCAATATCGACACGGTCGCCATTGGACTGCGCATCACGCGCCATGTTGAAGTATTTTTCGCGCATCTGCATTGCATGGTGCTTCTGACGGGCGATGTTGTTGTGGTCATTACCACCACGATTGCCACCACCATTACCACGGTTTCCACCACCGTGATGACGACGCCCACCGCCACGATGTTTCATACCACCGCCATTATTATTTTTACGCATCATGCCATGCCTCGCGTCGTTACGTATTGTCTGGAAGCTCTAGTACCACGATGCGGTCTATACCCGCTATATCGGGGAGAATACTATGGAGCTTCATCCCGTTCGTGTGACCAATTTCTGCGACATCATTCGCTTGATTCACACCAACTTCGATTAGTATTAGCGGATGGTTTGAAAGATACAACGATAATTGTGAAAATATTTTTCGGTAGTCATCAAGTCCATCTTGACCACCATCAAGCGCTAGACGCGGTTCGTGTTCGCGCACTTCCTTTTCAAGCACTAAAATATCACGCGTTGGAATGTACGGTGGGTTCATCAACACCACATCTGCACGCAGATTCTTATCAAGAGATTCGCACCAATCACTCTTAGTGAAAACCGCTCTGGAACTGAGTTTCAAGCGTTCCGCATTAGTGCGTGCAACTGCAAGTGCTGCCTCACTTTTATCGACACCTATACCTTGGGCATTCGGATATTCATCAAGCGCCGAAAGTAACAAGCAACCACTACCCGTCCCTAAATCTAGTATCGTAAGCGGTGCATTTTTTTCTGGACGTAACTTTAACAAACCTTCGATCATGGTTTCACTATCGGGTCGAGGGGTCAGCACATCCTTCGTCACGATGAAATCATGTTTCCAAAACCCGCGCGCGGCAACAATATGCGACACGGGTTCGCGTTGCTCGCGACGTTTCACCAGCATTTCAATCGCTTCGATTTCATCGGCACTCAGCACACGATGCGCGTCGCTTACCAGTGATTCAATCGGAAGTTTTAGGGCATGGGCAACCAGTACACGTGCATCAAGCGTCGCTGTATCGACACCAACAGACACCAATCGATGGGCTATCGCGTTAAGATGCTCGCAGAGCGTCACCATTAGTCTTTGAGGGATGCGAGTTTTTCAGCCTGATCTTCTGAAACTAACGCATCGCAGAACTCTTTGAGCCCTGAGCCATCCATCACCAAGTCGATATTATACTCGGTCTTGTTGATGCGGTGATCCGTCACACGGCCCTGCGGGAAGTTGTAGGTGCGAATACGCTCCGAACGGTCACCCGAACCGATTTGCCCCTTGCGGCTAGCGGAACGCTCCGCCTCGCGCTTCTGGTATTCAGCTTCATAGATACGCGAACGCAGAATTTTAAGCGCCTTCGCCTTGTTCTTATGCTGCGATTTCTCGTCCTGGCACTGCACCGTCACACCCGTTGGGATATGCACGATACGCACCGCCGAGTCGGTCGTGTTCACCGACTGACCACCAGGACCCGACGAGCGGAACACGTCGATACGCAGGTCGTTTTCATTGATTTGAATATCAACTTCCTCTGCCTCTGGCAGCACCGCAACGGTAGCCGCAGACGTATGGACACGGCCTTGAGTTTCAGTGGTTGGAACGCGCTGTACGCGATGTACGCCAGACTCGAATTTCAACTTCTCGAACACGTTCTTACCGATAATCGATGCACTCGCGTCCTTATAGCCACCCAATGCGTTTTCGCTGAGCGATAATACTTCGAATTTCCAACCATTAATCTCTGCAAAGCGCTGATACATACGGAAAAGCTCGGCCGCGAACAATGCCGCCTCATCACCACCCGTACCTGCACGTACTTCCAAAATCGCGTTCTTGGCATCGGCCTCGTCTTTCGGCAGCAGCGCGATTTGCAGATCCGACGTAAGCTTGGGAATGAGTTTTTCAAGTTGCTGCTTATCGGCCTCGGCCATCTCTTTCATGTCAGGGTCTTTAAGCAGCTGCTTTACGTCCTCAAGCTCAGCATTCGCGGCTTTGAGCGACAGCGCCGTTTCCACAATCGGCGTCAGGTCGGAATATTCCTTGGAATATTTCGCGAATTCCCCGCCCTTGAGTTTATCGGGCGATGAAATCAAATCGCTCAATTCTTTATGGCGGGCAATCAACCCGTCGAGTTTTTTATCCATGCTCATGCTAACGACTCTTAAGCCATGCGACCAATTGGTCTTGTTTCACTGGGGTCTGCGACCCGTCGGCGAGGTTTTTCACCATTACTTCGCCTTTGGCAAGCTCTTCTTCACCCATCAGCACCGCATAAGCAGCACCAAGCTTGCTTGCGCGCTCAAAACGCTTCTTGGTATTTCCTTTATAAGCAATATCCACCGCGAGTCCTTCGCCACGCAGCGCCTGCGCCAGTTTCCACGCTTCCGCTTCGGTCGATTCCTGCATCGGCACCACCGCAACCAGTTGCACTGGGGGCGTTTTATAGCTGCTTTCAATCAATGCCGATAGGCGTTCAACGCCTGCTGCAAAACCGATGCACGCCGTGTCATTACCACCCATCACTTTCACGAGGTCATTATAGCGACCACCCGCCAGCACCGTGCCTTGAGCACCCAACTTGTCGGTCGTGAATTCAAACACTGTGTGGCTGTAATAATCGAGGCCACGCACCAATTTCTCGCTGACTTTATAGGCAATTCCCAGTGCTTCCAGACCTGCACGGACTGCATCAAAATGCGCTTTGGAGGCATCATTGAAATGCGCATGGAGTGTCGGTGCACCGGCTACGATTTTCTTATCGCCCTCGTCCTTAGAATCCAGAATACGCAGTGGATTTTTCTCAAGGCGCGCTTTGCTATCGTCCGACAAATCGTTTTTGTACTTCGACAGATATTCCACCAATGCATCGCGATACGCCGCTCGTGACGCTGCATCACCGAGCGAATTTAATTCGAGTGTGACGGAATCAAACAAACCCAGCACACGCAGTGTGTGTGCCGCCAAAGCAATCATTTCCACGTCGCTCAGGGGCTCATTGCTGCCGAGCAGCTCACAACCAATCTGGTGGAATTGGCGCTGGCGACCTTTTTGCGGGCGCTCGTAACGGAAGGCAGGCCCTGCATAAAAACACTTAAAGGGCGAAGGCAATTGCTGCAGATTGTTGGAGATAAAACTGCGCACGATTGCTGCGGTAAACTCAGGACGCAAGGTGAGGCTTTCACCACCACGGTCGGTAAATGTATAGGTCTCTTTTGTCACCACGTCCGACGTGTCGCCAAGCGTGCGGTGAAACACATCCGAGAACTCAAAAATCGGTGTATCCATCCGCGCATAGCCATAAAGCGCCGCCACTTTTTGCGCCGTCTCGATCACATGCTGGTGCCGCGCAAAATCCGCAGGCAATAAATCATGGGTTCCGCGAACAGGTTGTAGTTTCTCGCTCATGCACTCTTCTTTCGGTAGCTGCGTGCAACATACGCCTCTACACGTTCTTTAAATTCTGCCGCGATGCCATCACCGCGCAATGTCACGGTTTTTACACCATCCTCGAACACGGGCGCAACAGGCGATTCACCCGTACCCGGTAGCGAAATACCGATATTAGCATGCTTGCTTTCACCAGGCCCATTCACAATACAGCCCATCACCGCCACATTCATGGTCTCGGCGCCTTCATATTCTTTCGCCCAATACGGCATGCGGTTGCGCAGATATTTCTGAATATCGTCTGCCAATTCTTGAAAATAGGTGCTGGTCGTACGCCCACAACCAGGGCACGCAGTCACAAGCGGCACAAAATTGCGCAGACCCATCGTCTGCAATATCTCCTGCGCGACACGCACTTCTTGTGTGCGGTCGCCATTGGGCTCCGGTGTCAGCGAAATACGAATCGTATCGCCGATGCCTTCTTGCAGCAAAATCGACAATGCAGCGGTAGATGCCACAATACCCTTGCTGCCCATGCCCGCTTCGGTAAGTCCCAAATGCAGCGGGTAATTGCAGCGCGCCGCAAGCCCACGGTAAACCGATACTAAATCCTGCACGCGGCTCACCTTGGCAGAGAGAATAATGTTATTGGGCGCCATGCCCACACTCTCTGCGAGTTTGGCGCTGCCAAGCGCGGATTGAATCAGTGCTTCTTGATAGACTTCTTCCGCACTCTTCGGGTTGGCGGATGCAGCATTTTCATCCATCAGCCGCGTGGCTAATGCCTGATCCATCGACCCCCAATTCACGCCAATGCGAATCGGTTTTTTATATTCAATGGCCTTCTCGACCATCATGGCGAACTGCTTGTCTTGCTTCTCGCCGAAACCGACATTGCCAGGGTTAATACGATATTTCGCCAAGGCCTGTGCCATCTCAGGAAAAGCCTCAAGCAAGCGGTGGCCGTTGTAATGGAAGTCCCCAACCAGTGGGGCGGTAGGTCCGTCAGCCAATAACTTTTCATAGATGCTGGGAACCGCTTTCGCAGACGCTTCATTATTCACCGTAATACGCACCACCTCGGAACCTGTCTCGGCAAGTTGGCGTATCTGCGCAACCGTCGCCGCGACATCCGCCGTGTCGGTATTGGTCATGGATTGCACCACCACAGGCGCATTACCACCTATGGTCACATTACCAATCATAGTTTGTAGGGAATGGCGGCGGCTTGTCATTAGCGCAACCATGGCAGGATGGAATCTTCGTCCGATATTTTCTTTATCGCGTCTTTTTTGATTTTCTTTTTGGGCGCTTCGCTTTTCTTTTCTTCTACTTTTTTCACTTCCTGTACGCGGCTTTCACCCCATTTCACAGGCTTAGTGAAAATATCGGGATGTTGCATAGGATGCCCATCAGCCGCTTGAACAGCAGACTGCATGCACGCAACAAGCCTTGAGCCCTGCGCACAACGCAAGGCGCGACCAACGGGCATTACCATGCTTCGCGAGCTTTCAACCAACGACTCAGGTACAGGCACAACACTTGATTCCTCATCGCTGCCACCTGACATGCCCAGCAACGCATAGAGCAACGCCACGACAATGCACACCAGTACCGCAAAGCGCAGTTTGTGATTAAGCCGCACACCTAAACGGGCAGGCTCTGGAATGAAATATTCCTCAACTTTTTCTTTGGTCTCAGTTCCCAAAAAGCGTTCCACCGCATTATCAGGGTCAATGCCCAGAAACTCTGCATAGGTCGAGACATAGCCGCGCGCATAGACCTTACCAGGCAACTGGCTCATATCGCTGGTCTCAATCGCCTGAATATATTTCACCCGAATATGCAGGCGCGCCGAAACGTCCTGCTCGCTCAGCCTGTAATGCTCGCGCAAGCTGCGGAAATATGGGCCGATATCATCCAGCTCCATCGATTCTGGCAGGCGTATAAGTTGGGTTGCTTGATTCATGGAATCTATCTAATGCAACTCCATCTAGCGTGCAATGAGAATGGATATGCTACGTGGCGCCTAAATTGCGACCCCGTGATCCCTAGCAAACCGCTCAAGCTGAGGGCGCAGGCTATGCAATGGTTCAGTGATAATATAGTCAATAAACTCGCGTAGCTTTGCTACATCCAGCGAGCGTATCATCTCCTTCATAGGGCCAACGGCTGAGGGCGGCATGGAAAGTGAGGTAATGCCGCAGGCAATCAGCAGCATGGCGTCTATTGGTCGCGCCGCCAAATCACCGCAGAAGCCGACTTCTATATCATGCTTACGTGCTTCCTCGGTAATGGATTTAAGCAAACGCACCACCCCAATCATGAGTGGGTCATAACGCCCAGCAACGCGCGGTGAGCCACGGTCGCATGCAAACAAGAATTGCAGTAAATCGCTTGATCCAATCGAAACAAAATCCACCCGCGACATCAACTCAGGCAGTTGAAATAGAATGGACGGGACCTCAATCATGCTACCCAACTTAATCTCCGCAGGTGGGGCAATCCCCTCGTCCTTCGCGCGTTCAATCTCCTTCATGAGCAGCGCTTTAGTCGCGTCAAACTCCATGAAGGTTGAGATAAACGGGAACATCAAATGCAGCTTTTCACCTGCCGCCGCACGAATCAGTGCACGAAATTGCTGGCGCAGAATGACAGGACGATCAAGACCGATACGCGTCGCACGCCAACCCATGGCAGGGTTTTCTTCGTCTTCTACCTGTATGTAGGGAACTTGCTTATCACCACCAATATCAAAGCTACGGAAAATAATGCGCTTACCCTTGGCTTTATCAAACGCATCGCGGTAAATTTTTTGCTGGTCTTCGACGGTTGGTAAATCACGACTAGCGAGATACGGTAGCTCGGTGCGGAATAAGCCAACCCCATCGATATCAGGGCTGCCAAGCTGATACGCGTCCACAAAAAGACCGACATTCAAATTCAACGAAACGGCAAGCCCGTCTTTGGTAACGGCAGGCAAATCGCGCTTGGCAGCATAGGCTGCACTTTGCGCGGCACGCGCACGTATATCGACATCAATCGCTTGCTCAACATCCTCAGGGGGACGAATATAGACAAGCCCATGGTCACCGTGCACCACCGCTAAATCATTGGGTTGCACCATGCTTAGCACGCCATGAATACGCCCCACCATGGGCACATCCATCATCCGCGCAATGATCGCAACATGCGCCGTCACCGCACCTTCAGAGAGAATGATACCCTTCAGTCGCTTCGCATCATATTCGAGCAACTCCGCAGGCCCGAGTGATTCAGCAACCAAAATGAATTCTGGTGGCAAATCGGTATGCGCAGCCGTTGGTTCCATGCCCGCAAGGTGATAAAGTAACCGCTCCGACAAATCTTCAAGATCATGGACACGCTCTTGAATATAGGCCGAGGAAATTTGGCTAAGACGCGCATGCATTTCTTCCTGCACTTTACGCACGGCAGCCTCTGCCGTAAGCCCCGTATGAATCGCCTCGCTGATACGCTCAATCCACCCACGATCTTGCGAGAACATGCGATAGCTCTCGAGGATTTCTTGCTGCGCTGAACCTTCCTCGATGCCGGCGGAACTAATCAGCGCATCCACCGATTGCTGCAACGACAAGAGCGCATGGTTGAAACGCTTTTCTTCTTCCTCTGGTGCATCGCTGACCAGCTTGGTAATTTCAATCTTAGGGCGGTGCAGCACGATCGGTGCTTTCGCAACACCACCAGAGAGCGTCACGCCCGATAATTGCTGCGACTGGAGTGATGGATGCTGCTGTCCTGCAATTTCAAACGGATCAACAATTTTACTACCAATAACAAGCTCTGCTGTGACCATCGCCACCGTGTGCAAAATTTCAACCAGCTCGTCACTAAATAGGCGCGACACTTTGCCCTGAATAACCAGCACTCCAATCACCTTATGTGAGTAGAGCAATGGCACGCCAACAAAGCTGTGATACATCTCCTCACCCGTTTCAGGGCGATAGGCAAATTTGGGGTGGTTTTGCGGTTCCGCCAGATTCAAATCCAACGCCGTAGAGGCCACTTCACCCACCAACCCTTCACCCACGCGCAAACGCGTCACGTGAACGGAGGTCTGCTTCAATCCATGGCTTGCGAAAAGTTCGAGCACATCACCTGGGCGTGCGAGATAGAGCGAGCAGACTTCGGAATGAACTGCCTCAGCAATCACACGCGTAAGCGCATCCAGCTTCTCTTGCGCAGAAGCAGCAGGCACGGTCATCACATCACGCACTTTGCGCAGTAGTATGATGGGCGATTGTAACGCCGACGCGCTAGCGTCTATGGGAATAATACTCGCCAAGCAAAAGCCTCCTGTGCGGCTGCAACGAAATGCGCGCTCTTATTGCACTGCAATAGTTTAATTACGCGGCGCGCTTATTTGATAGATATAATGCCGCTTGTGACACTAGTTCGTCAATGATTTCTTGCGTTGGCTGAATGCACTGCACCATACCCACTGACTGACCCGCCATAAGCGAGCCACGCTCTACGTCACCATCAATCACAGCCTTGCGCAACGCGCCTGCCCAGAAATGCTCAATCGCTAACTGTCCTGCCTCTTTATCCATCTGTCCTGAAAAGACCTTCTCCACCGTTTCTTTTTGGAAGCGGGTAAATTCTTCAGCAGCTTTATTATTGATAGCTCGCACTGGAATGACTGAAAAATCGGGGTGATATTGCACCGAAGGAATCGCATCACGCGCATTTGCTTTTATGAACGCATTCTTAAAATTCTCATGCGCGATACATTCTTTTGCGCACACAAAACGTGTGCCAAGTTGCACACCCGAAGCACCCATTTCAAGGTATGCAGCAATGGCCTCGCCGCGACCAATGCCACCTGCAACAAATACGGGAACTTCGCGCAGCACGGGCAGAATTTCTTGGGCCAGCACCGAGGTCGACACAGGGCCGATATGGCCGCCCGCTTCGTTACCTTCAATCACGATGCCATCTACACCCATTTTCACGAGTTTTTTGCCAATCGCGTGAGTCGGCGTAAAGGCGATCACTTTAATACCAGCTGCTTTCAATTTCTCAACGTGAGGTCCACGTGGAATACCACCAGCGAGCACCACATGCGTCACCTTATTCGCGATGCACACATCCATGAGTTGCTCAAGCTGCGGGTGCATCAAAATCAAGTTCACGCCGAACGGCTTTTGGGTAAGCGCCTGCGTCGCTTTGATTTCTTTATCCAGCAATTCTGGTGGCATGGATGATGCAGCAATCACCCCAAATGCACCTGCATTCGAAATGGCGGAAACAAGATTACGTTCGCTCACCCAGCTCATTGCACCGCCCATGATAGCGTGCTCAGTGCCGAGTAGTTCGCGTCCGCGAATCGAAAGTTCTGCAATGGTTTTGCTCATTAGCCGCGCTCCTCGGTTGCATCCAAGCCATACACCGTATGCAGAGCGCGAAGTGCGAGCTCCAGATATTCTTCGGCAATCAGTACCGAGATTTTAATTTCTGATGTCGAAATCACGATGATGTTGATGTTTTTATCGGCCAGCGTGCGGAACATTTCCGACGCAATACCCGCATGCGAACGCATCCCCACACCGATGACCGAAACCTTGGCTACACCAGAATCGGAATGCAGCGAATCAAACTTCGGCATGTTCTTGCCATTCTTCACAATCTCTGTGGCACGTGCCAAATCAGTTTTGCCTACCGTGAAGGTCACGTCGGTCTGTTGACCTTTTTCCGTAACGTTCTGGACAATCATATCCACGTTGATGCCTTGGTCAGCGAGTGGGCCAAAAATACCTGCCGAAACACCAGGTTTGTTTTCCACGTTCGTCAGCGTGATACGCGCCTCGTCGCGACTATAGGCAATGCCCGTCACACGTTGTTGTTCCACGAGTTCCTCCTCATCCACCAATAACGTCCCTGGGATATCGGACGCATTTTTATCATCAAACGTTGAGAGCACCTGCACCTTAACGCCATAATTCATTGCCAATTCCACCGAGCGCGTTTGCAGCACTTTGCTGCCAAGCGATGCCATCTCCAGCATCTCCTCGTAGCTCACGCGGGTAAGCTTTTTCGCTTTCTTCACGATGCGTGGATCACAGGTATAGACACCGTCCACATCCGTATAAATATCGCAGCGCTCTGCACCAAATGCTGCAGCAATCGCCACCGCCGACGTATCCGAACCACCGCGACCCAAGGTGCTGATGCGGCCTTCGCTGGTGATGCCTTGGAAGCCTGCGACTACGGCAATTTCGCCCTTGGCAAGTGAAGCGTTCACCTGCTTCACGTCGATATGCTCAATACGTGCTTTAGAATACATCGTGTCGCTGGTGAGTGGCAATTGCCAGCCTGCCCATGCGCGCGCCTTAAGTCCCAATGTTTGTAATTGTAACGCCAGCAGGCCCGACGTCACTTGCTCGCCACTTGCTACCACATGATCATAATTCGCACGCGCTTCATTAGTCACGAGCGTATTCATGGCATTACAATATTCAACGAGCTGATTGGTCACACCCGCCATGGCCGAAACCACGACAATCACCTGATGCCCCGCATCCACCTCGCGCTTCACCAGCGTTGCCACATGCTTGATGCGGTCAATATCACCAACAGAGGTTCCGCCGAATTTCTGTACAATCAATGCCATAAGCGGCGGTTTATAGTGCGTAGCGGGCCGCTTTTCCAGTGATTTTTAGGCTAGAGCGCTTTACGCATACACACCGCATCGGCACGGGTGCCATCAGGGTGCGAGTAATATTCTTTACGGATGCTGAATTTCTCGTAACCCTGCGCCTCATAGAGCGTCTGAGCGGCTTCATTATTTACGTTCACTTCAAGCACCATATATTTGCCACCCATGTCACGCGCACTGTGCGTTGCGTAGTCGAGCAGCATGATGCCAACCCCGTCACGGCGATAATCAGGCAACACGCCCATTGACAGTAAATCGCATTGATCCTCAATCAGCCAGCACAGTACAAAGCCAACCGCTTTGCCGCCCGACTCGTAAGCGATTGCCGCGAAAACGCCATTGCGCTCGAAGAAGCTTTCAAACTCAAGGTGGCTCCATCCTTTGGGGAAGCACTTGGTGTGGAGTTCGGCCAGCACTTTCGCATGCGCCTTGCCAACGGCATGAATACGGTAGGTCATGCCTGCTTCCTCATCACCACTAAGCCTGCTACAACATCGGGATAGAGATTCACGCGCTCTTGCAACACAACACTCAAACCAGCCGCCTTCGCCACATCTTGCAGATAGGCAGCGCTATGACCAAACTTACCCGTCGCAGGATTTACGCCATAAGCCGAACCTGCCATGGCAGGTTCCACTGTTAGCGTGACGATACCATCGGCCTTCAGCCAACCAGAAGCCGCACGTAACACATGATTTAGGTCACCCACAAACTGTGCAACATTGCAAAGCAGAACAAGATCGACACTTGCAGGCGCAACGGCAATCGATTGTGTTGCGTGAAGATCCGCAGCAATCACTTCTTCAAACAGGTTCTTATTTTCGAACGTTGCTGCACGCGCTTGTGCTACCATGGCCTCCACCATATCTACACCAACGATGCGGCTTGCTTTGCTGCGCCATGGGCGCGAGGCAAGCCCAGTGCCACAGCCTAAATCGAGAATCTGCAATTCGGTTTTTTTGGCGAGATGCTGCAATGATTTTTGTTCGCACAATGCGGGCCCATTATAGCGATTTTGCGTTTCCATCTCCGCATAGTAAGCCGCACTCGCTGCAAAGAATTTCTCGACAATGAGTCGTGGCATACGCGTTGGCCATCTATCGCGCGGCAGCAGCGCAGGGTTCATCGCCGCCAGTAAATAGGCAGCCTCTTCGTGGCGGTCATCAAGCAGTACAGCTTGCTGAAATGCATCGGCTGCTTTTTCCTTATCGCCAAGCTGCATCAACGCGACGCCAAGATTATACCATGCTTGTGTAAAATTCGGGTCGATTTTCACTGCGATACGAAAACGCATCGCCGCATCGCGCATCGCGCCTTGTGCCGCAAACGCATTGCCCATTTCGTAATTTGTGCCGCTTAAATCATTCAGCTTTCCGCGCCACTGTGCAATCATACGCTGCGGGCGTACGACAAACATATCACGAGCGGCATCCATCATGGCGGTGATTTGCGTATTGGCAGAAGGCTTCATGTGGGTTATGTCTCCGAAACCCCATTCGTATCACGCATCATGAGATGAGCGCAAATGATTGAAGCCGCCCGCAAAACGAGCATAGACCCTCAAGAAGTCGAGCAATTCTCCCGCATTGCGGACGAATGGTGGGATAAAAACGGCAAATTTAAACCGCTACATCGTATCAATCCGTTGCGCATTTCCTACATAAAGCAACAGATAGAGCGGCACTTTGCAAAACCCATGCACGAGCTTTCCCTCGCCGACATTGGCTGCGGCGGCGGTCTTATCAGCGAACCCATGGCAGAATGTGGGCTGAAGGTTACAGGCGTTGATGCGTCCGAGAAAAATATTAAGGTAGCTTCTTTGCACGCAGAAAAGTCGGCACTCACAATCCGCTATCTTGCAACTTCTGCAGAAGAACTGGCCGCTAAAGGTGAATCATTTGATATCGTTCTCGCCTTGGAAATCATTGAACATGTCGCTGACCTTGATGTATTCTACAACGCACTGAGCGCGCTGGTGAAACCAAACGGCATGCTGATTTTATCGACGATTAATCGCACCGCAAAATCCTACGCGATGGCGATTATTGGCGCCGAATACGTCATGCGCTGGCTACCTAAAGGGACGCATGATTGGGCCAAATTCGTGAAACCTTCTGAAATGGCACGCGCGCTCACCACTCGAGGGATGCAGATTCACGAATCTGTTGGTATGAATTTTAACCCATTAGAATGGAAATTCTCTATAAATAACAAAGATTTAGATGTGAATTATCTGATGGTTGCCACTAAGCCATAACCACCTAATAAATAAGCTAAATTGTCATCATCCTGTCACACATTAACGATAGGATGTAGCTATGGGAAAAGATTCCAAACAGCAAGAAGACGATATCCTTGACGAGAAGTACAAGGGACCAAACGAATTGGTCGCGGTCGCTGGTGAAGCCTATTATGCGCACTGGTGGATGGCATTCGTAGGCACGGCTGCTGGCGCGGCAATCGCCATGGTATTCCCAAAACAATCATCTCAAACCGTTCAAAGACTGCGCGGCGTCGCAGAAAAATGGCATGAAAGTGGCAGCAAATTTCAGAAATGGACCAGCAGCGCCATTCATGGCGTTTTCGGCACAGGCGCTGAGTATGCAGAATTCAAAGCCGCTAAAGTTGGACTAAAAGAATCCAGAGAAAAATTAGATAATGCCAACCCAATCTTAGAAGGGTTGGATAAGCATCTTGTGTACAAGGAAAAGGGATTTGGTTTCTGGTTGTTCGATCACACGTTTGGCATGATTCCTCCCATCAAAAAATGGGCGATGACTGCAACGAACTTCAAAGACAAGACTGGAGCTGCAAAAGATAATGCCGAGATTGTCAGCAATGCGATTACCTCAGGCGGGTTACTCGGTGTACTTGGATTTACAGTAGTGCCTTGGTTTTATTCTTTCTTCGAAGGCGCAGGCGCCGTAGATCGCGGCAAGAAACAATTCAAGCGCGCACAGAGCGAAATCCAAGAATTGCGCGAAGATTTAGAGTTCATGGAAAAGCGTAACGAAGAGTTACGTGGTGAGTTACGCACCATGCGTGATGAGCCTATTCGCGTCACACGTGACGAACCGCCTATCGTTAAAAACGATATTGATGAGCCCACCACCTCATTAGACACTGCGACAATCCCCAAGCGCAAAGACGACCACGCAGCCGAGGCAACGAGCTCGCACGCATCGCGTCATGCGGTTACTGCTGGCAAATCACACAGCGAGCAAGTGCTAGCAAAGTCAGACGCTGAGCAAATCGCTATCGGTGCCTAAACGATCTTCACACTTCTGATATCTTTATGATGCTGCAAGACGGGTAATTGCTTGCGCACTTCTCCAACCTTTTCCAGATCAATCGTCGCAGTGATAACAGCCTGCTCATCACCCGCCTCTGCCAGAATACTACCCCACGGATCAATGATAAGCGAATGACCATAGGTCGTGCGGCCACCAGGGTGTTCACCGCATTGTGCGGGCGCAATCACAAACGCACCGTTCTCAATCGCACGAGCACGCAGCAATGCGTGCCAATGCGCCTCACCCGTTGGACGCGTAAATGCAGACGGGACCACCAGAATCTCTGCACCCGCCAACGCCAATTCGCGATAGGAATGTGGGAAGCGTAAGTCATAGCAAATACTCAACCCAATACTTCCAAGCGGTGTACGTGCTAACACGGGTAGCGTGCCATAGCCTGCCTGTGCTGATTCGCGATAATGCGAGCCATCGGGCAAGGTAACATCAAACAAATGCACTTTATCATAAATGGCACTGACACCCTGCGGCCCGACCAGCACAGAGCGATTCATAGGCTTCGACTCAGCCGAGGCTTCCGCACGTATCGAGCCAATCAAAACCCACACATTATGTTGCGCAGCAATTTTTTGCACCCATTGCACACCAGGGTGGTCATTTGTTTTGTATATTCCGCCACCCGCAGTGCCTTCGCGGCGCATGTAGAACACATTTTCTGGAAGAGCAATAAACTGTGCGCCTTTAGCGATAGCATCCTGCATGAGCGGCTCGAGTTGCGCAATATTTGCAGCAACATCGTCACCACTGGTCATTTGAATACAGGCTGCAATATAACTCATAAATTCCTCACTGCACGGGCAAGTGCAACTGCATGTACCTCAGCAGCACCTGCTATTTTCAAAGCGTCAGCACACGCCTCAATCGTGGAACCTGTAGTCATCACATCATCCACCAGCAGAATGCGTTTACCTTCGACATCACTCTTATACCTGTTTGGCACCAGAAACGCACGCTTCATATTTCGCTGACGCTCAGCGCGAGTCATACGCGCTTGTGGCAACATATGGCGCACACGCTTAAGAAAATGCGGCGCACAAGCAACACCTGTTTCGTGGCTTAATCCATAGGCCAACCATGCCGCCTGATTGTAGGTGCGCGTCAATAAGCGGCGCCAATGAAGCGGCACTGGAATAATGACATCCACCTCTTCGGGCGCCACCTGTGCCATCCATTGCGCGAAACGTGTCAGCCCCTGCATCTGGTCATGGTATTTAAGCTGCTTAATCAGCGTTCCCACCACCTCACCATACACGAGCGCCGAGCGTGCCGTGCGGTAGCTGGCAGCACGGTCTAGACAATCGGGACAAAGGGCATCAGCGCCCATATCCACTGCAAAGGGCACACCGCATTGCGCGCATAATGGCGCAGCAATCATATGAATATCTTGGAAGCATGCGCCGCATAAATGCCCCTGCGCAGCCACTTCAACGTGACAGCTCGGACATAAAGGGGGGTAAAGCTTATCCAGCGCCCACTGACTGAGTGCCATCACTGGAAAACGTATTGCACTGATGCTGGCCATTTGCCGCAGAGTATTATAGATAGGGAATCATGCAACCAGAGATTTTTGATACAGAACTAGTGCAAAAACACTATGCGCGCGCCGCAAGTGGCTTCAAGCATTACGACGTGCTCTGGAAAGAAATGGTGGCACGAATCAATGAGCGCTTAGACGAAATCACGCGCCCATTCCCAAGCACCTTATTGCTAAGCCCCATCCCTGCGGATGTACCGCACAGCTATTTCTACAACAACGCCGAGATCATTAATGCCGCCGACGAGTCGCTGGATGCTATTCTTAGCATCAATAGCCTGCATTGGGTGAATGACGTGGTCGGCGCACTCATTCAAATGCGCAACGCGCTGAAGCCCGACGGATTACTGCTCGCCACATTCCCTGGCGGTGAAACCCTCAAAGAATTACGCGCTTCCCTCGCTCATGCCGAAACTGAACTGACTGGCGGCATGTCGCCACGCATTGCCCCCTTCATAGACGTGCGTGACGGCGGCAATGTGCTGCAGCGTGCTGGATTTGTCGAACCCGTGGCCGATACCGAAACCATCACCCTCACCTATGCGAATATCTTTGAATTGATGCATGATTTGCGCGGCATGGGGCAAACCAACCCACTGCGTGGACGCCGTTCGTCATTTACCCCGATGGAACTATTCATACTCGCCGAAGAATATTACCGCGAGCACTTCACAGATAATGAGGGTCGCCTGAAGATGACAGTGGATTTAATTACGCTGACTGGCTGGAAGCCAAATAGTCCTCAAGGGCCGACACGAACGGAACGTCTGCTGGGGGCATAGGCATTTCGCGCATGTCACGTGGGCGTTTCCATGTCAGTGTTTGCCCTTCCGTTGGGGTCGGAATCCCCTCCCACTTATGCGCAATATAAAGCAGCATGATGAGATGGAAATCCGCATAGGCATGGCTCACGAATGTCAACGGCGCAAAGCAATGTGCGCAAAGCTCAACATTCAATTCCTCTTTGATTTCGCGGCGTATGGCAGCTTCCGGCGTTTCGCCAATTTCCAATTTCCCACCCGGAAATTCCCACATGCCCGCCATGGATTTACCTTCGGGGCGCTGGGCTAATAATACGCGTCCATCGGCATCTACCATGGCAATCGCAACTACGGTGACAGTCTTCACGAACGGTAATCCGCATTGATGGAGATGTAGCCGTGTGTGAGGTCGCAGCTCCACACTGTCCAACTACCCTTACCCAACCCGATATCTGCCTCGATATGAATATCGCGCGTTTTCATGTGGGCAGTCACAGGCGACTCATCATATTTCTCAACGCGCTCGCCCTTGCTTGCGATCGTCACACCGCCAATGGAAACAGACAGAAGATCGCGATCCACTTTTTCACCGCTTTTTCCAACCGCCATGACCACGCGGCCCCAATTAGCATCCTCGCCTGCAATAGCAGTTTTAACGAGCGGCGAATTAGCAATTGAAAGTGCAATACGCTTCGCCGATTCGTCTGAGGTTGCGCCCGCCACCTTCACCGTAATGAGCTTTTGCGCACCCTCACCATCCATCGCTACGAGCTTAGCAAGCTCTACCATCAAATCGGTCAGCGCTGCTAAAAATAGCGCTTCGTCGCCTTTTGCTAATTTCGCGCCCTTGCCCGTTGCAAAAAGCATCAGCGTGTCGCTGGTTGACGTATCACCATCCACTGTGATGGAGTTGAAACTTTTTGTGCAGCTTTGCTGCAGCATTTGTTGCAGCATTTTTGCGTCAATTTTCGCGTCAGTCGCTACAAATGCCAGCATCGTCGCCATGTCTGGCGCAATCATACCCGAGCCTTTGGCAATACCATTAATGGTAACCGTGCCACCTGACAGTTTTACACTACGCGTTGCCGCTTTGGGAAATGTATCTGTTGTCATGATAGCTGCGGCTGCTTCGTGCCACCCATCATTTTTCAAACCTTGAGGCATATTTGGCAAGGCTGCCTCAATCTTCTCATGGGGCAATGGCTCACCAATCACCCCCGTTGATGCCAAATAAATCTCATGTGGCTTAACGCTGAGCGTTTTGACCAATGCATCCGCACTTGCTTGAACGGAGGCTGCACCACGCTTACCCGTAAATGCATTGGCGTTCCCCGAATTCACAAGCAGTGCGCGAGCCGTATGTTTGGGTAATTGCTGCCTACACCAATCCACGGGGGCCGAAGGCGCAAGCGACTTGGTATAGACGCCTGCTGCAACCGTGCCTTCGTCAAACGCCATGAGCAAAAGGTCGGTACGCCCAGCATACTTAATACCAGCTTGCGCCGTCACCATACGCACGCCTGCAACAGGCGGCATGTTCGGCAAGGATTCTGGCGCTAAAGGAGATTTAGGATATTTACTCATTATCTTTAAGTTCCGCCGCGTCTTTATCGAAGGGGATTTGCTTACCCTTTGCATCGAAATAGGTCACATCTGCCGCTTTAAGAAGCTGCTGCATGTAGCTATTGAGCTTCGCTTCCTGCAAGCGCATTTTAATATCATCTTTAGCTTCATTATAGGTTGGAACCGTCACGGCGCGCTTATCCTCAACCTTGATGAGATGCCAGCCAAACGGTGACTTCACAGGATCTGAGACCTCACCAACATCAAGATCAAATGCCTCTTCAGCGAACTCTTTGACCATCTTATCTTTAGTGAAATAACCCAAATCACCACCTTGCTTGGCAGTGCCTGGATCTTTTGAGAATTCCTTTGCCATTTTCTCGAACGACTCGCCGTCATCAATTTTCTCAGCTAGTTCTTTCGCCTCTTTTTCATCGGCTACCAGAATGTGCCGCGCGCGGATTTCCTTCTCCTCTTTTTGGGCACGCACCAAGCGGTCATATTCCGCTTTTACCGCGTCATCGCTAATCATGCCTTCGGTTTTGGAGTCTAAGAAATGGCGCAGAATAATTTTATTTTTAGCGGCCTTGATTTCTTTTAGGACAGCATCGTTCTTATCTAAATTCTGTTTAAGCGCCTCTTGCATTACCAGTTTTTCGGTGATGATGCCGCGCAGGACATTCTGGCGAACCGACTCATTAACCGTATCAAACGCAGGGGCAGAACCTGTGGGGAATAGCCCTTCCCAGGTGCGCTGAACCTCGGTTGCGGTGATGTCTTGGTTGCCAACTTTCAGCATAACGTAGTCGTCCGCCCAAGCGGCGGAACCAGTGCAAATAAGGGCTAGAGCGGCAAATATGGTGATTTTCATAGGGTTCTCCTGTGCGGCAGAAACTTGCATAGAATCGTGGGTTTTTCAAGGGAATCCATTGACAGATTGCAATGCAATCCCTATCTCTCGCGCTCTTACTACAGAAAGTGACGCCTATGCTAGGCACTATCGCCAAAAAACTGTTCGGCAGCGCCAATGAACGATTGGTTCGTTCGCTACAACACGAAGTAGACGCAATCAACGCGCTTGAGCCAGAATTTGCCGCATTAACCGACGACCAGCTTCGCGCTAAGACCGACGAGTTGCGCATGAAAGCTACCAACGGCGTGGGCATCGACAAGCTATTAGTCCCCGCTTTTGCTATCGTGCGAGAGGCATCCAAGCGCACCCTTGGCCTGCGCCACTTCGACGTACAGCTTATCGGCGGCATCGTGCAGCACAAAGGCATGATCTCGGAAATGAAAACCGGTGAAGGTAAAACACTGGTTGCAACCCTTTCGGCTTATTTGAACGCGCTTACGGGCAAGGGCGTGCACATCGTCACCGTGAACGACTACCTCGCTCGACGCGACGCGGAATGGATGGGGAAAATCTTCAACTTCCTAGGCCTTACTGTTGGTGTTATTCACCACGGCTTGGACGATAACGAGCGCCAAGAAGCCTATAACTGCGACATTACCTACGCTACTAACAATGAGCTCGGCTTCGACTATCTGCGCGACAACATGAAATATAGCCGCGAAGAAATGGTGCAGCGTCCTTTCAATTTCGCCATTATCGACGAGGTAGACTCCATTCTGGTCGATGAAGCGCGTACGCCACTCATCATTTCAGGCCCTACGGAAGATAACTCCGAGCTTTATAAGCAAGTAAATCGCTTGATTCCAAAAATCAGCGAAGCAGATTACGACAAAGACGAGAAGTCACGCAGCGTCACACTCAATGACCAAGGCGTTGCCAAAATCGAAGAGCTGCTTGTCGCTGCAAACCTCATGCAAGAAGGCACAAGCCTCTATGACATTGCCAATGTGCAACTGGTGCACCACGTGAATCAGGCGCTCAAGGCGCATGTGCTATTCCGTTTGGATACGGACTACATCGTGAAAGACGATAAAGTTATCATCATCGACGAATTCACTGGCCGCATGATGGAAGGCCGCCGCTATAGCGAAGGTTTGCACCAAGCCCTCGAAGCGAAAGAAGGCGTCAGCATTCAAAACGAGAACCAGACGCTCGCTTCTATCACCTTCCAAAATTACTTCCGCCTTTACCCTAAGCTTGCGGGCATGACCGGCACAGCAATGACCGAAGCCGCAGAGCTTAACGATATTTATCGTCTCGATGTGGTGGAGATTCCTACCAACGTCCCCGTCGCCCGCAAAGATATGGACGACGAAATTTACCGCACAGGCGAAGAACGCGACACGGCAGTGGTTGCCCTCATCAAAGAGTGCCACGCGCGCAAGCAGCCTGTACTCGTTGGCACCGTCAGCATCGAAAAATCGGAAGATTTCAGCAAGCGTCTGAAAAAAGAAAAAATTCCCCATCAGGTGCTGAACGCTCGCTACCACGAGCAAGAAGCCTACATCATTGCCCAAGCAGGTCGCCCTGGTGCTGTCACCATTGCTACCAACATGGCGGGTCGTGGAACGGACATTAAACTCGGCGGCAATGCTGAGCTGCGTATCAAGCAGGAATTAGGCGAAACCCATGACGAAGCGGCCGCACAAAAAATCTATGATGAAGTAGCACGTGATAAGGAAGTTGTTCGCGAGGCGGGTGGCCTATTCGTGATTGCCACTGAGCGCCACGAATCGCGCCGCATTGATAACCAGCTTCGCGGACGCTCAGGTCGTCAAGGTGACCCTGGCGCATCAAAATTCTTCCTGTCACTGCAAGACGATTTGATGCGTATTTTCGGCTCTGAACGCATTGATTCCGTATTGCAAAAACTTGGCCTCAAAGAAGGTGAAGCAATCTTCCACCCATGGATGAATAAAGCTATCGAGCGCGCCCAGACCAAAGTCGAACAGCGCAATTACGAGATGCGCAAGACACTTCTCAAGTTCGATGACGTGATGAACGACCAGCGCAAGGTAATTTACGAGCAGCGCATCGAACTCATGGAAGCAGAGAACGTGCACGAAACCGTCGAATTCATGCGCGTCGATGTCAATGAGCAGCTCGTCGGAACCTACATTCCCAAAGGCTCTTATGCTGAAGGCTGGGATCCCGTGACACTGCAACACGAGCTTTTCCGCATCTATGGCCTCGCACTACCAGTTGAAGACTGGGCGAAGGAAGAAGGCATCGCGGATGAAGAGATACTGGAGCGTTTGAACATCCAGACCAAAATGCTGCTCGAGGAAAAGGCGAAGGCCTATCCAGAGACCATCTATGCCTATGCTGAAAAGCGCTTGCTCATGCAAACCCTCGACCAGCTTTGGAAAGACCACCTCTTGTCGCTTGACCATTTGCGCCAAGGCATCAATTTGCGTGCCTATGCGCAACGTGACCCGCTGAATGAATATAAGCAGGAAGCCTTTGGTTTATTCGAGCATATGCTGAACCACATGCGCGAGGTGATGATGTCACGCCTGTCGCGTATGCAGCTACGTATGGAACTTGACGAGTCGATGATGCGCGCTACCACACCCAAACAAAAAATGGTCGAATCGCGCCAAGACCCAGCATTGGCGCAACAGCAAAGCCAGAACCTGCAGCGCGAGAGCCAATTTATGCGCACAGTGAAGCCAGAAGAGCGCGTTGCCAGCGACCCCAACACATGGGGTAAGGTGGCTCGTAACGAGCCTTGTCCGTGTAAATCTGGCAAGAAGTTCAAGCATTGCCACGGGCAATTGGCGTAGAGGGCTTCGCGATGGAATATCCCAAAGATTGGCGAGATTTTCCCAACGAAATCCAAAAGCAGACGATAGAAACCGCTTGGCAAACGGCAAGGCAGAGTCCTGCTTTTCAAGAGATAGTGCAACGTTATCCGAATACACAAGTAGAACAGCTAGCAAACCAATTATTTGAAGGGCTCATCCAGAAATTTGCGATAGATTTCCAAGCCTACTGCCTACAACAGGAGTTATGCGATCTTCCATTATCAGATGATAATGATACACGTGAAACGGTGAATACTGGTATTGCACAACAGAAGCTATTAAGGCAATCAACGCGCACCGATATAGACACATTAGTTTATAATATTTGCAACGAATTAAAGGATGGCATCGGCAAAGTAGATGCAAAAAAAGTGGCACATATTACGATTCGCACAGCAGTTCGAGACGCATTTAAAGTAGCAACAGGCTATACAGCATCCGTTCATCAAGACCTGTTTGATTATAATCCGGCAATATTCAGATAAGTGCCTATACTCATTTATTGCCTACGTGAGCATGGAACGCAGTTTTCTGAGTGCGCGAAACAGCACTGGCGGTAGCCAGTCTTTCAGATGGTTCTGAACACGCAAAATCTTGGCTTGCTTGCGCGTGAACGCATCGTCATTGGGGCGAGCATAATACATGGTCGAATCCCGCCGCACGTGCTCGTAAATACTCTGTGATGCGGTGTAGTAGTAAAGCGCGATCGACTTCCGCGAGCGATCTGCTGGGCAAGCAACTGGGTCAGGATGACCATGAGCTGATACTGCCCCGCCAACGCTTCGCCAAATTACCTAGCAACGAGAGGGTCGAGATGCACGCCATCTCCATAAGTCACGGGTAAAGTACGCGATGGAAATGCAGCAATCATAAAAACTCCTAGAGCTTCTGCCTTATCATATAACAGCGCCACAATCCGTAAATAGCAATCGAACTCCAACAAACTTCCATCACGAACATAGGCAAGTTCCATGCATGGGTCAGCGACACAAGAATTGCCAGCGCCCCAATCAGATTACACCAATGCAGTCGTGCCATGCTACCGTCCCACTTACCAATCGCCGTCATCATATAGGCGGTCACGAAGAAGAGCGGCGCTGAGATACCGATAATGTCGTAAATGCTCATACTCGCCCCTTATAGGCACGTATCAAGCCCAACACGCTGATGAGTATCCATAAAACCTGAGACACCGCAGCACCAATATTCCACTGCACGATGAGCGACAAACCGATGAAAATCGTGCCAACAATATTCATCCAGTAATAGCGCGGGTCATTTTGCGTGAAGATGCCACGTGTCAGCAGCCCATAAGCACCAAGGCTTAGCGCAACTCCAAGTAACCCAACACTGGTAAGCAGCATTTCCATTAGGCAGCGTCAGAGGCTTTCTGCTGTGCTTCTTCCAACTCTTTTTTCGCTTTGGGAGAAAGCTGAATATGCAACTCACGCAACTGCTTCTCGGTCGCCGTATTAGGCGCTTGCATAAGCAAATCCTGCGCTTGCTGATTCATCGGGAAGCAAATCACTTCGCGAATGTTCGGCTCATCGGCCAGCAACATCACCATACGGTCAACCCCAGGGGCTGAACCACCATGTGGTGGCGCACCGAATTGGAAGGCTTTGAACAGCGCACCGAATTTGCTCTCCACCACCTCACGCGAATAGCCTGCAATCTCGAAGGCTTTCACCATCAAGTCGGGCTTGTGGTTACGAATCGCGCCCGAGGAAAGCTCTACACCATTGCACACGATGTCGTATTGGAAGGCCTTAATCGCCAGCAAATCTTCTTTGGTTTTTGCACCCTCAAGCGCTTCAAGACCACCTTGCGGCATCGAGAACGGGTTGTGCGAGAAGTCAATTTTCTTCTCGTCTTCATTCCATTCGTAGAATGGGAAATCCACCACCCAGCAGAATTTGAATACGCCCTGCTCAATAAGCCCAAGCTCTTCGCCCAACTTGGTGCGCACCTTACCTGCGATGGTCTCGGCTTCTTGCTGCGTACCTGATGAGAAGAACACTGCATCGCCATTTTTAAGGCCTGCTTTTTGCTTCAGTTCTTCAAGTTTTTCTGGGCTCAAGAATTTCGCAATCGGCCCCTTCGGCGTACCGTCTTTATCAAAACCAATATAGGCAAGGCCTTTCGCGCCATTTTCTTTCGCGAATTCGATCATATTGTCAAAAAAGCTGCGAGGCTTGTCGGCACAATCGGGAGCCGGAATCGCGCGGATTTTGCCGCCCGCAGCGAGTACGGATTTGAAAATCGCGAACTCCGAATCCTTCCAAATGCTGCACACACCCGCAATGATAATCGGGTTGCGCAAATCGGGTTTGTCGGAGCCGTACTTCTTCATCGCTTCAGCGTATGGAATACGTGGGAATGGGAAGTCGGTCACTTTTTTGTCCGAGAATTCGGTGAACACGCCGTGCAATACTGGCTCGACTGCTGCGAACACGTCTTCTTGGGTCACGTAACTCATCTCAAAGTCGAGCTGATAGAACTCGCCCGGCGAACGGTCTGCACGCGCATCTTCGTCGCGGAAGCAGGGGGCGATTTGGAAATACTTATCAAAACCCGACACCATCAGAAGCTGTTTGAACATCTGTGGTGCTTGCGGCAGCGCATAGAATTTACCTGGGTGAACACGCGATGGCACGAGATAATCCCGCGCACCTTCGGGCGACGACGCGGTCAGAATCGGCGTCTGGAATTCTTGGAAACCCTGCTCAATCATACGACGACGAAGCGATGCAATCACGTTGCTGCGCAGGATAATATTTTTGTGCAACTTCTCACGACGCAAATCGAGGAAGCGATAGGTCAAACGCGTCGCCTCGGGGCATTCCACATCGGCATTCACTTGAAGTGGTAGCGGGTCGGCAACCGACTCCACATGCACATCCGTCACCTTCAGTTCAATCTCACCCGTGTTCAAATCCTTATTCACAGCAGCCGCATCACGCGCCACCACCTCGCCCGTCACCGTAATGACCGACTCGTTGCGCAAATGGGTGAGTGTTTCAAATGCAGGGTGACCCTGAGTCGCCACGCATTGCGTTACACCATAATGGTCGCGCAGGTCGATGAACACCAATTGCCCATGGTCGCGCGTACGGTGTACCCAGCCTGAGAGTTTCACGGTTTTGCCCGCATCGGTTTCACGAAGTGCGGCACATGTATGGGTACGGTATGTATGCATAGGTATTCCTTTAGTTTTTACGCGGTGCAGCTATAACCTAACCCATGGAAAATGCAAAGGACTTGCTACTGAATCACGGGTTTTTAGCCGTAAAGGTGACCCCAAAGGCGCCAAAAGACGCCATTTTGGGCTTCAAACCCGACGCAAATGGCAAGCCAGAACTACAGGTAAAACTGCGCGTTGCGCCCGAGGATGGTAAGGCAAACGAAGCCTTGCTGCGCCTACTTGCGACTGCGTTTGAAATACCCGTATCCACATTGAACATCACCCGAGGACTCACAAGCCGACAGAAAATGATTGCTTACACCTCAAAGTAAGCTACACCCCGCCCATGGAATCACGCGTTATCACCACCGCCGACGACTTGGCAACCCTCTGCGAAAGCCTGCATGGTGAGCGCTTCATTACACTGGATACCGAATTTATCCGCGAGCGCACCTATTTCCCGCAGCTTTGCCTACTACAAATCGGTACCAGCAAAGAAGCGGTGGCGGTGGACCCGCTCGCCGAAGGGATGGATTTAACCCCGCTTTATCGGGTCTTGGCTGACCCTTCCATCATCAAGGTCTTCCACGCCGCAGGGCAGGACGTCGAGATTTTCTTCCGCCTGAGCGGTATCATCCCCACCCCGCTATATGATACCCAAATCGCCGGCATGGTGTGCGGCTTTGGTGAGTCAGCAAGCTATGAAACCTTGGTGCGCGAACTGGTGGGCGCAAAGCTTGATAAGGCCTCACGCTTTACCGATTGGGCCAAACGCCCCTTAAGCGACCGCCAACTCACCTATGCGCTGGATGATGTGATTCACCTGCGTAAGATTTTCGAGATCATGGAAGCGCGCATCGCCAAAGATAATCGCAGTAGCTGGATTCAAGAAGAAATGGACGAGGCCTATGCCCTAAGCCGTTTCCAGATTGATACAAGCAATGCATGGAAGCGCCTGAAGGTCAAAAGCCGCGACCCGTTTTACCTGCACATGCTGCGTGCCGTTGCCGCTTGGCGCGAGGAATTAGCCATCAAGCGCGATGTACCTCGCCAACGCATTATTCGTGACGAAGTGGTGCTGCAAATTGCTGCACAGTCTCCCGAGTCGGTGGAGGACTTGCAACAAGTGCGCGGCCTTGGCAACAACCTCTCACGCGAATGGCAAACCGCACTGATTGAAGCAATGAACGCGGCGCGCATTGCACCCAAAAGCGAGTTTCCTTCGCCACCACCACGTGGCATTAGCCTGAATGCGGGTCAGGAAGCATGCCTTGATATGCTGCGCATGCTACTCAAACAATGCTGCGAGGAAGCGCATGTGGTGCCGCGCCTTGTAGCAGACCGTGACGAGCTGGAGTCCCTAGTAAAAGGCGAAGTGCCCATGGCCAACTCGCACATCATGCACGGCTGGCGTTATGAAGTATTCGGCAAAAAAGCTGAAGGCTTACTGCGCGGCAAGTTGCACGCAATGGTCGATACCGCCAAACATGGCTTTGCCCTCAAGTGGCAGGAAGTCGCTTAACAGGCTCGCTTTCGCAGCAGCTCTTCCAGAATATCTTTGCAAATCTCTGCATAGCCGTGGCGCGCTTCACCGCGATTCGCCATCGCCGTCATCTGCTCAATCGTGAACCATGTGGCAGGGGCTGCCCCATCTTCGGGCATAGGATTTAATGCCGCAGCATCCGCCTCGTCCATCACCACGGCGAACCAATAGACGGGCCTGTCTTTGCCATGCGCATTGCGATAGGTGCGAATACCGATGGGAATAAGACGTGCAGGGTCGAGATGTTCTACCCCCGCCTCCTCGCGTAGCTCGTGCAAAATCCCTTCCTCATACGACTCTAGCTCTGCGCCTTGCATGGCGTGAATGGTCGCTTGATCGCGCAAATCCACCCATTCACCCGTTGCAGCATCGCGCGCACGAATTGTGCCGCGCGGCAGCACCCACGGTGCATTACCATCGAGCTTTTTGCCAATCGGTTTCACGAGCAGAAATTGCGGTGCATGCGTGGGGTTTTTCACCACCACCGCACCAACCTTATAAGCAGGCGTGTCTTTATTGAGTTGCATGTAGCCATGCTAACGAACAGAGAAAACTTTGGCTAGTGGGTATTAGCGAGCAGCAACGTCGCGAGCGATTAGAATGCGCGCATCTGCAGCAGGAGGTGGTGCTTCTACAAAATGACCCGTTTGAGCATCACCTTGCCACTGCAGACCCACCTTGGCTGGATCAATATCATTTGCAGCAAGCAACGTTCTGAAAGCCAAATCATTACCATATGCACGGCTATTATTATCACCAATAACATCTGCAGCCAAACGGCTTAACTCCTGCTGATCAAGAATGCGATCTGCACCAGATGTTCCATCTAACTTACGATTATCATACGTATTAAATAGTCGATCAAGCACCTGATTAGCAGTGTCTGAGCCGATCGGAGCACCACTTATAAACGCCGCTTCAAAAGCAACCAAACTCGGATTTGGTACAGAAGTACTTGGCGCTGGTGTCGTACTTGTCGCCTGGAATCGATTGCCAGCTTCTGCATTCCATTGCGTTGCTACACGATCAAAATTACTGATAGCTGCCGCCTCATCTGCCGAAAAACCACCTTCAGGCGAACGCATAGAATCCACCATGCGATTTAGTTCGGCAAGGTCGAGCCGACTATTTGCTGTAACACCAGCTTGACCAGCATGACTCGTCTCGTACTGTCTAACAAGACTCTCATTAAATAGTCGTTGAAGAGCGGGCGCTCCGCCAGCTACTCCGCCAGCTTGCTGTAGCTCTCTAATCTGTGCACTAATCGCATCATACTCAGCTTGCTTACCTTCAGCAATAAACGTCTGGCGCAACAACGCCGTTAGCTCTGGTGAGCTCATAATATCTGCTGCGGTTTGCGCACCACCCACTGGCGGACCATCTGGTGGTCCTGCTAATGTGTCTGGTGCTTCGGGCGCAGGTGGCGCAGCACGGCGCTGCGCATCATCAAATGCAGCTTGGAGTTGGGCATCAAACGCATTCACACCGTTTACAGTGCCCATGTTCTGTTGGAGAAATTGTTCCAAGGGAATTGGTGGATTATTGCCGCCACCAATACTAACCTTCATGTTCGCGAGACGAGGATGTTCTCTTAGTGCGCGTGCGACAGTTTCTCTATCCTGCGCTGTAACGTCTGGCTCATTCAACGCATGGTATAGTTCTCGAGCCGCCGATGTTTCAGCTGCTGTTATGCCACCACCAGCGAACACCACCGTGTCTTGGTCGGGATTAGTTGCATTTGGCGTAATCGTCGCGACGATATCCGAGCCAGGAGTTGCGGCAGGAGGAGCATCAGGAGCTGGGCTTTCCGCACCTGCTTCTGGTGCATCTCTATCTGGGAACATACTATTTAGAATACGCTCGCGCTCTGCTGGGTCTTGTACGAACGCCGTAATGAAGAAGGCAGCAAGCGCTTGGAAAATGCCAGCACCATTATCACCACCCGCCGAACGGTTACGATTCTCTCGTACTTCTCTACGCAATTCTTCCTGTGTGCGAATCAGCGCTTCTTCAATCGCGGCGAAATTATTAATATCGTCGGGAACGGCAGCGCGAATCTCTTCGGGCGTCAGCGAGCGCAACAGGTTCGAGGCATTGCGCGCTAGATCGTCGTCATCTGGATTGTTCAGTGCTTGCAGCACACCCGTCAAAGCCGCAGGGTCACCTCCACGGGCGAGCACTCTTACAAGTTCAGTTGCACGCGCTACGTTGCCGCTTGCATCGCGAGACGTGCCATCTGCACTCACCACGGTAATGGTTCGTGCGGTAAGAAGTGCGGTAACCTGATCTTGTAATGAGCTAGTCGCGGTAAGGTCTGCTGGAGCTTCCGTAGTACCAAGATTGGTGCTGGTCATCGTACCATTTGCTGCAATCGTTACGATTGCATCTGCATCAGGATCGCGCATGCTGGCACCACGCGCACGACGCAAATCTTCTCCTCTTTGGCGCTCTTCACGTTCCAATGCACGTGCTTCTTGTGCCGCAACATTTGCTGCTTCAATAGCTAATATATCTGCTTCAATCGTCGTGAAGCCTTGCGCCTGCATCGATCGAACAAGTTCTTGGGCATCTTCTTGTCGGCCAGCTCTGTTAAGCGTGGCAATAATAGGCAACATATATTCTGCAGCAAGTTGTGCGCGATCTTGCTGGCTGAGATTGAGCATGATGCCATTTGGATCATATACTTGTGATTCTAGGAACGTCTCTCTCGCTTCTCTTGCAATATCCCCAAGAGCATCGCGCATGTTACCAATCGGATCACCTACACCAAGATTTTGAATGCCTCGCGTGTTCCCGCCAATGCCAAAGCCAGAATCACGATCACGCGCATAGAAGTCGACATCTACATATTGCAGCAATCCGCCAATAATCGGGATACGCGCCAGCGCACCTTCCGCGTGACGACCGCTCAGCGCTTCGTCCCTCTCCCTGTTAAGGTCGCGGATTCCATTCTGATCAAAACGTACTTCTGATAAAGTAACCATGCGCTACCGAACCTCTAAAATTTTAACCAATTTACCATTCTATGCGTAAATAATTAGTTAATTTTTTTACTTATTTGGGCTTTCAGTGCTGATTTTTGAACTCGCTTCACCACGCCAAACTCACGCGCGAATGAATAATAATCAATACGTTAAGCCATTATTCAGGAGTATCTTAACACAAACGTCACAAAAGAAATGTGAAGCTTTTGTGACAATTGGCTCTCCGCCCTTGCTGGAAGCCAAATTTTTAATGCTCGGGTGGTCTAAAACTCGCTCTCGGCCATCACCGCATCGGAGCCATTGGTAATAGAAGCAAGTAGCCCTGTCGTTTGCGGCAATATCTTCGCGTAGAAGAAGCGCGCCGTGGCAAGTTTCGCTTTGTAGAATTCTGGGTCGCTATCCATTTGCGCTAAGGCAATCTTCGCGGTCTTTGCCCAAATGAATGCATTGACCACCAGCCAGAACATCTTGAGATACTCAACCGCCGCCGCACCCGCATGGTTCGGGTTCACCATACCCATCGCGCCAATCCACATCGTCGCCTGCTGAAGATATTTCATATGCTGCTTAAGCGGCTTATTGAACTCGGCCATAGATGCGTCATCACGATGTTCGGCAATGAATGCATCAAGCGGGTGGAAGAATGCTTTGAGATATCTGCCAGTCTCGTAACCCAGCTTGCGGCCGACCAGATCCATCGCCTGCACGCCATTGGTACCTTCATAGATCATAGCAATGCGCGAATCGCGCAGATACTGGCTTGCACCATATTCCTCGATGTAGCCATAACCACCAAAAATCTGCATAGCCGTGCTGGCGGTTTCAAACCCGCCGTCGGTGAGCGACGCTTTGAGAATGGGTGTAATGAGCTGCACGAAGTCATCCGCCTCTTGGCGCTTTTGTGCATCAGGGTGGCGGTGCGAGATATCCAGCATCAGCGCGGTCCACATCACCAGCGCACGCGCGCCTTCGTTGAAGGCTTTCATTGTGTATAACATGCGCCGCACATCAGGGTGCACCGTAATGGGGTCTGCAGGTTTTTCGGGGAATTTTGCACCGTTCAGCGCGCGACCTTGTGGGCGCTCTTTCGCATAAGCCAGTGCATTTTGATACGCCGCCTCGCCTACGCCCAAACCTTGCACACCTACATAGAGGCGTGCCGTGTTCATCATCACGAACATTGCAGGCAGACCACGATGCGGTTCCCCAACGAGCCAGCCTGTCGCGCCATCATAATTCATCACGCAGGTAGGTGACGCGTGAATACCCATCTTGTGCTCGATGCCCGCGCACGAAAAATTGTTGCGTGCACCTAGCGACCCATCTGCATTCACTAAAAACTTCGGCACCACGAAAAGCGAAATGCCTTTGCTGCCTTTAGGTGCATCCGGCAAACGCGCCAGCACAAGGTGAATGATATTCTCAGTCTGGTCCTGCTCACCGGCTGAAATAAAAATCTTATTCCCTTCGATTTTATAGCTGCCATCTGCATTCGGTTCAGCGCGGGTTTTGAGCAATCCCAAATCCGTTCCCGCCACAGGTTCGGTAAGGCACATGACGCCCGACCACTCACCCGGAATCATTTTTGGTAAATAGGTTTGCTTCTGTTCGTCATTCCCATGCACTAACAATGCATTGATAGCACCATGCGTAAGCCCGGGTGTGAGGCCGAATGACAAGTTGCTCGAACACACCATCTCGAGCATCGGCATATTGAGAAATTCTGGTAACCCCTGCCCGCCAAATTCCGTTGGCCATGTCAGCGTGCTCCAGCCGCCTTCTTTATATGCGTTGTAAGCTTCCTTGAAACCTTCGGGCGTCGTCACCTTGCCGTTTTCGAATTTCAGTCCCTGCTTGTCACCCACCACGTTGAGCGGGGCGAGCACTTCCTCACACATTTGCGCGGAAGCCTCTAGCAACGGCTGCACCAAATCCTTTGCATCTGCAAAACCTGGCACATCCGCATGCGTGTCGAGTTCCAGAAAATGATTGATCAGGAAGTCGAAATCTTTCAATGGGGCTTTGTATGCTGGCATGCTAATTCCTTAAAGGCTTAGATGTGTTGAGCATATGCGCAATGCGCGCTTGCGTATCAGGGTGTTTGCAAAGCTGCATGAAATACTCATATTCTAAATCGAGTATCTGCTGCTCGGTCACTTCTTGCGTGATGTCGGTATCACCACCCGTCAGCACTTTCGCCAACGCGTCACACACCACTGCGTCATGCTTGGTGGCTTTGCCATTGGCCACGAAATTACCAACCGCCATCATCAGCGCGGTGTAGCCCGTCTCGCCCGGCAAACGAATCGTAAATGGCTCTGGCGCTTTGTAGTTTTGCGCAAGCTCCAGCGCGTGTGCTTTAGCGTCCGCCAATACACGGCGGCGATTCATCGAAATGCGCGACTTCGTATTTAAAATCATCATGTCTTTTGCTTCGTGTGCAGAGCCCGCCACTTTCGCGGTCGAGATATATTCAAAGCATTTGCTAATTGCAGGCATAGGTCCCGCCGCCATCAACTGCTCTGGCTTCTGCCCTTTCATGACGGCTTTTTGTGTCGCAATACCTGCAGCAACGTGGCGGAATAAAAGCTCCTTACAGCCACCCCAACCGGGGATGACACCAATACCCGCTTCGACCAAACCGATGTAGGATTCCAGATGCGCCTGCACCGCGTCCACGTGTAGATTAATTTCGCACCCACCGCCCAGCGCCATACCCGAAAGCGATGACACCACAGGGAATGGTGCATATTTCAGCCCCATGAAACCTTGTTGGCCCTGCTTCACCATATCGGCAATCGCCCACCATGACGCGGTATTACACGCCAGATTGAAAAATCCAATATTCGCGCCGAAGCTGAAATGCTCCGCGTCTGTACCAATCACCAGCGCGCCGAAACCAGCCTTCTGGATAATTTCTGGCGCCTCTTGCACCATGCGCAAATTCTCAGGGTCCCACGTATTCATTTTGCTGGTGAGCTCAAGACATGCCACCCCATCGCCCAAGTCCCATAGCTGCGTCGAGGCATTCTTTTTGAAGGGCTTCTTGGTGAGCTTAATATCTTCGAGCAGTAATGAACCGTCAGGGACGGGAACCGCAGTATGTTTACCACCAATAGCAAACTGCATGCGCCTGCCATCCACCACGTCGTAGAGTTTTTTACCGCGCGCCTCGGCAATCACCGCAGGTACCGACAGTCCAATTTTTTCCCACGCTTGCGCAATAAGTTCTGTGCCAGAAACGCCGCCGTGCGCTGCACGGTCAATCAGTTGGAACGGGCCGTATTTCCAGTTATAGCCATTCACCATCGCCGCATCGACGCTATAGATATCGTCTGAAATTTCGGGAATGAGCGATGCAGCATAATGCAATGTCTTGAGCATCACGGCTGCAGCATATTGCCCACCAATATCGGAGTGCGAAAGCAGCGCTGCGATGCCGCCCTTTGCTGCATCAATTGATTCCAGCTTGGCTTTCTTCTCAGCGCGATATTCACCCGTTTTGAAGTCGATGACTTCTTTGGTTTTCTTACCATTCGCATCTTTCTGCATGCGGTAGAAGCCGCCCTTGCCTTTGCGACCCGTATATCCATCGGCAATCATTTTCTCAATGAGCGGCGGCAAGTTGTATAGCGAACGGAATGCGTCTTTCTCTGGCAGGGTTGCCATCATCGCTTTGGCAATCAGTGGCATTAAATCAATGCCGATTAGATCATAAAGACCGAACATGCCCGTTTTGGGTAAACCAAGCGGTTTGCCCATAATGGCGTCCGCCTCCTCGACCTTTATGCCAAGCTTCAGCGCGTCGACCAGCCCTGCGGTCATCCAATAAACACCGATGCGATTCGCGAGGAACCCTGGCGTGTCCTTGCAGCCCACCACCGTTTTGCCCAAAACTCTATCCGCAAAATCATTGAAGTGCGCAAAACGCGTGGCATCAAAGGTTGGGCTCTTCACCACTTCCAAAAGCTTCATGAAGCGCGGCGGGTTGAAAAAGTGCGTGATGATGAAATCTTTTTTGAACTGCTCCGACTGACCTTCAATCAAAACAGCGAGCGGTAGCGTCGAGGTGTTCGACGACACGATGGAGCCCTTCTTGCGCACCTTGTCGATCTTCCGATACACATCGCTCTTCACTTCGATCTTCTCGAGCACGACCTCGATAATCCAATCCACCTCGGCGAGTTTGTCCAAATCGTCTTCGAGGTTGCCAGCCGTTACCAGCTTGGCGTTGCGCTTGTGCGAAAAGCCGGGCGTGCCGCCTTTGAGTTGTTTCTCAATCGCGCCCTTGGCAAGCATGTTTCGGTCCGAAGCATCTTTAGGAACGATGTCGAGCAGCAATACAGGAATGCCCGCATTAGCCAGCACACCTGCAATGCCAGAACCCATGACGCCAGAACCAAGTACGGCAACTTTTTTGATATCCATTACGCCTTCTCCAGCACCGTCGCGATACCCATGCCACCACCGATACAGGCAGCAGAAAGCGCATATTTACCCTTACCGCGCGACAGCAGCAGCGCAGCCTTACCCGTGATGCGCGCACCCGATGCGCCAAGCGGGTGGCCAAGCGCAATCGCACCGCCCTCGATGTTGAGTTTTGCGGGGTCGATATTTAATTGCTGTGCGCAAGGAATGGACTGAGCAGAGAACGCTTCGTTGATTTCTACGATGTCGATATCCTTGATGCTAAGGCCCGCACGCTTGAGTGCCTTCTCGCTCGCATAGACAGGCCCTAAGCCCATCACTGCAGGATCAAGACCAACAACAGCCGTTGATTTGATGCGCGCTAGAATTTTCAAATTATGCTTCTTCGCGTAGGCTTCGCTCACTACCAATACCGCCGCCGCACCATCGGTAAGCGGCGAAGAAGTCGCCGCCGTTACCGAGCCCTTGGCATCAAATGCGGGGTCGAGCTTCGCCATATCTTCCAGCGTCGAGTTCGCGCGAATCGTTCCGTCTTTATCGACCACACCATCTTTCGTGGTAATGGGCACAATCTCTTCCGAGAAGTCCGCCTTCGCGGCTTTGAGGTGTGATTGCAATGCGAATTCTTCCTGCGCTTTACGTGTCACGCTACACTTTATCGCAACCTGCTCAGCAGTAAGTCCCATCGACATATAGGCCGTTGGCATATCCTTATAAAGCGTAGGATTTGGCAACGGGTTATAGCCACCCATGGGAATGCGTGTCATGGATTCAACACCCGCCGCAATAAATACATCGCCCTTACCAGTCGCGATATTGCCCGCAGCGATGTGAATTGCCTCCATCGAGCTACCGCACCAACGATTAACCGTCGAGCCAGCCACGGTTATAGGCAAACCCGCTTGTAGCGCCACCATGCGCCCAATGTTGAAACCTTGCTCTCCTTCAGGGAATGCACAACCCATGATGAGATCTTCAATATCATCGACCTTCACGCCCGTCTTTTTAATGAGGCCTTGAATGACCTGCACCGCGATGTCATCCGGTCGGGTTTTAGCGAGCGCGCCTTTATTCGATGGAGTAAATGGGGAACGGACAAAGCCGACAATAACGGCATGAGACATGCGAGAAACTCCCTGAATATTATTTTTATTTCAGGGCACTATAGCAGATTTAACAGATAAAAAAAGCACCTAGCTTCGCACTGCACTCTTTCGCGCGCGTAAGTTGAGGCGTTGGAGCGGGTGAAGGGAATCGAACCTTCGTATGCAGCTTGGGAAGCTGCCGTTCTACCATTGAACTACACCCGCATGGGCGCCTCAATGCCAGAGTGGATAAGAAATGCAAGCCTCTTGCCCTCAGGTTTGGGTTTTGTATGGTAACGACAGCAACCTAAGGAGGCACACATGTCCGTACTATCCGAATTCAAAAGCTTCATCGCCCGTGGCAATGTCATCGACATGGCAGTCGGTATCGTGGTGGGCGCCGCATTCACCGCGATTGTTACCTCACTGGTGGGCGACATCATCAACCCCATCATCGGGATGATTATCGGCGGCATCGACTTCTCGAACTATTACTTCGACTTGTCGATGGGCGATTATGGCTCACTCGAGGAAGCGAAAAAAGCGGGCGCGCCGCTCATTATGTATGGGCTGTTCATCAACGCCGTTATCAAATTCCTGATTGTTGCCTTCGTGATTTTCATGCTGGTCAAACAAATCAACAAACTGAAAAAGGCCGAGGCGGCGGCGCCTGCCGTCACGCCGGAAGACGTGTTATTGCTGCGCGAAATCCGCGACGCCCTTAAGAAATAATGGCACATAAAAAACCGCATTTGCCGCACAAAATCTGTGCGGCGTGCGGGCGTGCATTTAGCTGGCGTAAAAAATGGGAACGCGTGTGGGAGCAAGTGAAATTCTGCTCGCAACGTTGCAAAACGCACAAGAAAAGTTAGCGTCGCCCAAAACCCAAAATCATAAACGGCACTACGACCGCCGCGATGCCAAACAGCATCATACCGATGCGCGACCAACGCAGTTCATTCGCAAGCTTAGGCAACTCTGCCTCGCGCACAAAATGCTGCGGGTGATTGCGCAGATAGACCACTGCAACCTTCTCGCCGACTATTGGTGCATCTTCTTTATAATACTGTTCGTAGGCGCCATGAATGGTCGCATCGCTCAGCGGCACAGTGAACTCAAATTTTACCGTCGTGCGCAAGTCACTGGTGCGCTGGTTTTTCTTCATGGTAGGCGTGCGCACATCCGTCACCGTTGCTTGCGCCTGCTCGCGTGCTGCAGGGTTTTGCAATTCCATCATGAACGGAATACGCTGGTAGAGATATAAACTTGCTCCCGCCAGTGCGAACATGGCAATCAATGCGATCCACATCATACGCCTCATTAGTTGGTTCCTTGCACGAAGAGTGGCTTCACCACGATGATCAGCATCAGCGCCACGACAAACGAATAGCCGAGCACGGCCTTGATGATGAAACGATACGCCTTATCTTTTTGCGCATAATCCGCTGCATTCGGGTCGAGCTGTTTGCGCTTCTTGTTGAAATATTGCGCGAGTATTGCGTCAGTAATGACGATGAAAAAAACAATCCCGTAAATCATCATGTCCATAGCATCTCTCCTGTTATTCGATCACTAGAACCCGCGTAGCGCTTGAGCGCACGTAATAAAGACTAGTTCGCGCCAGGAGGAGCAGGTCTGCGATCACGCTCCATAATCACCAGAAACGCCTCACGCGACCAGAAGAGCAACATGCGGCGCGTCTCGCGCACAATCTCGATAACTTTCCAGCCCTGCAGCGCCCACTCGTTGAGCGACTTGGTAAATTTATCAGGGTCAATCTTCGACTGGCCGAGGAACAACGATCCCAGCAGCGACTCTTGATAGACGTAGGCTTTATATTCTTTCATAGACTTACCACGACAGTTTGTTAAAATCTGCATATGCAAAACCATGGCCGATTGCAAGCATTCAGCTTAGTAGAACTATCGATTGTGCTAGTCATTTTAGGTCTGCTAACAGGCGGAATCTTGGCTGGTCAGTCGCTCATTCGCGCCTCGGAACTACGCGCCGTGAGTACCGAGCTTCAACGCTGGCAGACAGCCACGGGCACGTTCCGCGATAAATATTTCGCAATGGCAGGCGATATGAGCAACGCCACCCAATTTTGGACCGCAGCGCACGCCACCCCCGCCACCTGCATCACCACCAGCAGTACCACCCAAGCAACCTGCGACGGTAACGGCGACGGCCGCATCGGTGGTACGAACGATTACGAGCATTATCGCATGTGGCAACATCTGGCCAATGCTAGCTTAATCGAGGGCACCTATACGGGTGTGAGTGGCGCGTGCCACGCCTCGCTCTGCTGGATTGCAGGAACCAACGTGCCCCGCTCCAAGGTGAGTGCGAGTGCCGCATGGGGCATGCGCGCCTATCTAGATAACTTCGCAGGCGACGGCACCATGTTCGCTGGCAATTATGGCAATTGGATGCAATTAGGCGCGATGGCCGCCACCTCCGATGCAGGCCTTTCCGCTTTCAAACCCGAAGAGTTATGGAATATCGACACGAAGATGGACGATGGCCGCCCCGCCTATGGGAAAATAATGGCTCGCCGCTGGGACAACTGCACCGATGCAGCAAACCAATCCGACCTCAATTCCGATTATGCACTAAGCACCACGAGTCTTGAGTGCGCCATGGTCGTGCGCAACCTCATTAACTAGCGTATCATGCAACACGGTGGGCGGTGAACCACGCGGCCACTTCGCGCATCACGGTTTCATTCTCGCGCATCAGCCCGTGCCCGCCATTGGGGAATTCAATATATTTCACGCTGCGACCAAGCGCGCTGAGCGCTTCATGCATGCGCCGCGCATGCACCACACCCACCTTGGTGTCTGCATCCCCATGCAGCAATAAAAGCGGCACGGTGATTTTCTCCGGCCAACAGAGTGCCGAGCGTTCGCGCAGCAATGCCTCACGATTCTCAGGCGTGTAATGCGGCACGAGTTGCGCATAGACTTTCTCTTCCATCTCTGGCCGCGCCAGCGACGACTCAAATAAATCCGCCACGCCCGCACCAATCGCAGCAGCCGTAATCGGCGCGCCTTCGGCAATGGCACGATAGGTCATCATTCCCCCGCGTGACCAGCCGAGCATAAAAATATTCTTCCCGTCCCACCATGGCTGGTGCTGGCCAATCTCGATCAGGCGCAGCACGTCATTCACATCCGCACCGCCAAATTCCTCGCGGCCTTCGCCGCCCATATTGCCACGGTAATTACTGGCCAGCACCCCGCCGCGTATGCTACGCGCCATGGGGAGCATGAGGTTGATGATTTGTGCCGCCGACAAGCCGCCAAAATCGCGGTTGCCGCCACGGTTATAAATAATGAGTGGCGCCTTCTCGCCCGCCGCAAAATCGGGCAGCACCTCGAGCCCCGTGACCTTCAGCCCATCGCTTTGGTAGGTGATGTGCGACACCGCAACATCCGTCACCGCCTTGAGCCGCGCCACATATTTTTGGTAGATGTCATCATTCATCTGCCCGCGCACGGTGACTTCCACCTCAGCAAAGGGAGGGATGATGTAGGGGGTTTTGGTGAAGGTCATAGCGTTGAAGAGCTTGTGTTTAAAAATTCATCAGCGATTTTTGATACATGTAAGCTTTATACTCTTTCATGGGCACCTCTCATGCCAGCACTATTTATCTAGATTTCGTGCAACTGTCATCAATTTGTCATAGATAAATCATAGAGTGTGACAATGGAAGATTCCAAACAATTTGGCCTCTACTACCGTGATCGTGACCCTATCACCGGAGAAGTGCGTATTCATGAAACGCATCTCGACCGCGCCAACTATTTTTATGATAAAGACAAACCCATATTACTGATGGTTCCTGGCTATACCATCAATCGCGATAAGCCAGCTGCAACCGTTGAAACACAAGTGTCAGGATACATCAAAACTGTAGAAAACATACTTGTGCGCGGCGATACGAAAACGAAGCCCAATATTCTTTGCGCAGTATTTAGCCGTGAAGGCACAGAAGAACACCGGAATCAATACGGCGTCGACAAACAGCACAATCTTACAGGCAGCTCGCCCAGTGATGAGGAACAATTCCTGAAACAAGTATTACTTCCTATCGCTGGGCTACATAACGGTGCGCACCCCTCTGCCGATGAGATTTGTGAGCACTTCTCACGCGTAACTATGGCAGGTCATAGCTCAGGTTGCCGCTTCATACAGGAGGTCGGCAGGCTACTACGCTGCATACTCCGCGAGAGAGGTTACAACAACGAAGAAATCGAACGTATCATCCGCGAGCCAGTGATGATTGGATTGGGTAATACTGTACCGCTTGAACAAGACGGCGTGAGTTTCCGTACCATCAACTTCAGCCCCCAATGCGACCGCCGCATCTGGTGGGGCAACATGAAACAAGGCATCACCGATCCAGTCGAAGCTCGGGAAGCCGCACGACGTAGCTATGCAGCCATTGGCTTCGACCCTGACGTGCTGGAATCCCGCCTTGAACGTCTTGATTCAGAGCCGTATTGGCCACGCACCACCCATTTTGTTACCAAAGAACATACGAACGGAATCAGCTTCTTCACCGACCTGCCCAACCGCTTGCGCTGGGACGATAACGGCGTCGAACGCACGGAAACATCACAATCCGTTGAGCACGCCGTTACCAGTTTTATTTACTACGGGAAAACAGAGCCCGGCCAGATAAGCAATCACCATATGGTTGATAAAGTATCGGCTACTGTAATCAATGCTATTGGCCGCGAGCGATCAGACCCAGCTCATTGGCGCGAAGAGTTAAAAGCAATGGCAACTATCCTACCCGTCACCATGCAGCCCAAGATTGGCATAACAACCTAACTCACCTTCTTATAAATCTCGCTTCCGCCTTCTTTGAACTTTTCGCTCATTTCGGCCATGCCTGCGTCTGCCGCTTCTGCAGCAACAGGTGCAGCATTATTGGCTACTTTTGCGAATTCACGCACCTCTTGCGAAATTTTCATGCTGCAGAATTTCGGGCCGCACATGCTGCAAAAATGCGCAACCTTTGCGCCGTCGGCAGGCAAGGTTTCGTCGTGATATTCACGCGCTGTGTCGGGGTCGAGGCTCAGGTTAAACTGATCTTCCCAACGGAACTCGAAACGCGCGCGGGAAAGCGCGTCGTCGCGGTTTTGGGTGCTGGGGTGCCCCTTCGCCAAATCGGCGGCGTGTGCAGCAATTTTATAGGCAATCACGCCTTCTTTCACATCGTCACGGTCGGGCAGACCGAGGTGCTCTTTCGGCGTGACGTAGCATAACATCGCCGTACCGAACCACCCGATCATCGCCGCACCTATCGCGGAGGTGATATGGTCGTACCCCGGCGCAATATCGGTGGTCAGTGGCCCAAGCGTATAGAACGGCGCTTCGTGGCAGGCCTCGAGCTGCTTATCCATATTCTCTTTGATTTTGTGCATCGGCACGTGACCCGGCCCTTCAATCATCACCTGGCAATCATGCTTCCACGCCACTTTGGTGAGCTCACCGAGCGTTTTGAGCTCCGCAAACTGCGCCGCATCATTCGCATCCGCAATCGAGCCCGGGCGCAAGCCATCACCCAGTGAGAAGCTCACGTCGTACGCCTTCATGATTTCGCAAATCTCTTCGAAATGCGTGTAGGTGAAGTTTTCCTTATGGTGCGCAATACACCATTTCGCGTGAATGGAGCCACCGCGCGACACTATGCCCGTCACGCGCTTTTCGGTAAGCGGCACAAACGGCAAGCGCACGCCCGCATGGATGGTGAAATAATCCACCCCCTGCTCGGCTTGCTCAATCAACGTGTCGCGGAAAATTTCCCACGTCAGATCTTCCGCAATACCGCCGACTTTCTCCAGCGCCTGATAAATCGGCACCGTGCCCACGGGGACTGCAGCATTTCGCAAAATCCATTCGCGCGTCGCGTGAATGTTTTTACCCGTGCTCAAGTCCATAATCGTGTCGGCACCCCAACGCGTCGCCCAGACCATTTTTTCGACTTCTTCCGCAATCGAGCTCGTAATCGCCGAGTTACCGATATTGCCGTTGATCTTCACCTTGAAGCCACGACCAATAATCATCGGCTCCAGCTCTGGGTGGTTGATATTGGCGGGGATAATCGCACGCCCGCGCGCCACTTCGTCACGCACAAATTCAGGCGTGATATGCGAGTTGCCGCCCTCATTCTCGCGAATCGCGATATATTCCATTTCAGGGGTGATGATGCCCTTTTTCGCATAATGCATCTGGGTCACGTTGCTGCCCGCTTTGGCGCGCAACGGCTTGCGAACCAAGTTCGGAAATTCCATCACCTCAATTTTTTGGTGCGACTTGTACCCGTTATCTTCTGGCTTGGTGGTGCGGCCTTCATAACGCTCCACATCACCGCGACCCTCAATCCACTGCGCACGCAAGGTTTTAAGACCCTTCGTGATGTCGATTTTCGTATCCTTATCCGTATAAGGGCCCGAGCAGTCATAGACCGTCAGTGGCGCTTCGCCCGACTTTTCCGAAAGCACGATTTCGCGCATGGCTACTTTCACATCGCCCAAGCGTTCGCTGCCCGCAACATGCGTCTTACGTGAGCCCGACAAGGCACCCACGGTCACACCAAACGGTTGCGACGGATCAAGTGGTGCAGGGTTTTTGAGTTTTGTTGCTTGCGACATGGGTTCCTCGTAGAGTCAAAAATGATGAAACATCGTTCTAGCAGTAGAAAAACAGCGCCGCAAATAAAACCGAGTGAAATTCTTGGTTTCCACAGGGCGCTTGATATCTGGTATCAGCTGCATGGCCGCCATGACTTGCCGTGGCGATTGACCAAAGACCCCTACGCCATTTGGCTTTCCGAGGTGATGTTGCAGCAAACGCAGGTCGCGACCGTGCGTGACCGCTATTATGGCCAGTTTTTGCGCCAGTTCCCGACCGTCTCGGCGCTTGCCCGCGCACCACTGCCCAAACTGCTCAAAGCGTGGGAGGGCATGGGATACTATCGCCGCGCGGTGAATTTGCATAAGGCTGCGCAGCAGATCGCACCCGCATTACCAACCACATTCGAGGAGCTCATAGAACTCCCCGGCATCGGGAAAAATACGGCACACGCCATCTTGGCCTTTGCGTATAGAAAGCCGCACGCAGTGCTCGAAGCGAATGTGAAACGCGTGGTCGCACGCATCTTTGCAGAAACAGATGAAAAGAAGTTATGGGAACATGCCGAGCTTATGCTGAATCGCGAAAACCCGTTCGATTATAATCAGGCGATGATGGATGTGGGCGCAATGATTTGCACACCCAAAGCACCCAAGTGCAAAGAGTGCCCCGCCATGCAGATATGCAAAGGCCGCAAAAACCCAACTGCCTACCCTGCTGCAAAGACCAAAAAAGCAGTCCCTACAAAAAAACTTTTTATTCTTGTTAAGCAAGATGCAAATGGCCGCCTATTCTTAGAAGCACGCGAGAGCAAATTACTCGGCGGTTTATATGGATTTGAACAAACCCCAACCTCACCCAAGAACGCTGTCACCCTTGGTGTGGTGAAACATGTCTATTCCCATTTCAAGCTGGAAGCCTCGGTGATGCTTATATCCTCTGCCACCAGCAACAGCCCAAACTGGCACACAAAAGACGCACTGCAAAAATTGCCCCTATCAAAACTCGACCAAAAAGTGCTTGAGCTGATTGACGCAGCACAACCATCGCGCTAGTGTCGCAGGCAATAATAATATCTATGCACGGGAGAAACTCATGGCCAAATCCGCAGCTAAGCTGAAATCCGGAAAATCCAGCAAAGCGAAATCTAAGAAGAAAGTGGCCCTGAATTTGCCGCCACAGCGCCCTAAGCTCTCGAATAAAAAACCAATCGATCAAGCGTCGCGCTTCAAGAAAACTGGTTCGGCGACCCTGAAAATCAATAATGGTACGCCCGTAGAATTCCCCATTTACAAAGCGGTCGAAGGCCCAAGCGTTATTGATATCACCAAGCTTTACGGCCAAACAGGTCACTTCACCTATGACCCTGGCTTCCTCTCCACCGCGTCCTGCGACTCGGAAATCACCTACATTGATGGTGACAAAGGTATCTTGCGTTATCGTGGTTATGATATCGCCGACCTCGCCGCGAAGTCCGACTTCCTAGAAACCTCTTACTTGTTGCTCTACGGCGATTTGCCAAACAAGAAGCAAAAAGAATGGTTCGATTACCGCATCACGCACCACACCATGGTGCATGAGCAGTTACAATTCCTCTATCGTGGCTTCCCGCGCCGCGCACACCCAATGGCCATCATGGTGGGTGCAGTAGCATCGCTGAGCGCGTTCTATCATGACTCGCTCGACATCCAGAACCCTGAGGAGCGTGAATTAGCCGCACTGCGCTTGATTGCGAAAATGCCAACGCTTGCTGCGATGTGCTATAAATACTCGATCGGCCACCCATTCGTATATCCACGCAATGAGCTCGGCTTCTGCGAAAACTTCCTGCACATGATGTTCGCAACACCAGCAGAACCCTATGTAGTGAATCCAACGATCGCCAGCGCGATGGAGAAGATTTTCATCCTCCACGCTGACCACGAACAGAATGCTTCAACCTCGACCGTGCGTCTATCGGGCTCATCGGGCGCGAACCCATTTGCCTGTATCGGTGCGGGTATTGCCTCGCTTTGGGGTCCTGCACATGGCGGCGCAAACGAAGCGGTTATCAATCAGCTACAAGAAATCGGCGATGTGAAAAACATCCCGCATTTCATTAAGCGTGCGAAAGACAAGTCCGACCCATTCCGTCTCATGGGCTTTGGTCACCGCGTGTATAAGAATTACGACCCACGCGCTGCCGTGCTGCGCAAGTCTTGCCATGAGGTGCTCGAAGCACTCGGTCAGGAAAACGAGCCACTACTCAAAATCGCGATGGAACTCGAGAAAATCGCTCTCAATGACGAATACTTCATCGAGCGCAAACTCTATCCGAACGTCGACTTCTACTCGGGCATCATCTACCGCGCCTTGGGCATTCCAACGCCAATATTCACCGTACTGTTCGCCGTAGCGCGTGTTGCGGGTTGGGTCGCGCAGTGGAAAGAGATGATCGAGGATCCAGCGATGAAAATCGGTCGCCCACGCCAGCTCTTCTTGGGTGAGCAGCCCCGCAAATTCATCACGTTAGAAAAGCGCTAATCCACGCGCATAATGCACAAACAAAAAAGGGCGCATGAAAATGCGCCCTTTTCTATGATTAAAAAATTGGCTTACTCGTTCAACAATGTCAGCAAATTACCTGACAGGCGATTGGTTTGCGCCAGCAGCGAAATCGATGCTTGCTGCTGCACACGCGCTTGCGCTGACTCGGTTGAGAGTTCGGCAATATCCGCATCCGCAAGCTCGGAACGTGCCGCTTCTTGGTTCTGAATCGCCGTTTCAATTGTCGCCGCCGCAAAATCTAGACCCTGCTGGAATGCACCAATATCGGCACGCGTTGCGCTAACCGTATCACGCGCTGTCTGCAGTGACGTAAGCGCTGCAGAAGCGCCCGCCGCCGTCGAGATATCAGGCGTGCTACCACCAAACAAATCGTTGCTCGCTAGACCGCCGATTGACAAACTCACTTGATCGCCAGCATCGCCGCCGATCTGGAAGTTCAGGCCCGAAGACAGCGAACCATCTAGCAGTGTGGTGCTATTAAATTTGGTGCTGCCTGAAATACGATCAATTTCCTGAGCGAGCGCTTGGAATTCCTGATTGAGAGCACCGCGATCCGCGTCTGACAACGAGCCGTTACCCGCCTGTACAGCCAGTGACTGCAAGCGATCAAGCGCATTGCTGATTTGCCCTGCCCCACCGTCCGCCACCTGAAGGAGGCTAGATGCTTGTGAGATATTAATGCTCGCGTTGCGCAAACCAGAAGTCTGCGTCTGCAAACTGGTGGCCGTTGCGAGCGCCGCCACATCCGTGCTCGCGCTTACTAGCCGATTGCCACTAACAATCTGGCTAATCGCTGTTGCGACACGTGTGTTCTGTTGATTAAGGCTTCGCTGAATTCCTGCCGCAAGGGCAGTCAGATTACTGACCGTCATGGTACTAGCTCCATCCAAGTTTAGGCTACATGCTAAACAATTTTACCCCGAATCTTACGTCCGAGGGTGGCAATGCTTGCACATTACCAACGCTTCGTATTATAGGTTCAGATGCGATCAAACACAAGCGCAAAGAGGCACCATGCTGAATCCATTCATTAACCTTATCGGTAATCTAATTTCACTGATCAACATCGCATTGATTGTGTGGATGGTGCTGAGTTTGCTCATGAATTTGGACATTATCAACCGCCATAATCAGTTGATTCAACGTCTATACTTCACGCTAGGAAAGCTGTTTGAACCGATGTTGCGTCCGATACGCAAGCTACTGGGACGCATCTTGCCTGATATTGGCGGGATTGATCTAAGCCCCATCATTCTCATCCTGCTACTGCACTTCTTCAACGACGCGCTCTATAGCTGGTTCTACACGATCTAGCGGAAAACCACCGTCTTATTGCCATTCAATAATACACGGCGTTCGATATGGTACTTGAGCGCACGCGATAAAACGAGTGACTCAATATCATGACCAATCGAAGCAAGCTCATCAGGCGATTTGCTGTGATCAACCCGCTCCACTTCCTGCTCGATAATCGGCCCTTCATCTAAATCGTCGGTCACGTAATGAGCGGTCGCACCAATCAGCTTCACCCCGCGCGCATAGGCTTGGTGGTAAGGCTTCGCACCCTTGAAGCTCGGTAGGAAGGAATGGTGGATATTAATCGCTTTGCCAAGCAGTTTGGCCGAAAGTTCGGGCGATAAAATCTGCATATAGCGCGCCAACACCACCACATCAATCTGCTCGCGCTGCACGAGATCCCAAATGGTTTTCTCTTGCTCTGACTTCGTCTGTGGTGTGACGGGTAAGTGGTGAAATGGTACGCCATGCCACTCAACCATACCACGCGCGGCCTCGTGGTTGGAAACCACGGCTGGAATTTCAATTGCCAGCCTGCCAGTGCGGTAGCGATGCAAGACGTCGTTCAAACAATGTAAATGCTGCGACACCATCAGCAGCACGCGCGGCTTGATATGCGTATCATGCAATTGCCACTCCATCGCAAACGGCATGGCAACTTTAGTCGCGAATTGCGCGCTGAGATCTGCATTTGCCGAAAAATGCACGCGCATAAAAAAGCGCTGTGTTGAGGGATCACCAAACTGCGTAGATTCGATAATGAATCCTTCATGCTCGGCGAGGAACCCCGTCACCGAAGCAACGATACCGCGCGTATCTGCGCAAGAAAGTGTCAAAATATATTCACTCATGCCACCTCTTTAGGCGCTTGCGCCAACGCTTGCAATACCTGCTGCGGGAACGTGCACACCACGCGCGTACCATCGCTTGGTGAGGACTCCAACGCAATGGAACCGCCATGCAATTGAACGAAGCGCTTCACAATCGACAGGCCCAGTCCCGTATTTCCACCTTGTGATGTTACACCACGGAAGAACGGGTCGAACACATTCGCTTGCTTGGAAGGCTCGATACCAATCCCGTCATCACGCACAGTAAGTTCAATGGTTCCATCATCCGTCTTATTCCAATCCACCCAAATATTGCCTTTGGACTTTGTGTATTTCACTGCGTTTGAAATCAGCTTGAATACGACCTGCTTCAAGCGCGTTTCATCCGCAAACATGATGTCCGCACCACGCGCATAATCCACATGCACCAACACTTCCTGTAGCTTCACACGCTCGCTTAGCAGTGCCATTACCCCATCCATCATCGTGTGGAGGTTAACCTGCGTTACATCCAGCTTCAGGTATCCCGCCTCAATCGTCGCAAGGTCAATGATATCACTGATGAGATGGCCAAGAGATTGTGCAGATTGGAAAATGCCACCCACATAATCTTTCTGCATCACGTTGAGCGCACCAACATATTCTTTGTCGAGCATCTCAGCAAAGCCTGAAATTGAGGTAAGTGGAGAGCGCAACTCATACGACATGTTGGCAAGGAATTCGGTTTTGAGCTTGTCGGCCGCTTCAAGTGCATCGGCTTTCTCACGCAAGCTTCGCTCCACCAAGCTTGAATCCGTCATATCGATGAAGGTAAGCAGCGTTGCACCATCAGGAAGCGGCACCACCGAGCAATCGACAATCGTGTTGTTGCTGCGCTCGAAGCGCATCGCAAAAAACTGCCGTTGCTGGAATCTGCCGACCAAGCCCATCTTAAATGTTTCCCATTGGTCGGTGATGAATAGCGGCTTGCACTGCTCCAGCACATCACGCACATGTGGCTCGTTTTCAGTGAACTCTTCGCTGAGGTTCCATAATTTCAAGAAGGTTGGGTTGCAGAGTTTCAAACGCCCATTCTCACCGAACACCACAACGCCTTCATGCAAGTTATCGAGTGTTTCGCGCTGCACAGCAATCAAGGTGTTGTAGGAGCGCTCCAACGCCAAACGGTCAGTCACATCTTCATAAACGAACAAGATGCCGCCAAGCGCATGCGGAATCGCAATGGCGCGCAGAATCTTTCCATCAGGCAGATAGAAAAACTCTTCTTGCGGTTCGATCAGCGCCGTGAATTGCTTAACTTGGTGTTGCTTGAACGCTTGGAAATTTGCCTGTTCAGGCAATTTGCGTTTTTCGCGCAAGGCTTCTAGCACCTCGCCATAGGTCGGCTCTGTATCTAGCCATGACTCATCAAGCTTCCACAGCGTTACGAATGCAAAGTTATAAAACTTGAGGCGCTGGTCCTTACCATAAACGGCCATGGCCGACGTCGAGCTCTCAAGCAAGTCGCGCTGCGCACTGATATGGCGCTGGATTTCTTCATGCGCCTGTTCAAGCTCGGTAATATCAACGGCAAAGCCAACAGTGAGTTGCTCACTTTTCATGGGCACTTCGCGAATGCTGAATAAGCGCCGCTCACCATTGACGATGATATGGCGACGGGCATGCTGCTCTTCCCCTGTCTCCCATGCCTTTTTGGCGAGCTGGCGGTGGCCTTTATAAAGCTCTAAATCGCTGACATCCGCATCATCATCCGAAACGGACTCTGCAATTTCCGAAAAAGCGAGATTGTAAAAAATAATATTCTGATCGGGGTCGCGTTGCCAAATGGCATTGAGCGTAATGTTGAACACATTCGCATAGCGGCGTACATCCAGCTTCAGAATATCGTTTTCAGCCTTGAGTTTGATAATGCCATTCGACTCTTCAGGCGAAACCAAGGCGGGAGCCTGCTGTGCAGATAAGCGGCGGCGAAACGTTCGCCATGCCAGCACATAGCCAAGCCCAAGCGCAACCACTATCAGTGCTAGTGCAATGAAAACCATGGGCTATTTATGGCACCAGCAAAGGCTGGAGGCAACCGCCTAGTAGCGATACCAGTCCTTTTTGAAGGGACCTGTTACCGGAACGCCAATATAATCGGCCTGTTCTTTGGAAAGAACCGTCAGCTTCGCACCGATTTTCTTAAGATGCAGGGCAGCCACTTTCTCGTCCAAATGCTTAGGCAATACGTAAACCTTATTTTCGTACTTCTTATGGTTCGTCCAAAGCTCGATTTGTGCCAAGACTTGGTTCGTGAAGGAAGATGACATCACGAAGCTTGGGTGGCCATTCGCACAACCAAGGTTCACCAAACGACCCTGCGCCAGCAGAATGATACGCTTACCATCTGGGAATTCTACTTCATCCACTTGTGGCTTCACTTCATGCCATTTCAGGTTACGCAGCGCCTCAACCTGAATCTCGGTATCAAAGTGACCGATGTTACATACGATTGCACGGTCTTTCATTTTGCGCATATGGTCGAGCATAATGATGTCTTTGTTACCCGTCGTGGTCACGAAGATATCGCCATCTTTTGCGAGGTTTTCCATCGTATCTACGGTGTACCCTTCCATCGCCGCTTGTAATGCGCAGATCGGATCGATTTCCGTTACCGCAACGCGTGCGCCTTGTGCACGCAACGCTGCAGCACAACCTTTACCCACGTCACCATAACCCGCAACGACTGCCAGCTTGCCCGCAATCATCACGTTGGTGGCTTGCTTGATACCATCTAGCAGCGACTCGCGGCAGCCATAGAGGTTATCGAATTTCGACTTCGTTACCGAGTCATTCACGTTGAATGCTGGCACTTTCAACTTACCTGCTTCCATCATCTCAAGCAAACGGTGCACGCCCGTGGTGGTCTCTTCCGAAACGCCACGTACGTCTTTCAGCAAGTCAGGATATTTCTCGTGCATGATTTTGGTGAGGTCACCGCCATCATCCAGAATCATGTTTGGCAGCCAACCATCTGGGCCTTTAATGGTCTGTTCAATGCACCATTCATATTCTTCTTCGGTCTCACCCTTCCACGCGAATACGGGAATGCCTGCCGCAGCAATGGCAGCAGCCGCTTGGTCTTGGGTCGAGTAAATATTGCAGCTTGACCAGCGCAGGGTTGCACCCAGTTCCGCAAGCGTTTCGATCAATACGGCGGTTTGAATCGTCATGTGCAAACAGCCAACGATACGCGCACCCTTAAGCGGTGCCTTGCCTTTGAATTCTTCGCGCAGTGCCATCAAACCTGGCATTTCTACTTGCGCCATTTCAATTTCCTTACGGCCCCATGCCGCTAAGCCGATATCGGCTACTTTATAATCACTAAAATTCTCTTTTTTCGCTGCATTAGCCATAGTGGTCTCCTGTAAGTTTGCGCCTGTTTAGGCGAAAAGGAGCGGCATGGCAACGGTTTTAACCGTGCTTCGCCTTCTCTTCGGCGATGAGTTCTTTCTTCAAAATCTTACCAATCATGCTTTTAGGCATGGTCTCACGGAACTCGATTTCATGCGGCACGGCATAGGCCGACATACGCTCTTTCATATAGGCTTTGAGTTCAGAAGCCTCAACCTTGCCAGCTTCTTTGCGCACGATATAGGCTTTAATCATTTGCCCGCGTGTGGGGTGGTCTAGACCTACCACCGCAGCCTCAGCGACATCTGGGTGTGCATAGAGAATCTCTTCGATATTGCGCGGGTACACATTGTAACCACCCACGATAATCATCTCTTTCAAACGATCGACGATGTAGAAATACCCCTCCTCGTCCATCTTTCCCAAATCACCCGTGTGCAACCTGCCATCACGCAATACGTTGGCAGTTTCATCAGGGCGATTCAGATATCCCGCCATCACTTGCGGACCAGAAATACAGACCTCGCCAATCTCACCTATTTTGAGTGGTGTCGTCTTATCGTCTTTGTCGATAATCTCCATAATGGTGCCAGGGAATGGCAAACCAATCGATCCCGATTTTCCTTTACCAACGAGCGGCGTGCAGCATGTCACGGGTGAAGCCTCGGTAAGCCCATACCCTTCTGCGACGACACAGCCTGTAATTTTCTCGAACTGTTCTTTGACCTCAACAGGCAATGGGCCACCGCCAGAAATACACATTTTTACTGACGATAGGTCATACTTATCGACCTTTTTATAATTCGCCACCGTTGCATAGAGCGTTGATACCCCAGGCATCAGTGTCACTTTCTTGTTCTGGATATCCTCAAGCACACGCTTCAATTCAAAACGCGGGTGGATGATAATCTGGAAGCCATTTGCAATTGCTAGGTTCATCGACACCGTCATCGCGAACACATGGAAGAATGGCAAAATCGCTAGCATGCGCTCTTTACCCTCCTCTAGCCCCTGCATCCAACGCGTACATTGCTGCGCGTTGATATAGAGGTTGCTATGCGTCAGCACCGCACCTTTTGGCACGCCCGTTGTGCCGCCGGTATATTGCAATACGGCGATATGCGTATCGGGGTCAAAATGTGGGGACACCACCAAATTGGGCGAGTCGAGTAATTCGTTGAAAGCCGTGTGCATGCCGTCTTTTGGGCAAGCCATCATTTCTTTCTGCTTGGCCGCCGTAAAGAGCGTGCGCATGGTAAAGCCCATTGCCTCTTGGAACTGCGACACGACAATTTTCTTGAGGCTGGTCTTACCAATAAACGGTAATAATTTTGCATGGGTGAGTTTCAGATTCACGGTGAACATCACCTCAACCTGCGCATCATGGATTTGATGTTCAATCTCACGCTCGGAATAAAGCGGGTTGAAATTCACGACCGTGCCACCCACTTTCAAAATCGCGTAATAAGCCATCACGAATTGGGGGCAGTTGGGCATAAAAATACCCACACGCGTACCCTTCACCACACCAATACGCTGCAAACCACGCGCTACGCGGTCCACCATTTCTTTGAGTTTGGCGTAAGTGTAGGTTTTACCAAAGAATTCAAGGGCGATATTGTAGGGATACTTGGCCGCCGCCTCATCTAGTAGGAAATAAAGAGGCTTACCGTGAAATTCCTCATGCCAGTTAATGTCTTTGGGGTAATGATTCAGCCACGGATAATCGGTCACAATGCACCTTTTTCTTGCGCGTTTCAGGCTTAAGCCTTATCAGGCAGTATTCATGAATTGCGAGCAAAAATCAAATGGCTAACATGCAAAGCAACATAACCACGGATGTCACCATTATCGGCGCAGGCCCAGTGGGGCTTTTCGCCATTTTCGAACTTGGCATGCTCAAGATAAAAGCGCACGTAGTCGACGCACTACCAAGCGTTGGCGGCCAGTGCACTGCCCTTTACCCTGAAAAGCCAATTTATGACATTCCAGGCTTCCCTGCGATTGATGCGCAAGAGCTGATTAACAACCTTGAGAAGCAAGCAGCCCCCTTCCACCCAACCTACCATTTGGGTCAGCAAGTCACGGGCTGCAAAAAACTCGATAACGGTAACTGGCAAATCACCACCAGCACAGGAACGGTGATTGAATCCAAGGCGGTGATTATCGCAGCAGGTTGCGGCGCATTCGGCCCCAACCGCCCACCCATGCAAGGACTTGAGACTTATGAAGGCACCAGTGTGCATTACATGGTCGCTAAAAAGGACGCCTTCGCTGGCCAGACGCTGGTGATTGCGGGTGGTGGCGACAGCGCAGTCGATTGGGCAAACTCGCTCGCACCGATTGCTAAAAAAGTTTACGTCGTGCACCGTCGTGACAAGTTCCGCGCCATGCCCGAGTCCGTTGCGCAAATGAAGGCGCTTGAGGAAGCGGGCAAGATTGAAATGGTCATCCCCTATCAGCTCGACGCACTCGAAGGTGACGGAAAGAAATTAAGCGGCGTCGTTGTTTCCACCATGGAAGGTGAAAAGAAAACCTTGCCCGCCGACCATCTTTTGGCGTTTTTCGGCCTCAGCATGGATTTAGGCCCCATCGCGAATTGGGGGCTGAACCTGCACAAAAACCATATTACCACATCACCAACGACTGCGGAAACAAACGAAAAAGGCTTGTTCGCCATTGGCGATATCGCCACCTACGAAAACAAATTAAAGCTCATCCTCTGCGGCTTCTCGGAAGCAGCATTTGCTGCGCACAGCATTTATAAAATTGTGCACCCGGATGTTGAGTTGCACTTCGAATATTCCACCAGCAAAGGTGTAAAGGTCGCGTAATGGTCGCAGCAATTATTGATGGCAAAGCCCGCGCCGCAGCCCTTCGCAAAGAAGTCGCGGAAGGCGTTGCTGCACTGAAAGCTTCGCGCAACATTACACCAGGTTTAGCAGTGATTTTGGTAGGCGACGATCCCGCCAGCCAAGTCTATGTGCGCAATAAAAACAATGCCTGCAAAGAAGTAGGCATGAATAGTTTCGAGAAGGTTCTGCCTTCCGCTACATCGCAGGACGAACTGCTTGCAGAAGTAAATAAACTAAACGCTGACCCAAACGTGCATGGCATTCTAGTGCAGCTTCCCCTGCCCAAGCATATCGATGCTAACACGGTCATTAATGCCATCGACCCTAAGAAGGACGTCGACGGGTTTCACGTTGTGAATGCTGGCAAACTAGCTGTTGGCCAAGAGGGTTTAGTTCCCTGCACACCTTTGGGATGCCTAATACTTCTCAAAGAGCAATTTGGCAAAAGTCTAGCTGGTCAGCACGCCGTCATTATTGGCCGCAGCAATATCGTGGGCAAGCCTATGGCGCAGCTTTTGCTGCAGCAATCTTGCACGGTTACCATCTGCCATTCTAAAACCGTTGACCTTATGCTTGAAACCAAACGAGCCGACATAATTGTTGCGGCGATTGGACAACCAAATTTTCTAAAAGGCACCATGATTAAGCCTGGCGCAGTCGTAATCGACGTGGGTATTAATCGTAGAGCGGATGGTAAACTGGTGGGCGATGTGGATTTTGCTGCAGCTTCTCAGGTCGCCTCGGCCATCACTCCCGTCCCAGGCGGCGTAGGCCCGATGACCATTGCCTGCTTGCTGAAAAACACGCTGCAAGCCGCGAGTGCTTAGCCAGCCTCTCACTGCGTTCACGCTTTTTTTCTCGCACCCGCCTCTGCAAAAATATGATGAGTGGAGACAATATCAACCGCAGGATTAATCGCGCGACTCGAGAATAAGTGACTCGTATTATAGCACATACCTAAATGTTGCACGATTGCTTCGTCTTTTGGAATCGCGTCTTCAGCAAATTGTGGGATCGCCGTCATCTTAGGCGTCACACCCAAACCAAGATTTTTGAACTCATGCGGAGCATAAAGTAATTTTGAAAGCCCGTTGGCCCCCCGTGTGACAATCGTATCAATTCCATGTGTTTGCGTTAGAGTTTTGGCGATGGATGCCACTTTATCTGGCCCCTGAACTAGTTGCGTAATGGTTGCTGCATAGGGTTCCTCACCCATATCAAGCGATTGAAAAGCCTCACTAGCTGCATCAATATTGAGTAATTGAATGCTACCTTCTTCAAGAATATAGCACCAGCAATTTGTGCGGAAGCTTTATCAATTTCTTCGTTGGACAGCATCTACCACTCGACTGTAAGTAATGAGTTAGACTTTAACAAATGACTATGACGATTTTGTGACGAGAAATGGAAATTAACCTACTGACAATCCTCATTCTTTTCTTCACTGGCCTGTGGGCGGGGGCGGTGAACTCGGTCGCGGGTGGCGGCACCTTCTTTTCCTTTCCGATTTTGTTGCTACTGGGCATGCCACCGATACTCGCCAATACTACGAACAAATTCGCACTTTGGTTTGCATCCATCGCAGGTGTCACAGGCTTTTGGAAAGAAATCAAAGAACAAAAGGAACGCTTGGCGTTCTACTTCATCTGCGGATTGATCGGCTCGCTCATTGGCTCACTCGTGCTGCTCGCAACTCCGGCCGAAACATTCGAAGCGATGATTCCATGGCTCATGTTAGCAGCAACCTGTTTGTTCGCATTTGGTAAACGCGTCGTGAAAAAACTGCGTGGCGCACATGCCATCCCCAAACCTGCCACCGCCATCGGCCAAACGCTAATTGGGTTTTATGGCGGATTTTTTGCTGCAGGCATGGGCATGCTGATGATGGCACTTTACGAATTATCAGGCATTAAATCCGTCAATCATATGAACGGACTGAAGACCTTCGTAGGCCTTGGCATCAACGGTATTTCAGCCCTTACTTTCCTTGTCATCGGCTCGATTGATTGGCACGTAGCAATTGTGTTGATGACGGGCGCATTACTCGGCGGCTATGGCGGCGCGATACTCTCGAAAAAAGTGCCCGACCATATCTTACGCGGCGTGATTATTTTTTACGGTGTCGTGATGACAGTCTATTTTTTCTATCACTACTAAAAACCGACGCTTCGACGTACATTGAGGACGAAAGCCCTAGCGGCGCTTGAGCGAGCCTAAGACTTAGCCGTTACTCGCTTTAAGCCACTGTCCACTCACAATCGAACACGCTTCGGTTGACCCGCCCACTTCCCAACATGGCGTGCCGTTAAAGCGCTCGGCGATGAAATCCACGAACAAGCGCACCTTGGCCGACATGTAGCGGTTGTGCGGGAATAACGCGTAGATATTGCGCTCGGGCTGCGGTTCAAAATCGGTCATCAACTGAATGAGTTTCCCCTGCTTCACATCATAACCAATGATGAAGCTTGGCACGCACACAATGCCCAGACCCGACAACGCCGCTTCGCGGAACATCTGTCCGTTATTCGAGCGCATCGCCACCGTAATTGGCGCAATATAAGCTTTGCCGCTCGCATCCTTAAAACGCCATTCTTTCGGGCGATCCGAGTAGCTATATTCAATCACGCGGTGATTCACCAACTCGTCAGGATGTTTTGGCGTACCGTATTTGGCAATATATTCAGGCGATGCCGCCATCACCATTTGGCAACGCGCAAGCTTGCGCGCAATGAGTGACGAGTCGGTGAGTGATGCGATACGAATCGCCACATCGATGCCTTCATCAAGAATATTGGCGAATCGATTGGTGAATTCCGCCTCAAGCGTAATATCGGGATAGAGTTTCGAGAACTCTGCCAGCGCCGAAGCTAAGTGATAATGCCCAAACGATTCTGGCGCAGTGATTTTCAGAACACCGCTTGGGTTCTGGTTGAGATTCTGCACGCTGCGTTCCGCTTCGGAAACGGCTTCCACCACATGACGCGCTTGCTGATAAAAATGTTCACCCTCATCAGTCAGTCGCACGCTGCGGGTGGTACGATTCAGCAGACGCACCTTTAATGTGTCCTCGAGTGACTGGACTTGTTTACTAACGGCAGACTTAGTCATGCCCATCGCTTTTGCAGCTTTGGAAAAACTTTGCAGCTCGACAACTTTAACGAAAGTAGGGATGTAAATAAGGACAGTGCTTTGCATATTAGCCTCATTGTGTGGGATATGGAAACAGTCTAATGCGTTTATTCGCATTTGCAACAAGAATTATTCGAGTAAATTAGTGGGGAATACATCAACACAAGGAGAGCCCCATGACCACCATCGCTATCGTTTACCATTCTGGCTACGGCCACACAGAAGTAATCGCTAAAGCCGTTGCTGAGGGCGTTACTCGTGGTGGCGGCACAGCAAAACTACTCAAAATTGAGAAAGCTGATCAGGATTTCGCACCTATCTTTGACGCGATCAAAGCTGCCGACGGCGTGATCATGGGCGCACCAACCTATATGGGTGGCCTATCTGCACCTTTCAAAGCCTTCATTGATGCTTCCAGCAAGCCATGGTTCAAGCAAGAATGGAAAGACAAACTGGCGGGTGGTTTTACCAACTCGGGCAACCTGAGTGGCGATAAATCCATTTCACTGATTCAGCTCTTCTCACTCGCCATGCAGCACAGCATGATCTGGGTTGGCCCTGGCGTATTACGTGACCCTGCATTCCCAGTAGGCGACCCTGCACAAGTGAATCGCTTGGGTTCGTTTGCGGGTGTCATGGCACAATCCGATCAAGCCGCACCCGACGTTACACCACCAGAAGGCGACAAAGAGTTTGGTCGCGTATTGGGTGAGCGCGTGGCAATGTTTGCAGCGAAGTTAAAGTAGGTCTCCCTATTCATCAGCATAGTAGACCAGATACGCGAAGTCCGAAATTCGAGTAGCACCGCGTAGTGGTTCTACGTGAGCAACACAGCATGAGGCGACAAAGTAGATGGTCAGCTAGGCTGGTGAAACAAAAAAAGGGGCGCCTCATTGGGCGCCCCTTCATTCATACGCTATCGAAGAAAGATCTAGAGGATCTCAACTTCAACGCGGCGATCACGCCACAGGCATGCTTTCAGTTCCGCACCGCGGATACCTTGGCACTGCGAGAGCGACGAGGTCGCGCCGAGGCCACGGATTTCCGAGCCAGGAGCAACGTTCACGCCTTTGCTTACGAGGTAAGAACCAACAGCATTTGCACGACGCTGTGAGAGGTTTACGTTGTAAGAAGCGTTACCGATTTTATCAGCGTAACCAACGATTTTCACGTTGTTGGTGCCGTTTGAAGCGAGGGTGCTCGCGAGAACATCCAATTTCGCTTTCGCAGCTGGGGTCAATACCGCGCTGTCGAAGTCGAAGTAAACGGTACGCAGTTCGAGTGATGCGTCAGCGCAACCGCTGAGGCCGTCCCACTTGGTCTGTACGCAGTTACCGTTGGTGCTAACCCAGTTTTTGCCGTGGTTGCTTTTTACGACGTCTTTCATGCCTGCAGTTGCCGAAGCAGCAACGAGCAGCGCACCAGCAACGGCCAGAATGGTCGAAGTTTTGAGCGTGTTCATGATACAATTTCCTTTTATTAGTTGAATGCCACATCTACATCTTCAATAGAAATACTTGCGGAAATCTATGCCGATGCATCGGGGCTGTTTTTGCCCCAAATGCACGCCAAGCGCAACGGTAGAAAGCTCTAACCCCATGGATTGTGATGAAGATTCCTCACCTGTGGTATTTTTGCATCATTGCTGGGCGCAAGAGCCTTATATGTTTAAATACAGCAGGTTAACTTAATTCATCGGCAAAAATATTTATGTGTCTATGAGTGGTTTTAACGAATAGTTAAGGTTGGGTAGGGTATATTAAGCCATACACACAACCCATTCTTGTTTAGTAGTTAAGGCATGTCACACGCAACAACCACACCGCCAAATGGCATAAATCCGACCACGATTGATGCGCATGTTGCAGGAACATCCGACGCGCGCCGAGGTTTTGACTGGAGTAGGATATTTGAATTATTCCAAGCTTTCTTTGAAAGACTCGCGGGCAGAAGTGATGACGACAGAACCCCCGACCGAGATCGAGATGCAGCCCCTCCCACTACACAGCCAGATGGTACACCCACACCCGTAGCAACCATTACAGGTCTACCACTGACCACTCCTGAGAATGTGAGCTTCACTAATCTAGACGCAGATCAGGAAGCCGCTGCACGCGACATGCTCATAAGACTTGCGGACAGAGAATTAAGTGAGGACGACAAAACTTTTATCAGAACAACGTTAGCAGCACACCCAGAGCTAGCCAACATACAAGTAGACCTCAACCACAGCATGCTTAATTGGCCCGCGATGTCCATTGATCAGTTTATTGAGCGTTCTATCCCTATGAGAGGTAAAATCGTTGCGGACCGCGAAGATCGTGATTGGATTCGTGCGTCATTAGATGAAGCACGCAGAACACCCTCTGAGAGCCCTACACCTGTTACGGATGTTACTCTCGTGGCGGATAGACCAAATCCTTTGGAAACTTACTTTGCATCATTAGAAAACCGTATCGTAGATGGTGAAACTGTCCGTTTCAGGGCTATGTTAGAGGCTGCGAATGCGGTTTCAGACACTCCATATACTGAGGCTCAACTTGATACAGCAGAGCGTAATATCACTGCAGCATTCGATCGAGATGAGAACGGCTTAATAAGTACAACGGAACTTGCACAGATGAGAAGCTCCATCGCAGAGCAGCCTGGAATCGATAATGTTGGGCAACCTGGAATCGATACTACTGGAGAGTTGTTGGGCCACTTCTCTGCTCCGACATTCAATATCGCAGCCGCGCGCGAGCAAAATGCAAGCCTTGGCGTAAGCGTCTAATCCACCAACTCTTTTAGCTTCGCCTTATACTTCGCGACATTGGCGTTATGCTCACGCAGATTGCGCGCGAAATAATGCCCGCCATCGCCTTTCGCCACGAAATAATATTCATCCGAGTGCGGCGGGTTCAGCGCCGCTTGAATCGAATCCAGCCCTGGGCTGCAAATCGGCGTGGGCGGAAGGCCCGTACGCGTATAGGTGTTCCAAGGGTGGTCGCGCTGCAAATCACCTTTGAAAAGCTGCCTACCCATTTCGCGGCCTAATTGCTGCTCAATACCATACACCACCGTCGGGTCGGTTTGTAGCATCATGCCGTCACGCAAGCGGTTCACAAAAACTGCAGCCACTCTACCCCGCTCTTCAGGAACACCTGTTTCTTCTTCAATGATAGAAGCAAGAATGAGCGCCTCCTCTTTCGTTGCGAAGGGCAGATCCTCGGCGCGTTTTTTCCACGCGTCATTCAGCGCGTCACGCATCCGTTTTTGTAAGCGCTCAATCACATCCGTACGTGATTCACCGCGCTGGAATAATTCGGTTTCAGGGAAGATGCTCCCCTCACTTACATGGGCTGGAAAATCACCTGACAGAAGCGGCTCGGCCATGAACGCTTCACGAATCTGCCGCAAATTCCACCCTTCAGGAATCGTGACTTTGTGCACGACCACTTCACCACGTGAAATTTTTTGCAGCACGTCACGCGCCGACAGGCCAGACGTAAACTGATACTCACCCGCCTTGAGGCTCGTCGCATCGTGACCCAGCATCATCGGCAGTGCGATAAGCCATGGCGCAGGAATAACCCCCGCCTCATGAAGCTGTCTGATAATCGCCCGCGCCCCTGTGCCAGACGCGATCACCACCGTTTTCTCTGCTTCAATGTAATCGCGCGCGGCATGATATTGCTGGTAACTGAACGCCACAAAGCCAAGCGCGATGAGCGCCAACACCACTATTCCACCAATAAGCCATTTGAGTTTCATGCACTCAATCTAGAGCAATCCCAAGCCGCGACAAGAACAGCCTAATCACCCACATAGGTAAAACGTTGCATAGATTGCCCCTGATGCTCAATCACCTCAGTGAACATGGCTTTAGGCCGCACCCAGAACTGGCCATTCGGGTTATCATAGAGACATTCGTAATAGACGAGGTCTTCCAGCGTTTCGCTGTGGCGGACCACACCAAGCACCCTATATTTCGGCCCCTTATAATGCTGATAAACGCCCAGTTTCATGATTTTCCATGGATTATTTAGTATTTATTAATACCATTAGCACTAGAATGAAGCCTGAACATAAATGGGCGAGCAACGATGAGCAACGGCGAAGTACAAGATCTTGGTGGTGGCAATCAAATGGCCGTAAACCAAATTGATGAAAATACGCGCATTACCGCAATGTTAGTTCCAAGCAATGGGACTGTATCGCTGATGCTTGAGCGAACCGTAGATGGCATACCGAAAGTCGAAACAATCGGATGTATTGCCAATATTGGTTGTACGCGGGTTTCCACTATCGAAGCGCCTCCACCCACCGCAGAAGAACTTGGGGCAACTATTGCGCGGTTTTTTACAAAACAGCCTGGCGAGACAGTAGCACATTTTGATGAAAACGACGCACGTGAAGCGCTGGCATTATTCACGCAGCCTAGAGGCAGAGTGCGCTAATTGATTTGAAAAGTCTCTAACTAAACGCCTTGAAAATCACCGAGGCATTCGTGCCGCCAAAGCCGAAGCTGTTAGACAGCGCGGCGGTCACTTTCTTCTCTTTTGCAGTAAGCGGCACAAGGTCCATGCCCTTCACCGACTCAGATGGATTCTCCAAATTCAGCGTTGGTGGTAAGATGCCGGTACGCACAGCTTGGATCGCAAAAATACCTTCCACCGAACCCGCGCCACCCAGTAAGTGACCGATTGCTGATTTGGTCGAGCTCATCGACACATTCGTTGCACCGAACAAGCGGCGCACAGCGCCCGCTTCAATCTCGTCACCCTTCGGGGTCGAAGTGCCATGCGCATTGATATAACCAATTTCGCTTTCGTTTAACTTCGCGTCATCAAGCGCCATTTTCATGGAGCGGAAACCACCATCCCCATCATCGGCTGGGCTGGTGATGTGATAGGCGTCACCCGAAAGGCCATAGCCACCGAATTCTGCAAGAATCGTCGCGCCACGCGCTTTTGCGTGTTCGTATTCTTCCAGCACCACAATGCCTGCACCCTCACCCATTACGAAACCATCGCGGCCTTCGTCCCATGGGCGGGAAGCTTTCTCTGGGGTTTCGTTGTAGCTGGTCGAAAGCGCACGTGCTGCAGCAAATCCTGCAAGACCGATGCGGCAAATCGTTGATTCGGCAGAGCCAGCAACCATCACATCTGCGGTACCATAGGCAATAATACGCGCCGCATCACCAATGGCATGCGCACCTGTAGAACACGCAGTAACCACAGCGTGGTTAGGGCCTTTAAGGCCATGTTTAATCGAAACCTGACCCGAAATGAGATTGATAAGTGATGCAGGAATAAAGAATGGCGACACGCGACGCGCACCCTTCTCCTTCATCATCAACACGGTTTCTTCAATCGCTTGCAGACCACCAATGCCCGAACCAATCATTACACCTGCGCGTAATTTTTGCTCGTCGGTCAAGGTGCTTAAACCTGCTTGGGCAATCGCTTCGTCCGCCGCGCCCATACCGAAGTGGATAAACTCATCCATCTTCTTCTGTTCTTTCGGCTCGATGTAGCGATCACAATCAAACTCGTTCTCGCCCTTACCGCGCACGACTTGGCCGGCAATCTTTGCGGGAATGTCCGAAACATCGATATGCGTGATGGGACGAACGCCAGATTCGCCATTGGTCAGACGTTTCCATACATGGTCAACGCCCACTCCAAGCGGGGTCACTAACCCCATACCTGTGACTACTACGCGACGCATGTGATGCTACTTCTGATGAGTAAACGCTTAGGCAGCGTTTTTCTCGATATAGTCGATTGCGTTTGCAACGGTCTGAATTTTCTCAGCCGCTTCATCTGGAATCTCAACGCCGAATTCTTCTTCGAACGCCATAACGAGTTCAACGGTATCGAGGCTGTCTGCGCCCAAATCGTCGATGAAGTTTGCTTCAGGGGTTACTTTGCCTTCTTCAACGCCCAGATGCTCTACTACAATTTTCTTTACGCGTGGTGCTACGTCACTCATGTCGTTCTCCGTTTAGTTATTCTTTGACAAGGATTAATCGTCTTGTCCTTGGTTAGGCGCTGCAAGTAGCATAGGGATATGCACGAGGCTACTAAAAAAAGCATTGTGTGGATAAGAGACTGAAGTCTCTCACTTTATACCATCAACAATCCACCATTAATATGGAGTGTCTGGCCAGTGATGTAGCCCGCAGCGTCACTCGCGAGGAACACCACACCCGCCGCCACATCTTCTGGCGTGCCGAAACGTTGCGCAGGAATGTTATCCGTAATGCGTTTCTGCTGTTCTTCGTTCAGCTTGTCGGTCATCGCGGTTTTAATGAAGCCAGGGGCCACGCAATTCACCGTAATGCCACGGCTTGAAACTTCCGCCGCCAGTGACTTGCTCATCCCAATCATACCTGCTTTGGACGCACAGTAATTCGCCTGACCAGGATTGCCCATCACGGCAACAACCGAGCTGATATTGATGATGCGGCCAGCACGTTGCTTCATGAATGGCTTCAATACTGCGCGGTTCAATTGGAACGTCGAGCGCAGGTTGATGGCAATCACGCTATCAAAATCTTCGTCCTTCATACGCATCGCCAGCGTATCTTTCGTCACGCCTGCGTTACATACTAATATGTCTAGGCCACCTAATGCGGCTTCAGCTTGCGCGGGCAATGCTTCCACTGCCGCCGCGTCCGTCAGGTTGCAGGTGAGGATTTTGCCCTTACCACCCAGATCGGCGTTGAGTGCTTCGAGTGCTTCAAGACGCGTGCCTGAAATGGCAACATCCGCCCCTGCGGCGAGCAGTGCTTTGGCAATCGCGCCACCAATACCGCCCGATGCGCCAGTCACCAGTGCTTTTTTTCCTGCGAGTGAAGTCATGTAAGTCTCCTTGTATATTATGCAGCTTTAGAATACGTCTCAATATCCTCGACCGATCCAACATTGATAAGGGTCATTTCAGGAACGATACGCTTGATAAGCCCCGTCAGAACATTGCCGTGACCAACTTCGATGATACGGCTAATGCCGTGCTGTTGCAGATAGGTAATCGAATCCACCCAACGCACCATGCCCGTTACTTGTTTCACCAGCGCTTCACGAATTTGCGATGGGTCCGAAATTGCACTCGCCGAGATATTCGCCACTACGGGAACTTTCGGTGCATTGACCGTTGCTTTACCGAGCGCATCTTTCATCGCATCAGCAGCAGGCGCCATGAGCGAGCAATGGAACGGAGCCGAAACGGTGAGCGGTACAGCGCGCTTCGCACCTTTTTCTTTCGCCACTTCCATGGCCACTTCAATACCCTTTGCCGAGCCCGAAATAACAATCTGGTTCGTGGAGTTATGGTTTGCCACTTCCACTACTTCGCCTGAACGCTTGGCAGCTTCCGCGACAATTTCTTGTACAGCCGCAAGCTCAGGCCCAATAATCGCCGCCATACCGCCTTGACCTGCGGGCACTGCCGCCTGCATCGCCGCGCCACGAATGCGCAACAGCGTTGCACAGTCACCAACGCTCAACGCACCAGCCGCTGTCAGTGCGGAATATTCACCTAAAGAGTGACCCGCCACGAACAACGCGCCCTTTGGCAGGGTGAAGCCCGTTTCTTTTTCCATGACTCTATAAGCGGCGAGTGATGCCGCCATGATTGCGGGTTGGGTGTTTTCGGTGAGGTTCAGATCGGCCTCTGGCCCATCCTGCATCAGCGCGAATAGTTTCTGGTTCAGCGCGTCATCCACTTCTTGGAATACTTCGCGCGCCACGGCAAATTGCTCTGCCAGTGATTTACCCATACCCACAGCCTGTGAGCCTTGACCTGGAAATACCAATGCGGTTGTCATCGTTACCTCTTACTTAAAACCGACGCCTCGACGCCCGTTGAGGGCGAAAGCCCACGCGGCGCTTGAGCGCTATTTAATGAATCGGGGCGGCTTTAGAGGGTTTTTTCGGCTTTGTCACCCCTGAATAGCCCCTTATACAGTAAAATCGCTTGCCTTTTACGCTTGAGGAGCCTAATAAACCGCCTCCTCAGCGGTGCTGGGGTAGATTCACAGGTGTTTCCGCCGCCCTGCATGGTGCAGGAACGGAGTTGAGAACCACCGTCTATGGAGTAACGACAATGGCATTTTACGAATGCACGTTTGTTGCACGTGCCGACCTCTCGAAGGCCGATGTGCAAAAACTGACCGACTCGCTCACCAAGATCGTGACCGACGGTAAAGGCAAAATCATTAAGAGTGAATATTGGGGTCTTCGCACCCTCGCCTACAAAATCAATAAGGCGGGCAAAGGCCACTACACGATGTTGGGCATTGAAACGGACCCAGCAACGCTCAAAGAATTCGAGCGTAACGTTTCCATCAACGAGGACATCATCCGCAACTTGACCGTGAAAGTCGAGAAGCTGGATGCAAGCCCAAGCGTGATGATGAAAAAAGAAACCGACAGCTACGAAGCAGCATAAGGAGAGTATCATGGCCTACGAAAGAGCTGAACGCAGCGATAAATTTGACCGCGATGGTGGCGATGGCGCCGGCGCAGGTCGCAAAGTATTTTTCCGTCGCCGCAAATCCTGCCCACTATCAGGAAATGCTGCGCCAAAAATCGACTATAAGGATGTGAAGTTGCTACAACGCTTCGTATCCGAGCGTGGTAAAATTCTTCCTTCACGTATCACTTCGGTGTCGGCGAAGAAGCAACGCGCCCTTTCACGCGCTATCAAACGTGCTCGTAACCTTGCGTTACTGCCGTATGTTTCGCAATCCTAGGAGAGTGTCATGCAAGTTATTTTGTTAGAAAAAATCGCCCGTCTGGGCAGCGTTGGTGACACAGTAACCGTAAAGCCTGGCTTTGCGCGTAACTTCCTGTTGCCACAAAAGAAAGCACTCCGTGCGACCGAACAGAACAAGGCGTTCTTCGAGTCAAAGCGTGCGGTGCTTGAGAAGCAAAACGCTGAAGCAAAAACAGCCGCAGAGAAACTCGCAAGCGGCATGAAGAACCTGAGCGTTACCATCATTCGCCAAGCGGCGGAAGATGGCAAACTCTACGGTTCAGTTGCTGTACGTGACATCGCTGAAGCATTGGCTGAAGCTGGTCACAAAGTGGAGCGTCGCTTGATTGACCTCAACAATGCTATCAAGGCATTGGGCGTATACGAGGCAGTCATCAACCTGCACCCTGAAGTACAAGTGGCATTGAAAGTGAATGTCGCACGTAACGCAGACAGCTTGCTGGCACAAGAACTCGCTGGCGAACCAGAAGCCGAAGAAGTTGCGGCTGAAACTGCTGACGAAAGCGAAGAAGCCTAGGCTTATTCACAACGACGATTGTAACGGCGATACGTAAATAACGTGTCGCCGTTTTTCGTTGTGGATATGTTGAAAAAGTTTTGCGTAGCCGTAGCATGTTCTGCCGACTTGCCGCATAATGATTGTAATAAAAAATTACGGTAAGCAATGAACACGGTTGTTAGTCTTAAAAATGAGTCACCTGCTGCGGCAGGTACCCGCGAAGCCCCCAATAATATGGAGGCCGAGCAAGCCCTGCTGGGCGCCGTACTCGCCAACAATGAAGCGCTCAACCACGTCGGCACTGCGCTGCAGCCCGAAGACTTCTACGCCGAATTACACCAACGCATTTACCGCGCGATTCTACAATTTCACGATAAGGGGCTCATCGCCAACCCCGTCACGTTGAAGCAGCATTTTGCCGGCGCAGGTGTGGAAGATCATTACCTTGCGCGTCTCGTTGGTGCGGCTACCTCCATCATCAACGTGCATGATTATGCCAACCTGATCCGCGACGCGGCGGTGAAACGTCGCCTCATCGGCATAGGTGAAGAAGTCGTCAATCGTGCTTTCAAAGAAGCCGAGCATCTAGGCATCACCCAAGTCGAGATGGCGGAACAGCAACTCTTCAACCTCGCGACCGAAGGCGATGCTGAGGGTGGGTTCGTGCATTTCAAGAGCTCACTGCAAGAAGCAATCGCCCATACCGAAAAAGCCTATAAACGCTCAGGCCAAGTCATTGGCGTGGACACGGGCTACACGGATTTGAATAAACTGCTTGGTGGCTTACACCATTCCGATTTGCTGATTATTGCAGGCCGCCCATCGATGGGTAAAACCGCACTCGCCACCAATATCGCCTACCGCGCTGCCAAAGCGCTCGCTGTAGAAGATGAAGAGAAAGTCATGCGCGGTGAGAAAGGCCGCTCGGTAGGTTTCTTCTCACTCGAGATGAGCGCCGAACAGCTTGCGATGCGTATGCTGGCTACCGAATGCTCGATCAGTTCGCACAAGCTTCAGCGCGGCGAATTAACACAAGAAGAATTCACCATCCTCGCCCAAGAATCACAGAGAATGGCGCGCCTCCCCTTCCATATCGACGATACGCCCGCACTATCGATTGCCGCACTGCGTAGCCGTGCACGCCGCCTGAAACGCGTGCATAATCTGGGCTTATTGGTCGTCGATTACTTACAGCTCGTGCGCGCCACAGCGACTGGTGGCAACGTCAACCGCGTACAGGAAATTTCGGAAATCACCCAAGGCCTCAAAGCGATTGCCAAGGAATTGGACATTCCTGTTATCGCCTTGTCGCAGCTTTCGCGTGCCGTCGAGCAACGCGACGACAAGCGCCCACAACTTGCTGACTTGCGCGAATCAGGCTCCATCGAGCAAGATGCCGACGTGGTGATGTTCGTCTTCCGCGAGGAATATTACCTGAAGCGTACCCAGCCTAAAGAAGGCACCGAAGAGCATCTGAAATGGCAGGCGGAAATGGACCGTGTCCACGGCTTGGCTGATGTGATTGTTGCCAAGCACCGTAACGGCCCAATCGACACGGTAACCCTGCAGTTCCAAGGTGAATTGACACGCTTCGAGAACTACGTGAAGCCCGACCATATGCCAGAAGTTCCCTTCGGGCATTAGTCGTGAGCCTTGAGTCATGAGTCGTTAGCATATATAAGCGGCGCATGACGTTCCTAACCCCTACACTTACCGTGAATCTTTCAGCGATTGTCGCGAACTGGAAATTGCTCGCCGCGCGTTTCACAGGCCAAGAAACCGCCGCCGTCGTCAAAGCGGATGCGTATGGTCTAGGCATGGTTCCAGTATCTGAGGCACTCGCCAAAGCAGGCTGTCACACGTTCTTTGTGGCAACACTCGAAGAAGCCATCACACTGCGTGCAGCGCTGCCTGATGTGCGCATATTAGTATTTCACGGCGTGCAGCATGGTGAGGAATTCGCTTTCGCAACACACCGATTGATTCCCGTATTGAACTCCCGTGAGCAACTCGCACGCTGGAAACCTGTCGCCAAAGACCATGTTCATGCCGTCTCGGCACTACATATTGATACAGGCATGGGCAGATTAGGCCTCCAACCAGAAGAGTTCAAAACGCTGGACGCGCAGTCCCTGACCGATTGCCGCGTATCACTCATCATGTCGCACCTCGCCTGCGCGCCAGACCCCAACCATCCGCTCAATCTAAAGCAGTTGGAAATCTTGGAGCACATCACCGCCAGCGCAACTGGCATACCTGTTAGTTTTGCCAACTCAGGCGGCGTATTCCTGCCTGAATCATTTCACTTTCATCTCGCGCGTGTTGGCTGCTCGCTTTACGGCATCGCCCCACAGGATGAAGGCACAAACCCCATGCAACAGGTGGCGCATTGGCAGGCACCTATCATTCAGATGCGCACCATCAGCCACGAGCAATCTGTGGGTTATGGCGCGACCAAAATCGTTCCTAAAGATACGCGCATTATTACAGTCGCCAGTGGCTATGCAGACGGTTACCACCGCATTCTTTCCAACCATTCATGCGCCTATCTGGGCGCACACCGTTTACCGCTACTTGGCCGCGTAACCATGGATATGTTGTGCTTTGATGGCACAGAAGTGCCAGAATCGTTGCTTACCGAAGGCGCTATGGTAACACTACTTGGCAACCACCCCGAACTTACGGTAGATGCTATAGCAAACCGCGCCCAAACGATTGGGTATGAGATTCTCACCTCGATTGGCCCGCGCGTAAAAAGAGTGTATGTATGAATGAGCTGATTCAACACAACAACATTGTCGCTCTGATTGGGCGCGTGTTTATGGCGTTCCTCGCCTCGGTTGGGCGTTTGTCTCTGTTCATCTGGCAGGCGCTCTCAAGCGGATTCCGTCCACCCTATTATCCGCGCCAACTTGGCCGGATGATGATTGAAATTGGCTACTACTCTTTACCAGTGATTGGCCTCACCGCGATTTTCACAGGCGCGGTATTAGCCCTGCAATCCTACTCGGGCTTCTCGCGCTTCTCCGCAGAATCATCGATTCCAATCGTCGTCGTGCTATCAATTACGCGCGAGCTTGGGCCTGTATTAGCCGGCCTCATGGTTGCGGGTCGTATTGGTGCAGCATTCGCTGCTGAAATCGGCACGATGCGCGTCACCGAACAGATCGACGCGCTAGTGACACTTTCAACCAATCCATTCCAATATCTCATCTTCCCCCGCTTGCTTGCTGGCACGTTAATGCTGCCATGCCTCGTCTTTATCGCCGATATCATCGGCGTGTTCGGCGGCTACATGGTGAGCACCCATGCGCTAGGATTTGCACCCGGCCCCTACCTGAATAACACGTGGGACTTCCTCGAATTCAAAGACGTATTCTCAGGCTTGGTGAAAGCGTCCGCTTTCGGATTCATCGTTGCGCTGATGGGCAGTTACCATGGCTACCACAGCAAAGGTGGGGCGATGGGTGTAGGTGCTGCCACCACGAACGCAGTGGTGTCGGCCTCCATTCTCATTCTATTATCCAACTACATGCTCACGGAGTTCTTCTTCGCCATATGATTAACGCCGTACCAAAAATTAAGCTCACCAATGTCCATAAGCGCTTCGGCAGCAAAGTGGTGCTGGATGGCGTGCATCTGCAAGTCCAGCCTGGGGAATCGTTGGTGATTGTTGGCGGTTCGGGCTCTGGCAAATCGGTGACGATTAAAACGGTTCTTGGCCTCGTGAAACCCGACCAAGGCACCGTGGAATATGATGGCCAAGATATTACGCATGATTCCTTCCGCGAGCGCGAGCCTATGCTGCGCAAGTGCGGCATGTTGTTTCAAGGTGGCGCATTGTTTGACTCACTTCCCGTGTGGCGTAACATCACTTTTGCACTATCGCACGGTGCGGATGCGCTGAATGTTAAAGACGCACGCGACCTTGCGGTTGAGAAGCTCGCCGCTGTCGGGATGCCGCCCGAAGTTGCGGATCTGATGCCTGCCGAACTCTCTGGCGGTATGGCCAAGCGCGTGTCACTGGCGCGCGCCATTGCCACCAATCCTGAGGTGATTTTCTTCGACGAACCGACCACAGGTCTCGACCCCATCATGTCGGACGTGATTAATGAACTGATCGTGTCTTGCGTGAAAAAACTTGGCTCGACTGCGATTACCATCACACATGACATGTCGAGCGTTCGCAAAATCGCTAGCCGCGTCGCGATGATTTACCAAGGTAAAATTATTTGGGATGGCCCCGTCTCAGCCATTGATAATTCAGGAAACCCCTACGTTGACCAATTTGTCCATGGTCGCGCTGAAGGGCCAATCACACAAGCGGTCAAACGCTAATTATCCGTCACCACGCTGGCGTGGTAAGTCTCTCTCGGCCTGACTCAGAAGCGCTTTGGTTTTCGCATCATCACGAAAAATAGAAACACCACCCAACACGTCTGTAGCAATTTTATTCATCCGTCCCAGAAGCTGTGAGTGATTTTCGAAGGTGCGGCCTAGCTCTGATTTCTTTGCAAAATCCATACTCGCACCATCTGCATTACTCATGAGAAGATAGGGTGTTGGGTGTTGGCCGTTTCTAGGTTCTTTGCGCGCATACTCAATCATCGCTGAAGTGAAGTTACCACCACCAATGAAAATACTGATACCCGCCTGCTCTGCGTAGCGCATAAAATTCATGGTGTTGAATGGCACACGTGCCCGCGTACCGTCTTGGTGCACTAGCCACGTAATAGAGCGCGCAATATCAGTGTTCTCTTCGGTGTTGAGCGAGAGCATATCAAAGCTACGTGTTGGGTTTTGCTCGTTATAATCATGCACCGCCTGATCAATCGCCGCCGTTACACCATTAATATCATCATCATTGGCACGTGCTACTTCGCCACGGCTTGAACCCTTGGTGCGGCCAACCACGAAAAAGACTTTTTCAGGGTCAAGCGTTTGCGCCAGCACCTTCATCGACTCGATAATCTCTTTGCGCACGGCAGGATCTTTAATATCGCTCCACGAAGAACCTGCTGCACCTGAAATCAGAATTGGGATTTTACCCGCAAAACTTTTTGGCAAAATAGTACGCTTCTTATTCTCGGGGTCTGGGCCAAGACTGTTTACATAGCCCAAATGCTCTTTGAGGCCCGTTAGGAATGACTGGTTAGCCTGCGCTACATCTGGGCCATAATGCGACAAGAACGCCTTCGATTTTGCCGCATCACGCTGCTTCTGCCCCGCGATGAAGTGATCTTCCGTTGCGCGCATCTGTGTGAGTTGACCTAGCGTCACACCTCCTGCAATTGCTGAGAGGGCAAGTTGCACTGGGCTTGTCTGAATCGCACCCATACCATCCGTACCCAAAAACCAGCTTTTGACCGAGCCAAGCCAGCGCGAGAATGGGAATCCCGATACATCGTGAACGTTGCCATACCCCATATTGGAGTCTGGACAGAATTCAAAAGATACCTTCGACTCACCGCCCGCACCGTCGGTTAATTTGGTGAGTGTATTATTGAGGTTTTCATCTTCCGCTTCGTTGAGCGCATGCGCAACGCGCATTCTAATGTCATAATGCTTAGCAACCGCAATAGAGCCAGCAACGTTGCGCTCGCTCTTACCAGTCTCGCCCGCATGGATACGCACCACCATGTCGCGCTTAAAGTCCCAACCATGCTCTGCCTTCAGGTCACTCTTACCGTCGCGCGCGCGCGCCCAGTTGGCAATATGGGCCAGCGCCCAATTAAAGCTGGTCGTGCTGTTATACTCGTAGCCCAGCAAATCCACACCCACGACATAAGGGTGACGCAATGCATATTTGGTTTTCTCGAGTGCACCAAGCACTTGGTGTGGTGCAAAGTTACGCGGAATGCCAACCAAGAAGCGCATCGTTACGCCCATCTTCTCGGCTTCCTGCACAGCTTCGATCATTTCGCCGAACCACTCGACTTTATCTATCATCGACGCAGTCGAAAGCTCGATATACTGAATGCCTTTTTTCTGGCAATCCCGCGCAATCGTTATGAGCATCTCTTTGGCAATGGATGGGTTCTTCACAATCGGGTTACCATAGCGATACATCTCATCATCCATGTCGGTGATGGTAAGCGTCGCGTCGCGCGGTACATGGAATTTGTTTTTCAGTTGTTCGCGCTGCACATCGGTAAGCGCCGAAAGTGGAATCACATCAATCTGCTGGTCTTTCTTCTCGCACTGTAATCCTTCGGCCTGCGTTGGGTGGAACGCATAGCTTGGGCCTTTGGTAATGCGCGCACGCCGCGCATCACTAAACTGCATACCGAGTTTTTTCTCGAGCAGCTCAACAGGGTAATTCAGGCCGTTACGAATGGCCATATCCATCAAATCATCGGCCGATAATTGTGCCGAAGAATGTGTGTGCAAATCGGTGATGGGAGCATGCTTCGCGCGGTCAAAACCAGCCAGCTTGCTGCGTGGCGTTGGGATATGTGGCAATCTAACTTCCGACGTGCCCAACATACGCAATTCGGTAATGGTCAGGCGCTCATGCGCATGGTCTGGGTGTATGCTAAAGCCTGATACTCCGTCCCCCTGCGCCGTTAAAATAGGCTGCTCATAGAGTGTTAGCGAGAGGGTCTGGGGTGTAACACCTTCGGGTAGCTGGAAGGTAATCTGGCCGTCAGTTCGAACTGGCTTTGCTTCTACGCGGGCGCCATTCACAAAGAGTTTGAGGCCTTTTATCAAATGACCCTTAGGGCCAATCAAATTCTTTTCGCTCAATCCCTTGAGATCGATGGACAATGTGCCGCCTTCTACCGTTACGGGGACCTTGCCATTATGGTCGAGCGATAGGGCGATTTTCTCGTTTGGTGCTTCTGCGTTCATGTGCTACTGCCTAGGACTATACCCCAATCTAGCCGCCAAGCGTTACGAAATTATGACAAGCGGCCATGAAATAAGGATTTTTTGTATGTCCAAAGCCGCCAGCACCACACTTTATGTCTGCCAGTCCTGCGGTACGCAAAGCCGAAAATGGGTAGGAAAATGTGAAGGTTGCGGGGAATGGAACAGTTATGTCGAGGAGACAGTCGCCACCGTACCCAAGGGCTTATCAGCAGGTAAGGGTAAGGGGTTAGAGCTTGTCTCGCTGGCTGAAAAAGCCGAACTGCCTGAACGCATGACAACAGGGATTGCCGAGCTCGACCGCGTATTGGGTGGCGGTTTGGTCGAAGGCTCCGCCATTCTTTTGGGTGGTGACCCAGGCATCGGCAAATCTACTTTGCTACTTCAGGCCGTCGCCGCACTCGCCAAACGCGGCGAAGACGTCTGCTACATCACGGGGGAGGAATCGACCGCACAGGTTCAGCTTCGCTCGCAACGCTTAGGCGCTGAAAAAGCCCCCGTTCAACTCGCCGCCGCCAACAATGTGCGCGATATCCTCGCCACCATTGATAAGAACGAAACCCACCGCGTCGTTATCATCGACTCCATCCAGACCATGTTCGTAGATTCGCTTGATTCCGCACCCGGAACCGTCGCACAAGTTCGCGCCTCCGCGCATGAGTTGATTCGTGCTGCAAAGAAGCGTGGATTTGCGCTCATCCTTGTGGGTCATGTCACCAAAGATGGGCAGATCGCAGGCCCACGCGTGCTCGAACATATGGTCGACACGGTACTCTATTTTGAGGGCGACCGTGGCCACCAATATCGCATTCTGCGTGCGGTAAAGAACCGCTTCGGCGCGACCGACGAAATCGGTGTATTTAATATGAGCGACAAAGGGTTGGAAGAAGTGGCAAATCCCTCCTCCCTCTTTTTGGAAGAGCGCGAAAGCGCGATTAGCGGTGCGGCTGTTTTCGCAGGTATGGAAGGCACGCGCCCCATCTTGTGCGAGATTCAGGCACTGGTTTCACCATCTATGATGTCCACGCCACGTCGCGCCACCGTAGGGTTTGACTCGCAACGCCTTGCGATGATTCTCGCCGTACTCGAAGCCCGTGCTGGCATGCGCTTTGCCGATAAAGAGGTTTTCTTGAATGTCGCGGGTGGCATGAAAGTTGGCGAGCCCGCAGCCGACCTCGCTGCCGCCGCCGCCTTACTCTCTGCGCTGCTCGATAAACCCTTACCCCAAGGCTTAATCGCGGTGGGCGAAGTGGGCCTGACAGGCGAAGTGCGCGCCGTTTCACGGGTAGATGCACGCCTCAAGGAAGCCGAGAAGCTAGGCTTTACAAAGGCACTTATTCCAGCATCCACCAAGGCTGGAAAATCGCTTGGCAGTGAGCGGATGCATCATGTAGAAGACCTTGTGAAATGGATAGTGGGGTTATAGTTCCATGGTTGAAACAACGATCAATATCTTCGATGCCATCGTACTCGGCGTCATCGTACTTTCCGCCCTCTTGTCGCTCTTTCGCGGATTTGTACGCGAACTACTCTCGCTAGGCGCATGGGTTGGGGCTGGTCTTATCACCCTCTACGTGTTCCCCGATGTTGCGGCTTACATTAAGCCACACGTTAAAAGCACCATGGTGGCAAGCGGCTTCGCTTCGATGAGCACCTACATCACCGCGCTATTGGGCATATCAATTTTTAACCGCATGCTTCTCAAGATGCTTAAAACAGGCAGCGAAGTCGGCGCGATGGATAATATCTTGGGACTTCTATTCGGTGTCGCACGCGGCATATTGTTGGTGTCGATTGGTTACTTCACCATGAGCATCATGATTTCCGAAGACGAGGACAAGCAACCAGACTTTCTCAAAACCTCGATGACCAAACCTTATGTTGAGCAGTCTGCAAAATGGTTGGCGGCGATTGCGCCAGAATATCTGGCCGATATTTCCACACTCAAAGAAGCTGCAGAAAAGAACGCCATCGAAGAATTGAAAGACGAAACTTCGACCGACGAAAGAATGCTGAACGAAGATAACGACCCCACCGAAGAACCAAAATGGCCAACGATGGAAGATCTTCAAAACGAAATGGAAAGCGGGAAGTAATGTTTGATAAATTCCACGACGAATGTGGCGTCTTTGGCATCTTCGGCTCATCGGATGCAGCCGCCCACACAGCGTTGGGATTACACGCGCTCCAGCATCGTGGCCAAGAGGCAGCCGGTATCGTCAGCACGGATGGCGAGAAGTTCTATCCATACCGCGCCTTGGGCTTAGTTGGCGATAATTTCAATACGCCAGAGATCATGAAGAAACTCGTCGGCCAAAGCGCAATTGGTCACAACCGTTACTCGACCACGGGTGAAACCATGCTGCGCAATGTGCAACCCTTCTTTGCCGAGCTTTCCATCGGTGGATTCGGCGTGGCGCATAATGGCAACCTCACCAACGCGCTGACGATTAAAAAAGACCTCATCGCACGCGGTTCACTTTTCCAATCCACTTCCGACACAGAAGTGATTGTACATCTGGTGGCACTTTCTACGGGCATTACCGTTGAAGACCGCATCATTGACGCACTAAAGCAAGTGGAAGGTGCTTATTCGCTCGTTATGCTTACCAAAGACGCGCTGATTGGCGCGCGCGATCCTAATGGTGTGCGTCCACTCGTACTAGGACGTTTGGGCGATGCACACGTCCTCGCATCTGAAACCTGCGCACTGGATATTATTGGTGCGCGCTTCGAACGCGATATCGAACCAGGCGAGATGATTGTGATTCGCAAAGATGGCATTGAGAGCCTGTATCCATTCACACAATCCACCCATCGTTTCTGCATCTTCGAATACGTGTATTTTGCGCGTCCCGACAGTTTTATGGAGCATAAGAACGTCTATAACATGCGCAAGCGCATCGGCGCAGAACTAGCAAAAGAGAAGAAGGTAAAAGCAGATATTGTTGTGCCTGTTCCTGACTCTGGCGTTCCCTCGGCACTGGGTTATTCGCAAGCCTCAGGCATTCCGTTCGAGTTGGGCATTATTCGCAATCACTATGTGGGCCGCACCTTTATCGAACCTACCGATCAAGTGCGCCACCTTGGGGTGAAGCTGAAACATAACGCCAATACTTCCATGATCGCTGGTAAGAAAGTGATCTTGGTGGACGACTCGATCGTACGCGGCACGACTAGTAAAAAAATCGTCGCCATGGTACGTGAAGCTGGCGCAAAAGAAGTGCATATGCGCATCGCCTCACCGCCAACGACAAACTCATGCTTTTACGGTGTCGACACGCCAGAGCGTTCGCAGCTCATGGCCGCTAACTATACGATCGACGAAATGTGTGAACTGATTGGTGCAGACTCCCTCGCCTTCCTGACGATCGATGGCTTGTACCGTGCGGTGGGTGAAGCCAAACGCAACAACGAGATCCCTCAATATTGCGACGCGTGCTTCACAGGTGAATACCCCATCGCCCTTACCGATAATGAGCAGGGGCTTGGTGGTAAACAAGCGGATCTCTTTGTCAAAGAAGTAGCCTAATGCGTCTCAACGGTAAAATCGCACTGATTACAGGTGCCTCACGCGGCATTGGAGCTGCGGTGGCCAAAGCCTTCGCCAAAGAAGGTGCGCATGTGATTCTCACCGCACGTACGGTTGGCGGGCTTGAGGAAGTAGACGACGACATTCGCAGAATAACAGGATCGAGCGCAACTCTCGTGCCGCTCGATATACGCCAAGGTGACATGATTGATGCGCTAGGCGCCACGATTTATGAGCGCTTCAAGAAGCTGGATATCATGATTGGCAACGCGGCCATGCTTGGCTCGCTGTCTCCCCTCGCCCATGCTGCGCCGATAGAATTTGAAGACGTTTTCAAGGTGAATGTGACCGCAAATTACCGACTCATCCGCGCGATGGACCCATTACTTCGCATGTCTGCTTCAGGCCGCGTGGTGATGGTCACTTCAGGTGCGGCGGCAGCACCTATTGCCTATTGGGGGCCTTATGCCGCCAGCAAAGCAGCGCTTGAGCATCTCACGCTCACCTATGCAGCAGAAGTGAAGCAAACACCCATTAAAGTGAATCTGCTTGACCCAGGCGCCGTACGCACCAAAATGCGCGCACAGGCTTTTCCTGGCGAAGACCCAACCAGCTTACCAACACCAGAGTCATTGACCGAATTATTTATCGACTTGGCGGGTGAGAAAGCACCGCATGGTAAAATAGTAAGAGCACGTAATTAGGAGGTAACGATGAAACCTGAATATAAGGGAATCGCGCAGGAAGTGGCGCAAAAAGTTACTACAAAGCTGAATGAGGCATTCACCGAACACCCCAAAGCAACGGGTGAAACCTACCTTGAGCATTTAGGGTTTACCATCCGTATGTCGGGCCGCATGTTATGGGCAGGCATCGCTATTTTACTGCATGGTATTTTTCCGTTTCTGTTCACTAAAACAGGAAGCAATGAAATTACTGCACTCTATGCGATCATGAAAAACCGCATCCCTGCAAGCAAACTGCTCGAGAGTTATGAACAATACCACGCCTCAAACATTTGATATTGCAATTATTGGCGGCGGCTTCTCGGGCGTTATCACGCTAGCCAATTGTTTGCGCTACGCCCAAAAACCGCTTCGTATTGCACTTTTCTCGCGCAGCAATGTTGGACGCGGTGCAGCCTATAGCACGGAGGATATCCATCACCTGCTAAACGTCCCCGCACATAATATGAGCGCCTTCCCCGACGCACCCACCCATTTTGTTGACTGGCTCGCAACCCAGCCTGACACTAAGCATTATACAAAGAGTGACTTCGTGCCGCGCTTATTTTACGGCGACTATATCGACCTCATATTAGACGCAGCATTGAATAATGAAGATCACGACATTGAGCTTATCGAGGAAGAGGTCACCGCGATCAGCAAAGACCGCATGATTACCACAGCGACTCAAACCATATCCGCACACAAGGTGGTTCTGGCAACGGGCAATGAAGCGGCGCAGCAAAAAAGCATGAGCAGCACGATTAGCCCATGGGAATTGCTCGAGCATCCCTTGCCAACCAATGATGAACAGGTGCTGATTCTAGGCGCAGGACTTACTGGCGTGGACGCCTTTCTCACCCTGCGCGCCCGTGGCTTTAAAGGCAAAATCTACCTTGCTTCACGCAGTGGCAGAATTCCACAACCCCACCTCAAAGACCCACTAAAATATGGGTGGGAAGATCCTTTGCCAACCACGCTCATCAACGCATTCCAAACCCTCAAACAACGTGCCGCGACACATCGCCGTTGGCAAGAGGTAGTGGACAGTCTGCGCCCTCATTTGCAAACTATTTGGAAATCACAAACCATTGCTGCGCGACGCAGGTTCTTGAATAAATACTTCGGTCTTTGGAACATCCATCGCCACCGCATGGCACCCCAAATCTGGGCACAATTACAAGCCGACACACAGCTAGAAATTATCGCCACACGTAAGACAGCCGTGCCAAAAGTGGCGCTAACTATTCACTGCATCGGCCAAGAATACCGTACTACGACTTTGCGTAACCCACTGCTGCAACAATTACTGCGCGACCAATTATTAACGGCACATGAAACAGGTTTTGGCGTCAAAACGGATGGCTTCAAAGTCGGCAAACATCTTTACGCCATCGGCCCACTACTGATTGGTGAATTGCTTGAAACCACTGCCGTTCCAGAACTGCGCGTGCAAGCCGATCAACTTGCCAAGCAGCTTGTGGCGCTTGCCTAGCACAACACAGCACTCTATATGTGATGGGGTAAACCTCTCAACGAGTATTCATGCAACGCCAGTCAATTGCGGTTATTGGTTCTGGAATTTCTGGCCTTGGCGCCGCTTACATTCTTCATCCGCACCATGATATCACCGTCTACGAAAAGAACGCGTACATCGGCGGTCACAGCCGAACAATTGAAGCCCAAACGCCTGATGGCGCTATCCCCGTTGATACGGGTTTTATTGTATTTAACTACCGCAATTACCCTCTTTTAACGGGCTTATTTAACCATCTGAACGTGCCCGTCAAAAAGAGCGATATGTCGTTTGGCGCCAGCATCGACCATCACTGGCTGGAATACGGCACACAGTCGATCGGCAACTTGTTTGCACAAAAGCGCAATCTTCTCCGCCCACAATTTTTGCGCATGATTGCCGACATTTTGCGTTTCAATAAGGCATCCAAAGCATTTTTGGATAAAGACCCAAGCGTGACATTAGGCGAATGCCTCGATGCGCTGAGAATGGGTGCATGGTTCCGTCATTATTATCTACTTGCGATGGGTGCAGCCATTTGGAGCACACCGCTCGAACAAATGTTGGCCTTCCCCGCGCGCAGCTTCATACGATTCTTTGATAATCACGGGCTGCTTAGCGTCAACGATCAGCCACAATGGTACACGGTGGATGGTGGCAGTCGTGAGTATGTGAAGCGCCTCACCGCACCGTTTCGTGATCGCATCAAACTAGAGTGCGGCGCCAGCGCTATTACCCGCACGGCACAGGGCATCGAAGTCCGCGACACACAAGGTGGCAGCGCCACTTACGATCAGGTGATTCTCGCCTGCCATAGCGATCAAGCACTTCATATGCTGCAAAATCCGACCGAGGCTGAGCGCAACATTTTAGGTGCAATACGCTACCAGCCTAATGAAGTCGTATTACATAGTGACGAGAGTTTTATGCCGAAGCATAAAGGTGCATGGGCAAGCTGGGTATACCACTCAGAAACGCGCCGCGACGCAAAGCCTGCTGTATCACTCAGCTATTGGATGAACCGGCTACAAACCCTCCCCACCAAGACGAATCTGATTGTTACGCTCAATCCCTCGCGCCCTCCTGCAGAGCATCTTGTGCATAATCGCACCACGTTGGAACACCCCGTATTTGATACAGCAGCAATCATTGCACAAGAACACATCAAGGATATTCAAGGCACTGATCGCATCTGGTATTGTGGTGCCTATCAGCGCTATGGCTTCCATGAAGATGGGTTGCTCAGCGCAGTCACACTCACCCGCGCCATGGGAGTGGAGATACCGTGGAAATAACGCCACAGATTTTCACCGCGAAGGTGATGCATAAGCGGCTTTTTCCCAAAGTGAATCAATTTGTGTATGGCACTTACTATCTCGCACTACCGCTTCAACAGCTTACCAAAGTGAATGATGGTTGGCGCATAGGCTATAATCGTAAAAGCTTGCTTACCATTCATGATAAAGATCACGGCGCTAAAGACGGTTCATCACTTGAAACATGGATACGTACGATTCTAGCCCAACAAGGCTTTAGTGATGAGATTGCCAATATTACACTCGTCACCATGCCGCGCGTGCTGGGCTATGTATTTAACCCCGTTAGCTTCTGGATATGTATGGACGCGCAGCAAAATATACGCGCAATGTTGTCCGAAGTGAATAATACCTTTGGCGAAACCCATAGCTATTTCTGCGCTAATAATGACCATTCGCCTATTAACAGTGATCAATGGCTACATGCCGATAAGCTGTTCCATGTCTCGCCCTTTTTAGAACGCCACGGAACCTATCATTTCCGAATTGCACATCAGGAAGGAAAGCTTGGCATCTGGATTGATTATACCCATGAGAATGGCGAAAAGCAGCTTCTGACGTCACTCATTGGCTCGCTGGAACCATTGACCAGAGCCAATCTGAGACGTGTGTTCTGGCGGCATCCACTCGTTACCCTCACCACCATTGCGCTCATTCATTGGCAAGCCATTAAGCTCGCCCGTAAGGGGATTCACTATATTGTAAAGCCCTCCCAACGCGAAGAGAAACTCTCCGTTTCCAAAAACCTACCCAAACCGCCAAACTAGATACTATATAAACTTACGCTATGCTGCATCAAACGATCACAAAACGCTTCCTGAAATCGCTAGAGCATCTTGCTTATGGTAGCTTCACCATTACAACGCCAGACGGCAAGCGCTACATCTTCAAAGGCAGCGAGCAAGGCGCCAATGGCACTATGCATATTCGTGATTGGCGCACCGTCAGCGCAATGGCAGAGCGTGGCGATATTGGACTCACTGAATCCTACCGCGATGGCTGGTGGGATACAGACGATTTAACCGCGTTACTATTGGTCGGCCTGCAAAACGAAGAGGTGCTAAATCGCTACATATATGGCAGCGCCTTCACTCGCGCAGTTACTCGTTTTTTCTATTTTTTCAAACGCAACAATCTCAAAGGCAGCCAGCGCAATATCCATGCGCATTACGATTTAGGTAATGATTTTTACGCGCTGTGGCTCGACCCGTCGATGACCTATTCCTCTGCTCTCTTTGGCGATGGCGCCTTGAGTCTAACAGATGCACAGCACCAAAAATATGACCGTATTATCCAGCGTTTGAACCAGTCATCAGGTTCACTGATCGAAGTAAGATGTGGCTGGGGTGGCTTTGCCGAACGCGCAATGGAGAAAGGCGATTACGACATCAAAGGCATCACGCTGTCTAAAGCCCAGCACACCTATGCAACTGAACGTCTTCGCGATAAGGCCAACATCGTGCTTGAAGATTACCGCCACCAGCGCGGCAACTATGACCATATCGTATCTATCGAGATGTTCGAGGCAGTGGGCGAGCGTTACTGGCCAGTTTATTTTGGTAAAATCAAAGAGCTGCTAGCCAATAAAGGACGAGCGGTTATCCAAACCATCACCGTGGCCGAGAAGCATTTTGAGAGCTACCGCAAAGGCGGTGATATGATTCGCAGCTTCATTTTCCCGGGCGGCATGCTGCCAAGCCCCGAACGCTTCGCAAGTGAGGCTCGCCAAGTCGATTTACGCGTCACAGACAGCCACGCATTTGGCCAAGATTACGCGCGCACGCTGAAACACTGGCTGGACAACTTCGAGAATAGATTAAGCGAAGTCATTCAGTTGGGCTTTGATGAAAAATTCATTCGTATCTGGCGTTTTTATCTCGCTGCATGCATCGCCAGCTTCACCGTTGGCCGCACCGACGTTATGCAGCTAGAGCTACAACATGCGTAAGTTATTCTTAGTGTTTTCTATAACCATATTAAGCATACCACCTGCATTTGCAGATGTGGTGACGCGGTACATTCCCAATGCACAAATTGTCGGCTCAGGCCGCCTTACTGTTCTGTTTTGGGATGCGTATGATGCAACTTTATACGCACCAACTAAGCGCTATGATGCGAGCAAACCCTTTGCTCTAAAACTCACCTATTTAACCGAAGCAGCAGGCGAGGATATTGTAACAATTTCTGTCGACGAAATGCGTGCCCAAGGCGGCGTGAGCGAGACAAAACTTAGCCTGTGGCTGACAGAAATGCGCCAGATTTTCCCGAATGTTCAAGAAGGGGATAGTATCGTTGGTATTTATTTACCACAAACTGGCGTCACACGGTTCTACAAGAATAATATGATGATAGGCGCGCTAGAAGACCGTGAATTTGGCAAGCATTTCTTTGACATATGGTTGGCAGAAAACACTTCAGAACCTACATTGCGTCGTCAACTTTTAGGCCTCAAATGAGCATGAAGCCATACCGCTATAGTATGCTGCTGCGTTATGGCTTACTTGCTTTACCTTTAGCATTCGCAGGTTTACCTCTTTATCTCCATGCACCTGATTTTTATGTTACGAAGCATGGCCTATCCCTTGCCACAGTCGGTGCAGCATTACTTGGCCTGCGTATTATAGATGCCATACAAGACCCATTAATTGGTGCCTTGAGCGACCGTTTTGGTACCCGGCGCATGCGAATTATACAATATGCTGCACTCATTCTAGCAGTCAGTTTCTTTGCGCTCTTCCATCCGCCCGCTTCTTATGCACTGCTTTGGTTTATTGTTTTTGTGTTTCTGGCAACCACCGCGTACAGTATACTGAGCATTAATCTGAATAGCTTGGGCGCATTGTGGGGTGCAAGCCCCTTCATACAAACACGCATCACGAGCACGCGCGAATCGCTAGGAATTATTGGCTTATTGTGCGCGGTAACGATACCTTCTCTACCCATCGACCAACCCTTCACAGTGCTAAGTATCATGCTGACGATATTGCTAATACTCGCGCTAATCTTACTTCGTAGCTGGCGTAAGCAGGCAGAATCACCAAACACCAGAGCTGTAACTTCAGCACTGTTAAGTGGCTTTCTTAGTTTTACGCCAACTACAAAATGGTTCTTTCTGGCATTTGCACTTAGCATGCTAGCTTCAAGCATTCCTGCCGTGTTAGTGATTTTCTTTGTGCGTGATTTACTTGGCGCCGAAGGCTACTTGGGAGCATTCTTACTACTTTACTTTTTAGCTGGCATCGCGGGCATACCCATATGGCAAGCCATAAGCAAACGTTGCGGGAAATGCCGTACATGGCTATGGTCTATGCTGCTAGCCGTAATCAGTTTTATTGGAGCATATTTTTTGGAAGTAGGAGCGCTAATTCCCTACGCTATCATCTGCATCACCTCGGGGATCGCTTTTAGCGCAGACCTAATACTACCGCCTTCTATCATCGCCGATCAAATTCACGCACAACCAGAGCACGACACCTCAAGCGCCCATTATGGCATGTTAGCGTTTTTGACCAAAGCCGCACTGGCACTCAGTTCAGGCTTTTCCTTACTAGTTTTGGACTTGGCGGGATTTGTCCCTGCAACACAAAATTCGCCAACGGCGCTCAACGCCCTAAGCTTGCTTTACGCCTTGATTCCATGCCTCATTAAACTTATTGCCGCCACCGTTTTATGGACACTTTCCACACGTATCACTGAAGGAGTAACTTATGCGACTCACACGTCCCCTCGCTTTGCTGGGAGCCATCCTCATGCTTAGCGGCTGTATGAACAAAGAACTTGCTTTTTATGATGGCACCGAGCCAAAGGCCGACCTCAAAGCCTATTTCACAGGGCCCATTAAAGCATGGGGCATTGTGCAAGATTGGCGTGGCCGCGTCATCAGCCGTTTTGACGTAACCATGCACGGCTCGTGGGAAGGCAATGTCGGTACGCTAAAAGAAGATTTCACCTACTATACTGGTAATACCCAACAGCGCGTCTGGACGATTACACAACAGCCAGACGGAACCTACGAAGGCACGGCAAGCGACATCATCGACAAAGCGAGAGGTGCTAGCAACGGCAGCGCCATTCAATGGGCATATCGCATGGATCTTGATGTCGATGGCGCAACCTACCGCGTCAGCTTTGATGATTGGATGTGGCAGATGAATGATGGCGTGATGATTAATCGCTCCTACATCAAAAAATTCGGATTCACGGTCGCAGAGCTAACGCTATTCATGCAAAAACAATGACACGCTATAGCAACGAAACAGTCTGGGTGATTGGCGCTTCAAGCGGTATTGGCCTTGCGCTGGCGCAGCGCCTAGCAAATGAAGGTGCAAGACTCATTGTTTCAGCACGTAATGCTGCATCGCTCGGCCAATTTGTTGCGCAGCATGGCACGCAGCATATTGCAGCCCCACTCGATATACACGACCCCACAGCATTGCAAAAAACCGCAGAACAGCTCTGGCAGCAATGCGGCACTATCCATCGTGTGATTTTTATGGCGGCCTTATACCAGCCCATGAAACTTACCGAACTTGATATGCAGCAAACACGTGACATCATCGAGGTGAATCTTACCAGCGTGTTTGAGCTGGTGCATGTGTTGCTGCCGAAGCTTATTGCGCAGCCACGCGCGCAGCTTGCACTGTGTGGTAGTGTTGCTGGCTATACGGGCCTACCTTCTGGCCAGCCCTACAGCGCCACCAAAGCCGCGATAATCAACCTCGCCGAAAGCCTACATGCGGAAGCGCCAAACCATCTGGACATCAAGCTCATCAACCCAGGATTTGTGCGCACACCGCTTACCGATAAGAATAATTTCGCGATGCCAATGATTATCACGCCAGAACGCGCCGCACAGTATATTGCCGACGGTCTGCGCACCAAGCGCTTCGAAATCCACTTTCCCAAAGGCTTCACGCGCTTGCTGAAACTACTGCGCATCCTGCCATATGGAATACGTCTATGGATTGCCAAAAAAACGGAGGGAAACCAATGAAACGACTAATTATAGGAGTGATCATGGGACTATTTAGCACGGGCTGTACGGCAGCCAACAGCAACCCGAATGCCAGCGCGTACGATTTCAGCTTCACGACGTTGACGGGCAATCAACCCCTGCCCCTCAAGCAATTTCAAGGCAAGGTGCTGCTTGTCGTTAACACGGCATCTGAGTGCGGCTTTACTAAACAATATGAAGGCCTAGAGGCACTGTATCACGCATACAAAGATAAGGGTTTGGTAATCGTCGGCGTGCCAAGCAACGACTTTGGTGGACAGGAACCTGCAAGCAATGAGGAAATCGCGCAATTCTGTAAACGCAATTACGGCGTCACATTCCCGATGGCTTCAAAAGAAATCGTCTCGGGCGATAAGGCGCACCCATTCTATAAATACGCCTATGAAGTGTTAGGGTTTGGCACCGCACCAAAGTGGAATTTCCACAAATATCTGGTCGATAAGAATGGCAAACTGGTTGATTATTTCCACTCTACCACTGCGCCAGATGATGCGCGTATCGTTGAAGCAATCGAGAAGCTTCTTTAGCGTCTTACCACTGTAGGCGCTTGCGAATGCGGTAGCGGAAATAGAGCGCGATTGCATTCATACCTAGCGTTAAAACCATCAGCACCAAGGCTGCTGCTGCTGCGTTTGCTGCAAAGTCTTCTCCCGGGCGTGAAACCCAGTTGAATATCTGAATAGGCAGCACGGTAAATGGATCCAGCAGCCATTGGAACGATACGTAGGGCGCCTCTGTACCAAGTGGCGGATAGGGCAAGAATGCGATAAAGGTAAGTGCACCAATCGTCACGACGGGTGCGGTTTCGCCCACCGCGCGCGCCAGACCAATAATAACGCCCGTAATGATGCCGCCCATCGAATACGGCACGACATGTTGGCGGGTGACTTCCCATTTGGTCGAGCCCAACGCATACGCTGCCTCACGTATCCCCGTGGGAATCGTACGAATCGCCTCACGCGTCGCCACGATGATGACTGGCATCACTAAAAGCCCAAGCGTCAATCCCGCAGTTAACACACTGCGCCCTAAATCCAGCGTATAGACAAACAACCCCAACGCCAGCAAGCCATACACAATCGAGGGAACCGCCGCGAGATTAGTCACGTTCATCTCGATCACTTTGGTAAGCCAGTTCTTAGGCGCATATTCTTCGAGGTAAATGCCCGCCGCAACACCAAACGGAATAGCAGCACAAGCCGTAACGAACATCACCAAGCATGTGCCCACCCATGCCGATAAAATACCCGCACGTTCCGCATGGCGCGAAGGGAAATGCGTAAAGAAATCCCACGATAAACGTGGCACACCACGCGTTATTAAGTCAGCGAACAACACCACCAGTACAATGAGGCCAACGAGGGTTGCCGCAAAGCCAACGATGTTGAAAATCTTATCGCCCAGACGCATTAATACTCCTCACGGAATTTGCGGCGCATAATCGCTGCGAGAATGTTAAATGCCATGGTGATCACAAAAAGGGTCAAGCCCGCAGCAAAAATTGACTGGTAGCCAATGCTACCATGCGGCAAATCTCCCATCGCAACCTGCACAATATAGGCGGTAATCGTTGCCGCCTGCTCAGTGGGGTCAATGGTCAGATTAGGTTGTTGGCCTGCAGCAATGGCTACCACCATCGTCTCACCAACCGCACGCGAAACGGCAAGAATAATCGCTGCAATAATCCCCGATGCGGCGGCTGGAAATACCACCTTAAGTGCGGTCTGCACACGATTTGCGCCTAATGCCAACGAGCCTTCACGCAGCGCCATGGGCACGGCACGCATCGCGTCCTCGCTGAGTGAGCTGATATAGGGAATAATCATCACACCAATCACGATACCAGCGCTGAGCACGTTAAAACTTGGCAGATTAGGAAAGAGTGTCTGCTGCAGCAAAGGCGTGACAAAAAACAGTGCAAAATAACCAAACACAACCGTTGGCACACTCACCAATAATTCCAAAATAGGCTTTACGGTTTCACGCACGCGGATGGGTGCGAATTCGCTGAGATATACCGCAACAATCAGACCAATAGGAAGGGCAAATGCAATCGCCACCGCAGAGCTAAGCAATGTACCGCTTAGCAATGGCATGATGCCATAGCGTGGTTCGTAGAAAAGCGGTGTCCACATCGTGTCGGTCAAGAAATCAACGATACTCACCTGCTCAAAGAATACGAAAGATTCACGCAACAAAATCACCGCAATCGCAATGGTGATAGCAATCGCTGAAAGCGCTATCGCGAACAAGGCACCCGCTACCAATTTATCACGGCGCAGCCGCGCACGGTAATGCGGATTATGCTTCGACAATACCTCAGATTTGGTGCGAATAGTCATCAGTGAACCGTCTCTCGCTCGATAATATCGTGAATCGACACGCCAATCGCAGCATGCCCACCAAATACAGTGCCCGTTGTTCTTGCCTCAAACCGCGCGAGCAGTTTTGTATATACTTCCGCAGGTAATGGCAAGTAATGCACCTCGGTAACAAGCGGCTGCCCCTTAGTCAGATAATAATGAATAAAATCGCGCACACCGATATTTGTATCTGCTGATTGTTTACTAACATATAAAAACAATGGGCGCGAAAGCGGGCTATAGCTTCCGTCTTGTGCAGCCTCAATCGAAGGTAACACGCAGCCCTTGCCACCATCCACTTTCAGAGGCTTAAGTTGTGCTGCATTACCCGAATAATAGGAGTATGGAATATAGCCAAGCGCGAAGGGGTCATTAGCAATACCCGTGACAATTACGTTATCATTCTCACTCGCCGTGTAATCGCCACGACTTGCTTTAGCCTTACCCACCGTCGCTTCAGTAAAATAATCGAAGGTGCCAGAATCTGACCCTGCGCCATAAAGGTTCAAGCGAACATCGGGCCATGACGTATCCACGTCCTTCCATGTGAGCACAGTGCCTTGAGCTGAAGGCTCCCAGATTTTCTTGAGCTGCGCGATGGTAATACACTCAAGTGTTTTATTCTTTGGGCTTACGGCAACCGTCAATGCATCCAGCGCGATGGGCAGCTCGATATATTCAATGCCACTGGTTTTGCAGGCAAGCATCTCGGCCTCAGAGATTGGGCGCGAGGCCTGCGTAATATCAATATCACCTTTGCAGAAGCGTTTAAAACCACCACCAGTGCCAGCGATGCCAACCGTTACGGCTGCTGCACCTTTTTGCTCCAACTGAAATTCTTCTGCCACTGCTTCCGTAATCGGATAGGCCGTACTCGAGCCATCAATCGCGATCATCGAGCGCTTAAAGCCATAGGCTGGCGTCATCATCGACATACCAAGCAACCCTAATATGCTAAGCGCAGAGAGGCGATTCATAAAGTCTCCATCATCGGTGACACCTACATAGAATAGGGCAGCACAATTTGCCAGTATTTCGTGCGTAGCTTGCTTGACCAAGCATCGCTGCTACTTTAGCGTAAATCCGCATGGAAAATAGGCGCAACATTGCCATTATCGGCGCAGGCCCATCGGCCTTGATAGCGGCAGAAGAACTGGCTTCGCACGGCCATAACGTCTCCGTCTATGACCGTATGCCAAGCCCAGCGCGCAAGCTACTGATTGCGGGGCGCGGTGGCTTAAATCTGACCCATAGCGAGCCGCTCGATGAGTTCCTGACACGTTATGGCACAGCGCGTGATTGGCTTACACCCGCAATTCTCGCCTTCCCGCCTGACGCACTGCGTGCATGGTGTGACGGGCTGGGCGAAGAAACGTTCATTGGCAGCAGTGGTCGCGTCTTCCCACGTAAGATGAAAGCCGTCTCCTTATTGCGCGCGTGGCTGAAGCGCTTAGAGCAGCTAGGCGTAACCTACCACCCGCGCCATCATTGGCTGGGCTGGCATGGTGATGCACTATCTTTCGACACGCCCAAAGGCGCAGTGCACATTACCCCTGACGCAACCCTGCTTGCGCTTGGCGGCGCATCATGGCCGCGCCTAGGTTCAGACGGAGGTTGGGTAAAGCCACTTACTGAGCAAGCCATTCCCATGGCAACGCTTGCACCAACCAACTGCGGATTTCATACACATTGGTCCGATTATTTTCGCACGCGTTTTGCAGGTTCGCCGCTCAAGCCACTTGCCATCACGCATGAGGGCGCCACCCATCAAGGTGAGGCGATCATCACTGCAAACGGGCTCGAAGGTGGCGCGATTTATGGGCTTTCTGCATCCATTCGCAATGCCATTAACCGTGACGGACAAACCACCATCACGCTTGATTTGCGCCCCAGCATGAGCCCTGAGGCGCTAAGCAAGAAGCTCGCCTCTCGCGGCAATAAATCACTCAGCTCCTTCCTGCGCAGCGCGAATTTTTCACCCGTTGCTATCGCCTTATTCCACGAAACCACGCCCGAACATATGCGCACCACTGCGCCAATCGCCGAGCGACTCAAAGCATTGCCCGTAACGCTGCACAGCACCGCTGGCATGGCACGCGCTATTTCTAGCGCAGGCGGCATCACGCGTGACGCACTGGATGAACATTATATGCTGCGCGCAAAACCAGGCGTATTTGCCGCAGGTGAAATGCTCGACTGGGAAGCGCCCACAGGCGGCTACCTTCTTCAGGCTTGCTTTAGCACAGGAGTCGCCGCCGCTCACGGCATCATCCGCTATCTCAAGGCTACTTAGCCAAGGCCAGCAATTAGGGTAACATCGCTAGGTTTTGCGCCAGTTTTGCAGATATTACATCCCTAGCAATCCCTAAATATTGACAACCAGTCGATATTGGCTTAGCAGAAAGTCCCTTTTCGGTGAAAAGGCTTGGTGTGGAGGGGTGGTCGAGTGGTCAATGGCAGCGGACTGTAAATCCGCCCTCTTAGGAGTTCGAAGGTTCAAATCCTTCCCCCTCCACCAGTTTAGCTTCCAAAGAAGTCTAATAGAGTCCAAGAAAGTCCAGCAAAACTGCGGTAGACCAGGCATTGTTTGTCTGATAAGTTCTCTCAAGTTCTATTACAATCCAGATGGTTTTGGGGGGACTTTTTTCAAAAAGTACCCCCATCCACAGTGGTTTAAAATGGAGGTACCCCCAAATGAGACTAACTGACCGCCAGATCCGTGAGGCAAAACCAAAGGAAAAGGCCTACAAGCTCTCCGATGGAGATGGCCTATATCTGCTGGTGAAGCCCAATGGTCGTAAGTACTGGCGCTTCAAATACCGCTTCCTGAATAAAGAGAAAGGCATAGCCTTTGGAGTTTACCCAGAAGTAAGCCTTGCAGATGCCAGAGAGCGTCGCTTCGAGGCTCGTAAGCTCAAATATAAAGAGGTCGACCCCAGCGAGCATCGTAAAGAACAAAGACGCATCGCCATCCAAAAAGATCGGGATACCTTCGAACACATTGCTCGAGAATGGCATGAAAATCAATGCAGACAGAAGTCACCCTATTATGCGAAACAAATTCTGCAGCGGTTAGAGAACGATGTTTTTCCGAGAATAGGCCATCGTCCAATAAGTAAGCTTACTGCCAAGGAGCTGCTTGAGATGGCACGTAAGGTCGAAGACCGCGGTGCCTATGAACTTGCACATCGGGCTGTGCAGATTTGCGGCAAGATTTTCCAATATGCCATCGTTACAGAACGTGCAGATCGTAACCCTGCAACTGATTTAAGGGGCTTCCTAAAGGTTCCTCAAACAGAGCATCATGCACATTTGGAAGAAAAAGACCTCCCAGAGTTCTTAAAGACACTGGAAGCGTATCAAGGCAGCGATCAAACAAAACGAGCGCTTAAATTGATGCTGCTAACGTTTGTACGCACAAATGAACTGCGGCAAGCTCGATGGGATGAGATCAGCTTTGAAAAGAAGGAATGGCGTATCCCTGCTACACGAATGAAAATGAAGACAATGCACATTGTTCCATTGTCTGCTCAGGCATTAAACGTACTGCAAATATTGCGACGTTTGACAGGTAACTATGACTGGGTCTTCCCCAGCGTACAAGGACATCATAAACCAATCAGCAATAATACCATGCTCTACGCATTATATGGCATGGGCTATAAAGATAAAGCTACTGTGCATGGACTGCGTGCAACTGCCTCGACCATTCTAAATGAAAGTGGTTTATTTGAGAGAGACGTTATCGAACGTCAGTTAGCACACCAGGAACGCAACCGCGTACGGGCTGCATATGATCATTCAGAACACTTGCCTGCACGTCGGAAGATGATGGAATGGTGGGGCAATAAACTTGAAGATATGGGATTGCATTCCAATGCCCTCTGAACCTCAAAAAACCAGACGTTATAAAGCGAAAGATCTCAACAGACCTATTATTGCTTACAAAAAAGAATTTGAGGTGCCCCCTTTGAATTTTGATGGAACCACTGAAGAGTTCTACACTCAACGAAAAGCTGAGTTCATTCAAGCAATGCCTAGCCATGCAATTGAGCGCTCACGTCGCTTTTTGTTACTACTTGAAGAATACAATATTGAAGCCGGTGAAAATCGTTGGCTACATCTTGCTATGGCACTCGCCAATGATTATGTCCCTGGCCTTCAAATTGAGTACAGGAAGAAGCCTGGCCGGAAAGATGAGAGTGCAGAATATATTCTGCTTTATTTCCAAGTACGCGATGCAATCAGCAAGTCAGGCAAAAAGCCCTTGGAAATATGTCAGAAGCTGAACAAGACTGCGCAATGGAGTCATGTAACAGCAAAAGCTCTTTATCAGAATTACCTCAAAGCAAAGAAGAGTCCTATCGTTATAGTACTCAAGGCACTCGAGAAAGAATACGGCAACAGAATAATTCCTGAATTTGAAAAAGAGATTGCTCCAAAAAATCCCAAGAAATAGGTGCTCCAGTATTCTCTGGATTCATTTGCTCATACTTCTTCCAATACGGTCTTTTAAGAGGAGGAAATATGACTGAATCATTACTCACAATATATCAAGTTATTGAGCAAACTGGATTGGCAAGATCTACAATCTATGCCCGAATGAAAGAGCAGAATTTCCCAAGACCAATTGGTGTAGGCAAACGCTCTAAACGCTGGATCAGCACTGTTATTGATCACTGGGTTGCAGAACAGATCGCAGCCTCAAAAACCACCACATAAGTTGTCAGAAGTAGACATTACACTCATGCGTCCGAAAGCTCGATCCGGTGTAATGTTCAAAGTGGTGATGGATGAGATCATAGCAAAACCACAGAGACAGCTAACGCCAGACCTCGCTATGGGGGGAGATGTTCCCCTGAACTGACAACCATATGGCAAACATCTTGACCATATGGGCCTAACTGCGACGGCGATTCCGAAGGAAACAGATATCCATGCAGAAAGGCTTGCTGCCCTCCAACGTCTTCGGACAATGGGCTAGGGCAGCTATGCCTTTTGCTCAGGCTCAAACCGAGAAAACAGGATAAAATTACTTACTACGGCCTTGGAAACTGATTTTGTGAGTGTAAAGAACTCAATATCTCGCTGAGGCGTTCTTTCAACTCTATGTCATTGATCTCAGATTTCCAGACCATCTCTAACTCCAAAAGAGTATTGATAGTCTTTTCCTGCAATTCAAACGCTGCGCGATTCCAGAATATATTCTGCGCTAACTGTTTGATTAACTCAGTACGATCATAGTTCTGAAGCTCGTTTTGGATCTGCTCAATTTGTGCCCTGCGATCTTCGTCTTTGGTCAGATCCACACATTGCTTGATTGTGAGGCAGTCCATCATAATGCTCTGGGTCATATCACCTCTGTAAGGGCTCCGATTAAGTACATGATGAGAACAATACCAAATATTAGAACAGGGTGATCTGCAAACTTCTCCCCTTTCTTACGTCTGACGAATTCTATTATTCCGAGAGGGATCATCAGCGACAAGAAAAAGGCGATTGGCAGAAAGATAATGGCAATCAGTATTTCTGCCCAGTTCATATTGCCTCATCACCTCTTAACCTTTGTGGAACTAACATTTGCTCAAATAACCTCTGAGTTTTTCCACACTGCTTTTGGAAGCACTTTTATCAGGCTCCATCATACTGATAGTGATTGGCTGATTGCCCAGAATAAGGTTGAGGGTAGTTCTCAAGAATGTCTTATCTTGATGCTTTGCGATAACTTGGCTTTCTATCGCAGACAGCCCCATAATCTCTGTTCTCTTTTTGTAAACAAGCTTGCCTCCAAAGCCTGTTAATTCTCCCGAAGCCGTATCTTCAAGCCCTTGAGCTGCATCGGGCTCTGCAAGATGCATTGAATATAATGCCGAATGAAGAACATATGGAGTTCGGTCAGCTTTGCCGCCCTGATAAGCTTCAAGCTTAACACCTTTGATTTCTGCTGTAATAAGCTCGGGCTTACTCTCAAACGTTACTTGGAGGCATATATTTCTTGCACGATACTGAACATTGTTATGGTTTGTTATGGTTTGAACAGTGGAATTGTTATGCTTACCAAGCTTTTGGGGCTCCAAGTAGTATATTGAGCTCAAAATAGTAATGCCCAAAAGCAGTATTAAAAGTACTCTCATAGCTCCCCCATCTGGTGATCGGGGAGTTTGTAAACCTATCAAGTGAAAGGTCGCGCACGTCTTTAGTCGTGAGACCTGAACATACACATGCGCCTCCTCGACCATACTGGTTGAGGAGTGCTTGGCGGTGCACTGAGACCGCACTTGATAGGGGTTACAATGCCCCACGGCTGCTATTGCGTCCGCGCTATCATTATTAGGCGAATCGCTGGCCAGGTCAATGAATTAGGTATAAGTGCGCTTGCATGAACGCATCTGCGTCACTATCGTCGCGGCATGACACCAGAGCAGTTCATCGAGAAATGGAAGAAATCAAAGCTCACTGAGCGCGCAGGCTCACAGCAGCATTTCCTTGATTTATGCCTATTGCTTGACGAGCCCAACCCCTCTGATGCCGACCAGCTAGGCGACATTTATTGCTTTGAGCGCGGGGCGCTGAAGTCCAACGGCGGCAAAGGCTGGGCGGATGTTTGGAAAAAGGGGCATTTCGGCTGGGAATATAAGGGCAAAGATCGCAACCTAGATGCCGCGTTTCAACAGCTCCAACAATACGCAATCGCGCTAGAGAATCCACCGCTTTTGGTGGTGTGCGATATGCAAAGCATCATCATCTACACCAACTTCACCAACACGGTTCAGGAGAAGCATACTATCACGCTGGATGACTTACTTGATGCGAACAAGCGCCAGTTGCTCAAAAACGTATTCTCTAATCCCGAACAGTTAAAGCCCAGCCGCACACGCGACGCACTCACCAAAGAAATTGCCAGAGATTTCTCAACACTGGCGCAGCAATTACGCGATAAGGGGCATGAAGCACACGCCGTTGCACATTTCATCAACCGCCTCGTGTTCTGTATGTTTGCCGAGGATGTGGAACTGCTGCCAAACCATATGTTCACTGAAATGCTCAAAATCTCGGTGTATAAGCCGAATGAGTTTCAGGATTTCGCCAAGCAGCTTTTCACCGCCATGAAAAAAGGCGGCCTCGTAGGTTTCCAGCGGATTGATTATTTCAACGGCGGCTTATTCAATGATTCCGAAGCACTGCCGCTGACGACCGAGCAAATCAAGCTGGTACTTAATGCCGCCATGAAAGACTGGTCAGCGATTGACCCGTCTATCTTCGGCACATTGTTCGAGCGTGGGCTTGACCCCAGCAAGCGCAGTCAGCTTGGTGCACACTATACCGATCATGAAAAAATCATGATGATTATCCGCCCAACAGTGCTGGAACCGCTGGAACGCGAATGGGCTGAGCAGAAACAAGCCATTACCGATGCGCTCACGAAATATGAGCAAGCTAAAACGCCTGCCACGAAAACCAAGCAGCGCAATCAAGCCGAAAAATTAAAACGTGCATTCATGGATCGCATCAATGCCATCCGTGTTCTCGACCCTGCCTGCGGCAGCGGAAACTTCCTCTATCTCGCACTGCAAACGCTCAAGGATTTTGAATATCGAGTGCAGCTGGAATGCGAGGCGCTGGGGTTGCCGCGTGAGTTTAACCTGCTTGGCCCCGAGGTGCTACGTGGCATCGAAATAAACCCCTACGCGGCGGAGTTGGCGCGGGTGAGCATTTGGATTGGTGACATTCAATGGCATCGCGCGAAAGGATTGGATATCTCCAAAAATCCTATCCTCAAGCCACTAGATGTCATCGAGTGCCGTGATGCGGTGCTGAATGCAGATGGCACAGAAGCGAAGTGGCCAGAAGCCGAGTTTATCATCGGTAATCCGCCATTTTTGGGCGATAAAAAGATGATTCGAGGATTAGGTGAAGAATATGTCTCTATCCTAAGAAAAATATATAAGGGTCGTGTCCCAGGCGGTGCTGATTTGGTATGTTATTGGTTTGCCAAAGCCCACCAAGCTATCAAGGAATCTGCTACAAAATACGCAGGGCTTGTTACAACAAAAACAATTGTTGGAGGAAAAAACAGAGTTGTTCTCGATAATTTATCAAATGATGCCATCATTTTTAACGCATGGAAAAATGAACCATGGGTTGTTGATGGGGCATCACTAAGGGTATCCACAATATGTTTTGCGGATAAGAAATATTCTGCAACCGTTTCCAGATCATTAGACGGTGTGGCCCAATCAGATATTTACACCAATTTATCAAGCAACCAGTCAGGCAAAGGCATAGATATCACCCTGAGTCATAAACTAATTGAAAATGCCCGTTGCAGCTATGTTGGTGTAGTCCTAGTTGGTAAGTTTGAAATTTCAGATCAAGCTGCACATGAGTGGCTATTATTACCAAATAACGTTCACGGCATTTCTAACAGCTTTGTCATAAAAAGAATTATGAATGGGTCTGATTTTGTTGGCACTTCTCCCGTGCGTTGGGTGGTAGACTTTGGTACAGAAATGTCGGAACATGAGGCAGCTTTATTTGAGAAACCTTTTGAATATGCATTGCAAAACATTAAACCGCATAGATTGCGTCTAAATAAGGATGGCTCTTTTGCCGTAAGGAGAGAAAATCATCGCGAGTACTGGTGGAGGTATGGAGAAAGTCGTCCAGCAATGCGTAAGTCTTTGTCTGGTATAAAAAGGGCGCTTGCCACCCCGATGGTTTCTAGACATCGTATTTTTTCTTGGTTGAGCACTTCTGTTTTACCTGACCAGAAACTTGTAGTTTTTGCCCGTGATGACGATGCTTTTTTTGGTATCATGCATTCTAGATTTCATGAGCTTTGGAGTATTGCTCAATGCCAAAGAATTGGGGCAGGCAATGATCCAACTTATAGTACTTCAAGTATTTTTGAGACATTCCCCTTCCCGGAGGGGCTAACGCCAAACATTGCCGCCGCTGATTATGCTGCAGACCCGCGCGCGATGGCGATTGCCGTCGCCGCCAAACGACTGAATGAGCTGCGTGAGAATTGGCTGAATCCGCCCGACCTCGTGGTAAGAAAGCCAGAGGTGGTAGAGGGCTACCCCGACCGCATCCTGCCCAAAGACCCGCGCGCAGCAGAAGAACTCAAGAAGCGCACCCTTACCAAACTCTATAATCAGCGCCCAGCATGGCTCGATAATGCCCACCGCGAACTTGATACAGCCGTCGCCGCCGCCTACGGCTGGCCAGTCGAAATTAGTGACGATGAGGCATTAAGGATGCTATTAAACTTGAACTTGCAAAGAGCGCAATAGGCTGAACTCTACCGTACAGTGAGGAGTACCAAGTGGGCGCAAGGGGTGCTAGTGAATAGGCGAGGCTCGGATGCATTCGTATCTGCAACAGGGCTACCTACAGTGAAGCAAGCAAAGAGAAGATGTGTAAAAAGTTGATGCACCTACAGCTTAACTCGCTAGAATGAAACGGACTTGCGAGCCATAGGCTCCGCAGGAAGCAAGAAGACATTATTTGGAGGATAGACCATTGACTAAGGCCCGCCCCAGATCGACGAAATCAGCGTCAAGAACATCGAAACGCAAATCGCCTATAAAGGCTTCAGTGGTTGATATCTTCTGTGGTGCAGGTGGCTTGTCGCATGGCTTCTATCAAAAAGGCTTCAAGATCGCAGCAGGCATTGATGTTGACGAAGAATGCCGGTTTGCTTTTGAGCACAACAATAAAGCCCCACTCATTCGTAAAAGTATTACGGATGTTACCGCATCTGACATCAACAAGCTTTTCATACCTGGTCAGATAAAGGTCTTGGTAGGGTGCGCGCCATGCCAGCCATTTTCGACGTATAATCAAAAGAACGATGATCCCAAGTGGCAGCTTTTGAGATGTTTTGGCAACCTAGTGGTAAAGGTCTTACCAGATGTAGTTTCTATGGAGAATGTACCAAGGTTAGTTGATTTCAAGGGCGGTAAAGTATTTCAGGCATTTGTTTCACAGCTAAAGAGAGCTGGTTACGAAGTGGCGTATGACGTCCTCTATGGACCAGATTATGGTTTAGCTCAAACACGTTCGCGTTTGGTATTGCTCGCCTCCCGCCTTGGCCCGATTTCACTGCCTAAAAAAACGCATTCTAAGACGCATCGAACCGTACAGGACGAAATTGGTCATCTGCCTTCACTTCGTCATGGGCAATGGGATGAACGTGATCCTCTGCATCGAGCTAGTCGTCTTTCAGCGCTAAACGAAAAGCGCATTCGCTCCTCTAAGCCAGGGGGTACTTGGCGTGATTGGGATTCAGGCTTGGTCACGAGATGTCATACAAAAGATGCAGGGAGGGGCTATTCCTCGGTCTATGGCAGAATGACCTGGAATCAACCATCTCCAACAATCACCACGCAGTTCTTTGGTTTTGGCAATGGTCGATTTGGTCACCCAGAGCAGTTGCGCGCACTATCATTACGTGAAGGGGCGCTTCTTCAGGGCTTCCCAGCAGATTATCAGTTTGTAAAGCCAGGCCAACCCGTGCGGCTTAAGACAGTTGGACGATTGATTGGCAATGCGGTTCCTGTTAAACTCGGCAGCGCGATTGCTCAAGCGGTGCGGAATCATATACAGGCAGTAAGCTAATGGCTAAACGTCCCCTTGCAATGACTATAAGCCTAAATGCTTTGGAGCATTTAGGAATCAATCTGTACAGCAATATTCCAGCAGTATTGTCGGAGATAGTCGCCAACGCCTGGGATGCGGATGCTCACAAAGTTAAGGTTACGATCGATAAAGATGCTGAAACCATCACAATTGAGGATGATGGTCATGGAATGAATCGAGATGAAGTAATCGATCGTTTCCTTACCGTTGGATTTCGTCGACGCGATGAAATCGGCGAGAAGACAGCTGGGGGCCGTGCGCCAATGGGGCGAAAAGGCATCGGGAAGTTGTCTATTTTTTCGATCGCCCAGATTGCTGAAGTTCACACGATTGGGAATGGCGAACGCACTTCGTTCAAAATGGATCGTGAAGTAATTAAAAAAGCTATTACTGGTAAATCCGAGGGTTCATATACGCCAGATGAACTTACAAAATCACCCGCCGATCTTAAGCAAGGCACGCGAATCGTCTTAAGCGGCATCTCGAAGTCCCTATCAGGAATGACAGTTGAAGGTTTGAAACGACGTGTAGCTCGTCGGTTCTCTATAATCGGGCCCAAATTCAAGTTTGCAGTAGAAATCAATGGTGAAGCTGTAACTCCAGAGGATCGAGGCTATCAAAATGCATTAGAATACCTTTGGACTTATGGTGATGGTGACGACTTCGCAAAGACTTGCAAGAATCTCAAGCGCCCAGCAGAAAATCGTTCAGCAGTAATCTCAGCTGCGCTTAAAGCTGCTGGATTAAAGCTCACGGGTTGGATCGGGACAGTCACTGTTCCTCACCAGCTCAAAGATGAAGAAGGCGACAATTTGAACCGAATCGCAATTTTTATGCGCGGTAAAATGGCTCAGGAAGACGTTTTAGATGAGTTCGCGCAGAAGGAAATTTATGCCGATTATGTCATCGGTGAGCTAACATGTGAAGAGCTGGATATAGACGATCAAGGCGATATTGCGACAAGTAGTCGGCAAGCACTTAAGCAAGATGATCCGCGTTTCGAGGCACTCAGAGCAGTTATTTTGTCTGAATTGCGTCATGTAGCAAACCGTTGGAGTGATTGGCGGCGCGCGGATGGTACAAAGATTGCGCTTAGCGTCCCTGCTGTTTCGGCATGGTTAGAAGACTTGCAGGGTGACACTAAGAAGAGAGCAGAACGTTGGATAGGCAGGCTCAATACCATACGCTCTGCTGACGACGACAAAAAGGAATTACTGAAAGCTTCTATTCTGGCGTTCGAGAGCTATAGGCATCGCGACGCGCTGGATCGCCTTGACGACATGAAAGATGACAATCTTGATGAAGTCCTTTCAATTTTCCGCAGCATTGATGATCTAGAGCGCAGTTATTACGGTCAGATTGTTCGAGGACGCATCAAGGTTATTAGGACGCTTCAAGAGAAGCTGAAAAGCGATGAAAAAGAGCTGGTCTTGCGCGATTATATTTATACACATCTTTGGTTGATAGACCCCAGCTGGGAACGTGCTAAGGGGACAGAGCATGCTGAAACTTTAGTACGAAAGTTTCTGGAGGCAGATACAAAGGCTCTTAAAGGACAAGATGCCAAGGATCGAATCGATATTGGCTACAGAACTACTTCTGGAAAACATGTGATCGTAGAATTGAAAAGATCATCCGTCTCTGTTCCAGTCGATAAATTAGTTGCACAGATTCGTAAGTATCGGGATGGAGCTTTGGCGGCATTATCTAAAACCGCTTTCGCTAGCTACCCAATTGAGATCATTTGTGTCTTAGGTAAGGAGCCTCCAGAGTACAAGACAAGCACTGGAGCTGCTGGCGTTACAAAGTCATTAGAAGCTGTAAATGCCAGAATAGTCTTTTATGACCAGCTTCTCACAAATGCTGAACAAGCTTATGCTGACTATCTTGAAGAGCATGTTAAGCTTGATAAGCTTTGGAACGTCTTCCAGGCTATTGAAGATTTTGCTCCTCCTGAGAAAGCAAAGGCTGCACAAGATATTCCTTCAGCTGCTCAACCTTCCAAATCTATGAAGATTTTCAAACCTAAGAAGCACTCCAAATTTAAGAAGAAATGAAGCCGCTCATTCCTGTCGATCCAGTGCGGGGGACTTACAGGGGTATCCATGTGTTTTATGAAGCGCTTATAATTTATTTATCAGTCAGTTACTCAGATATTATGAATCCTTCCCCCTCCACCATTTTCGTAAGTAATGGACAATTTGACAGTTCATCCTACATTAGGTGCCAAATTTAATTAGTATGAGGGCGAATATGTCTTCTCCTGCTTTCCTAAAACATTGGCAGCAATTACGAGATTTCTTCTCTCTTGGGGTGATTAAACTTTTCATCACTTGGTTTGCGATTACTCCCGTAGTAGTAAAGGCGCTTCATAAATTACCAGATACTATATTTATCGGTGAAAGAAGTATTCCGATCCAGGCGTCTCTTCCCTTTTCATGGGAAGTATTATGGGTCTCTTCCTTCTGCTTCTTTATTTCCTACATTACCTATCATTGGAAATGCCCCAATTTTATTAAACGCTATCACGATTTCGCTTCCTATAAATCCACCAACCACTCTCCTAGATGGATTGTTTGGGAACTCTACTATTCATATGAAGATAGCGGTGGCGAGATAATGTTGGCCGAAAGATTAATTGCAAAAAATCTTGCTAATGTAATTGATGATTCTAGTGAGATTTTTGATGAGCCTGTTGTTGAGGGAAGAGGGACGATTTGGCGCTTCTTATACAATGGCAAGAAATATGAAGTCTGCATGTCCTCAAAAGAGGATATAACCAGCGAGCGAGAACTTTTCTGGGAAATATATGCGAGATGGGCTGATTCCCACCCAAAGCCGAGAACCGTGACTTGGTTAGGACTTTATGCTGCAATTGCCCTCCTGGCTTACGTAGTTGTCCAAAATATTATATCTGTTGTGATTTACCTTTTCACGGCATCGTAACTGATGAGTTCATATAAACACTCTTTAAGCCTTACAAGTCAGTTATTCTTCTGCAGCATTCCCCTTCGTTTAGATTCCTATAATCGCTGTCAATTTGGCTGCGCATTTTGCTTCGCAAAATCCAGAGGCGGAAATGTAACAAAACCAGAAGCAGAATCTGCTAGCACTACTGCGTTTAGTGCTCGCTTGGAGCGGGTCAAAGACGGCATTATCAAGAGCGCTTTGGATGAAATGATTGAGCAGCGCATTCCTATTCAACTCGGCGGAATGACTGATCCATTCTCGCCTTGGGAGGCCTCCAAGGGCATCACAAAGACAATTTTACAAGTCGCCAATAAACACAACTATCCAATTGTCTTCAGTACTAAAGGAACTTTGATTGGGGATCCCGAATATTTAGGCCTGGTAAAAGACGGCAATTATTATGTCAGAATTTCTATGACTGGTGCTGAACCAAAATTAGCTGCCTCACTTGAAAAAGGGGTGTCTTCAATAGAGGAGCGGTTAGCTTTAATTACTAAGCTAGCAAAGTCTGACATCAACGTTTCTGTAAGACTACAGCCGATCATACCAACACAAGAACCGCACATTAGCAGTTTGATACAAAGAATTGCTTCAGCCGGTGCTAAACATATCAGTGTAGAATATCTTAAATGGCCGATTGAGAAGAATTCAAACCAATCAAATGCCCTTGATAAAATTATGCCTGATGGGAAAGCATTTTATGTCCGAAACGGGGCAACCAGGTCAGGCAGAGAGTACGTTTTGCCTGCAAAATACAAGTTACCTCATCTTCGAGAATTAAAAGACATTGCAGAGAAATGTGGGCTTGTCTTTGGATATGCGGATAACGAATTCTTACACCTCAATAATTTTAAATCTTGCTGTAACGCCGCCGATTTATTCCTCAAGAACGCAAATTTCTTTGAAGCAAATTTATTGGGTGCCATAAAAAACAGAAGCCCCCAAAATAAAATCACTTTGAATTCGATAACCACCAAATGGTTTCCTAAGAATAGTATAAATCCATATTTAAATTCTACCATGCGCACCAATGTACAGATTCAAGATTCTGGGGATTGGCAAAACATTATCGCTACTAAATGGAATAGCGATACATGGCGCGGGGGGCCAAATAGCTTTTATGGTGTAGAAGACACCAGCGAGTTAGACCTCAATGGTAATAAAATTTATTCATTATCCACTGATTAAAAGTATCTCAAGTGAGCGCACCCCATTGCACAGGGTTGCATCTGCGTGCACAGCAATGACAAAAAATCATTCTCTAAGCATATGATATATCTATGCAATTTTTGACCTCCGACCGCTTTTCATTTGACAAAACTTTTCCGTTGGCTATATGTAGCATGCTTTTATTGAGACGATCAGTGGAGCAGGAGAGTCGGAAGCCAACCGATATTTAACTTACTGCGGATTTCGTCTCGGCGATTTGGCAATCGCATTCAATACGGCTCCATTACCACCGGTTGGAAAAGCGCATCACCTACTTAACCAGGTTCACATGCGCTTGTCCGTCTTTCAGGAATTCGTCAGCGCATGTGCTCCTTCATAAAAGGAATTTATCATGCGTTTAGCTGTATCAGAATTGCCGGAGTCCCCAACACCGGAACAAACTTCCATAGAAAGACTACCCCTCGAAAAACGCCCGATGTGCATCCAAGCAGTCGTTGATGCAATCGGTTCACCCGATATCACCTATCCCAAACTGCAGCGTGCAGTAAAAGACGGATTGGTAAAATTTTCAACATTACAAAATGGCCGGAAACTCGTTCGCATCTGCGACGTGTTCAAGGCTATGGGCATAGAGGAATAGGCCATGACAGATTCTACTAGGCCCTTCGGCACATGGGCAAAAATCTATCGTGACCTCGGTCTCTCGCCAAGACCACTAAAATATCCCGGCGCAGATAGCAGAACGGGCAAGTTGCTCGGCAAAGCCTGTAAAGAAAGAGGGTGGCAACTTCCGGACTCGGAATTACCGCCGGGAACGGTAGAGAAATGGGATGCGCAATACGGGCATTACAATATTGGTCTGCTAATGGGCACTCCGCTACCAGATGGCACCTTGTTAGGCGCACTGGATATTGACCACGATCAATATGTACCTTTAGGGCGAGCATTGCTGGGCAACCCATCGTGCGGACGTGTCGGTAAAAAAGGTGCAGTGTATTTCGTTCGTTTCACCCCGCTCGAAGCCAAGGTGAAATATAAGGTCAAAGGTGAACAGAATGCTGCCTTCGGTCAAGTGGCTGAATTTCTGTTACAAAGAACACTCTGTGTCATTCCACCCAGCATCCATCCGGACATTGAGCAGCCTTACCGCTGGATAGGTACACCGCTCCACGAGATGGACTTCAATCAACTCCCTCTGATCGGAGAATAAGATGATACCCTCAATTTCTATAAAGCTGATCAAAACATGCTTTGAGAGCGAACATTACCCGGAATATTTCAAGGGCCACGACACTCACGACTCTAATATCAAATTCATCGCACAAATCGTAGCGCATACAAAAGATCGCGATTTCGTAAAACAACTCATCGCCAGTGGGTTGCCTGCTGGGTATGAGGGGAACGCACTGGAAGAAATTGATGCGGCAATGGAAGGCGCAATCGCAAAGAAATTCGATGAACGAGGTGTAAAGAACAATACCAAACAATCAGTATCTGGGATTCTACTCGGCTTAATCGAAGAGATGGAGGGCGTAGAACTATTTCACGACTCATTCAGCCGTACGTTTATTTCGATTAAAGAGAAGGAAAAAGGTAGAATCACTTACCCCCTTTCCTCTACGGCTGCACGATTATGGTTAAAAAAGACCTACTATCAACATCGGCAGGCTGCCATCCCAACCCAAGCCTTCAGCGAGACACTCGACACGCTTCATGCGAAGGCATTATTTGAAGGGCCAAAGAAGCAGGTTTTCCTTCGCACGGCTCGCCATGAAGAATCTGTTGTCGTCAATCTGGCGAATGATGCGGGACAAGTGGTCATCATCACACGGGAAGGCTATCGGGTTACAACAGATTCGCCGGTTATGTTTGTAAAATCCGCTGCGATGGATGCACTCCCTGTTCCGGAAGCGGGCGGCGACTTGAAAACACTGCAAACACTCCTCGGCCTTAGCAACCAAACCTTCTATCGGGTACTTACATTCATCATTAACTGCTTAAAACCTGAGGGACCATATCTGCTTCTCCTAACCGAGGGTGAACAAGGCAGCGGCAAAAGCTTCCTGTGTTTATTATTAAAATTGTTGATTGATCCTAGTCAAGCACCCAAGCTCCGCCTACCTGATAACGAACGCGATCTGATGATACAGGCCAAGGATAACTACCTGCTCGTCTTTGACAACGTATCTGGCATGAGAGGTAGCCTATCGGATGCTTTATGTAGTCTTTCGACTGGAGGTGGCTTCTCGGTACGCAAATTATATACCGATGATGAATCTCAAATCTTCAACGAGTGTCGTCCTTACATTCTCAATGGTATTACCGGCATCGCAAACCGGCCTGATCTACTGGAACGATCTGTGTCGATCAGATTGCCCACCATGCCAGAAGGCCAACGTAAGACCGAAGAAGAAATCTTGCAGCAATTTCACGAGTTGCGGCCATGCATTTTAGGTGCGTTGTTTGATATCATCGCCTGTGCGGTAGATAAGTTCAACGATGTCATCGCCCCTACCAGCGTTCGTATGGCAGATGCAGCGAAATGGATCGTAGCGGCAGAACCTGCCTTGGGAGTGCCAGAAGATACCTTGCTTCAAGCTCTGGAGTCTAGCCAGCATGACGTGACGGTAGAGCGCATGGCCAACAATTCGCTAGCCGTAGCTCTTGCTAAAACTGTGGAACGTAACGCTTACGAAGGCACTGTTGGAGACTTGTTTGATAGCCTAGATCATCAGCAGGGACGCGGTGATTGGGATTTTCCAGCAACTTCTGCACATCTTTCGCGCTCATTAGACCGCCTTCGGCCAGCTCTTGAGAAAACTGGCATCATGGTCGAGTTCGGAGAGAAAAAGCGAGATGGCAGGTATATCCGCATCTGGTTGTCCGAAGAAGGTACATTCGAAGAGGCCTGCAAAGTAAGGGGGGAAAAGAATGCCAAGAGTAAATGGTGATGTGACGACAGTGACGCTGAAGAATCGCCAGCAGCAGCATCACGAGCCGCGCTTTACAAGGCGAGTGATGCCCGTGACGACAGTGACGCTCATGCACACCTCTCGAAGAAAAAGAGGGCGTGTTGCACCACGTCTAGTTGTCGTGTTCTGTTCGTTGGCTTGCATACAACGAAGAGTGGCTTTCAAGGCATCACCAGCATCACTATCGTCACCATGTTTATCGGCAGGGCACTTGAAAGATGCCGCTGCGATCACGCTAATCGCCACGAAATGTATATCAAGCGCCACAGGTTTATTGTGCCAAGTGATTTCACTCAGAAAGGTACTTTATGACGAGCGAACAATTCGAAGTAGTGACTCCTCCCTCGTTAGGCGTGAGGCCAGGTCAAGACGGACGCGGTTTTTCGGGCTTCAGACCCATCTCGTTTGCACCCGCGTTTGCACCGCACAATCAGAATATTGTGCGCAATATATTCGGCGTGATTTCCTAAAGAGCCTGAGGTCGCAAGACCGGCTAACCTAACGAAAGCTTAAACAATGCGCATTCAAGTTAACATCACCAAACGCCATCAGCGGCGAAAACTAAATGACGGATCGGTCAAGGAATATGACCGTTACGTCGTCAATTACCGCAACCCAAAGACTGGGAAGCGTGTGCAGCAATTCTACGAGCGCCAGAAAGAGGCTCAAGCGGCGCAGCGCCAAATCCTCGTCGATCTCGATCAAGGTATTTTCTCGAACGAGAAGCAAAATTTGACGGTTGCCGAAGCCTACGATTACTGGATCAAGAATCGCAGCATGGAGATAAAGCGAATGACGTTGCGCGGGTACGGCTGTTACCTGAATTATATCGTCGGCCCGTTGCTCAGCGGGACGCCGAAACAACGGATGGCACACAAATTAACGGGTAAAATTCCACCCGACTGTCAGCTCGTCCCCATGCTGGGCGATATCAAAATCAGTGAACTAACTACAGCAGACATTCGTGCATGGCATCGTCAATTATCCGAAATGGTCGGCAGCTATTCGGCACGCCGTTCAATGCAGCGGCTGAAAACCATTCTTGGCTTAGCAGCAGAGGATTACAATTTGCGACCACCAGTCATGCCTGCGCGTCTAGGGCGGGGCAAGCGCAAGGAGAAGAAAGCTATATTATCACCGGGGCAAATCGCTTTGCTACTACGCGAGGCCAAGAAAGACCAGCGGTGGGGTATCTACTACGCCTTCCCCTTCATGGCTGGTACTCGGCCCTCTGAACAACTGGCCCTACATTGGGAGGACGTGGATTTCGAGCGTGGCTTCATCACAATCCGACGAATGATTGAACGCGATGGCGCCGTTACCAACTTTACCAAGACAGAGGCTGGTATGCGTGAGATACCTCTATGGAGTGATCTGCGCGAAGCGTTGCTGGGCTGGAAGAAGCGCTGCCCACGCAAGGATGGTGAACTCAAATTGGTATTCCCAGGATATGGAAAGAAGAACCAATGGCCCTGCCCTCAGCTTGGCGGCAATCCGATGCTCTATGTCAACTTCCGCAAACGCGTCTGGGCTCCGGCCTTCAAGCGGCTGGCGGCATTAAGTATCCCCTACGTCACTCCGCATAGCGCCCGTCACAGCTTCATTTCGACACTGCAAGAACGCGGCGTAGAAGTTGGATTAGTTGCTAAGATCGCTGGTCATTCCAACCCTGCGGTCACGTTATCGTACTACACGCATGCGGTACGCGGCGGACAGGATGCATTGGAAACGCTGAGTGAAGCCTTCACTTGAACGAGTAAGCGTTCGAAAGTTCAAATCCTTCCCCCCCACCAACATTCTTTCGAGATTTCTAAAAATATTGCCAATTCAGTCGGTTGCTAGAATTAGCCCCCTTAAAAGATTTATTGCCTTTTGCTCATCGAGATTTTTGCATATTACAAGTCTAGGTAGAACAACAAGACCAAACACACGGGTAAGCAATGGCGAAGAACGCAGATCTTCCATCTCAGGGGAGTGCTGTTAATGGCGACCTGCTGGTTCTTGCGCGACGCATAGCTAGCAGTTTACGCGAAGAAACATCAACGCCAACGCTACGGCTTAAACTGTGCAATCAGCTGCTGACAGGACAAATAAAAGAAGAACGCCTAAGGCTGTTATCAGAGCAAATCTTTGCGTTAAATATTGATGAACAGCATTATTGGGTTGGTACCTTTTATGCCTTACTGCTGTCGGCAGCCAAGCGGCGAGAACAAGCGACATACTTCACACCCCCTCATCTTGCTCAGTCAGTGGTGTCATTACTATTGAAGGAAGGATTCGATCTGCTGAAGCATTCAGCAATTGATCCGGCAGCGGGAGGAGCAGCATTTCTTTCCACGCTCGCCGCCGCTATGCGACTTAAAGGAGCAACGTCTGAGAGCATTGCTGAACGCTTGCAGGGTATAGAGATAGATGTTGGTTTGGCGAGGTTATCCGAAACTCTGATTTCAGATCGAATTGGTGGTTCGATAGAGTCTGGAGCAGTAGTATCCGTGGGCAACTCCTTAACTAGACGCACATTAGGTTCATTCGATTTGGTGCTTGCTAATCCACCTTATGGTCGACTCTCGCAAAATGAGATATCTGGCAAGGCATGGAAAAAGGTCTGCCATCCAGGCCATATCAATAAGTATGCGCTTTTTACAGAACTCTGCTTCCGCTTAGTGAAGCCAGGCGGTCTCGTTGGTCTGGTACTGCCTTCAAGTTTTATTGCAGGACCGCTTTACAATCTATTGCGGAGTTACATGCGAGAACAAGGTGAAATCCTCATCGTAGGTTCCGTGCTTGATCGACAAAATGTTTTCGCGGAAGTGGATCAAGACATATCTGTAATTATAGCGCGTGCAGGCGTGTCTCATGCTCCGGATGCAAATGTTGTGTTTGGTAGCTTCCCCGGACTAAAAACTTTCAAAGCCGATGCGGCGACTAAATTGCCGAAGGCACCTAGTGATCCATGGAGTCTTCCAGCAGGTACTGCTGGCCTGGCAGTTGGTGGCGCTACGCTTGCTGACTATGGTGCAACCGTCCGCTCTGGTTATTTCGTATGGAATCGTGAGCAGGATCGGATGGTCAAGAGTACACGGAGTAAATCGACAGTACCATTGATCTGGGCACAGAATATTAAGGTTGGTAAATTTTGCATGCCTAAAGCGAAGAAACGTCGAGGAATAGATTTCGTAAAATTTCCAACAACAAAGAATTCCGCGATCATCCGTTCTAACGCGATCATTATTCAACGAACTACAAATAATTCTCAATTGAGACGACTGATAGCGGCCCGTATTTCGCCTTCCATTTTAAGAAAATGGGGAGGTTTTATAACAGAGAATCACACCATTGTTATAACCGCGCCTGATATTAAAACTTTGGACAATCTCTGCATACTGCTTAACTCAGCAGCTGTTGACGCTCGCTATCGCCCTCTGTCTGGTACCGCAAGTATATCCGTTTCATTACTGCGTAGCTTAGATTTACCTTCTCCGGACTCCCTGGCTGTAGCCCTTTCGACTATAAATGATGGTGAAAAAGCAGTCTTGAAAGCCTATTCCATTTCCTCACAGCAACTTGCGCTGTCGACGGCGGTGGCATAATGGCAAAATCCACATCGCAGCCATGGTCAACACGCCGCGAGCAAGCACAAGTCGCAAAAAAAGCGACATTGAATATTTACCATGAAGCAGCAGCTAAGCGTGTTGAAGAGCAACGATTAAAAGAAGAACTGCAAAAAGCACGACCTATACGAAATAGAGAACGTCACAAGGCTGCTTTGAAAGGCATTCCGTTTCTGCGCCCAGGGCAAAAAGAGAAATTAACCGTTTCTCACACATATGCCAGCTTGGCGGATATTGCTATAGAAGCAATCAACGAACAACGCCGTGAAGCTGTTCTATGTTGGCCAAATTGTGAACCATCAGCTGCTGCGGTTACAGCATTACTTGCTATGGCAGATTGCGAAGCTGCCGAACGGGTAAAGCATGGGCAGCACGATAGTTTTGCTGCACCTCATGGTCTCCGAGCTCTGGTTTATCCCTACGCAAGAACGATGCGTTATCCTTTACGACATATCTACATCGAAAAAAATCACCTAGCGTCGGTTCATACCAAACATCAAATTCGTGGGATGGAGGCTGACGATCATCCGGCATTTGCAGACTATCATAAAACAATAGCGCGAGTGAGTAAATTACCCAACCAATCTGTTGAAGAGGCAGGTTATCCAGAATCTTGCAGCCCATGCCTCGATGAACTGTTACCGTCCGGTTCGTTTCGGAGTGGGAGCGGGCAACTATCGCTTCTATGGAAGACAGCTAATAAGACTGATCTAAAAAAAATTAGTAGGACGTATGCAGCGGACATTCATACACAGGCCAAATTTTACCTGTTTGAACAACGGGCTCCCGATCCACTACCAAAAAAAGACCTTCTGGCGACCCTTGACGTAGTATTTCTTGATATGACCCACTCTGGCCGTAATCGGTTAGGGCAGGATTGGGCTACGCATGTCAGGGATTTTGTGAATGCTCTTGAGAATAGTTGCGAAGGACTACCGATCGTTGCGTTAACGGAAGACCCTTGGACATTTGACCAGTTACGATTCCGTATATTGCAGAAGGGATCGAAGCAAAGTAGACAGCCATCTTCTTCATCCGTTATCTTGGCGGATCAGCCAGATATCATATTACCCCCGCAGTCTACTACCCCCGCATATGCTTGCGTTGAGAAGTGCGAGGTTTACGGTTTTGGCGGCAACACCCAAGCAGCCGTGCAATATATTCGCGAAGCGCGTCGGAAGGCTCTTAAACTTGGCGACAAGATAAACGCAGATCGGTTAACACAGCTGAGCATTATTTTACGTCGCTGCATGTCACTTCCAGGTTCCCAGCTTCAGTTAAGCAATTACATAAGCAAAGAAATCGGGGCTCAGGCGGCGGCTGACCTGATGACTATTTACCATCCGGCTGCTTTAGTAAGAGAAATCCAAGACTCTCAGGAAGCTTGGACACAGCTTGAACGTCAAGAATCCACGAAACTGTGCGAAGAAATTACCAACATTTGGGAAAATTCTACGCGTATTACGCCGATGGCGGGCCTACTAAGAGATGTGCTTGAGCGCTTCCTACGGACCAGTTCACGTACAGCAGTTATCTTTCGCAAGGATATGATTGCTGACTTTGCTGAACACACACTCTGTAACGATGAAAAGATTGGTGGAGACATAGGTCGACGCCTTGAAAAAAGGATGCTTCTGTTTCTTGATCGTGCCGGATTTGATGACCTGGAAGGCTTGGCACAAGCGGAACGCAACTATATTAAAACACTCATAATTGTTGCACCGACTCGCTCTACACTGCTTTCTTTAATGGCAAGAGCGTGGTTGCCAGAAAATATCATTATCTTGGCTGATAACGATATGTTGGAAAGCGCTGCTCAGGATGCGCATCGTATTGCTGCGTTTCCTGCTTTTGAAGCCATCAAAGCGCGAATGGAACAATTTGCGTCGCAAGTTTTTGACTCTCTTCTTCGTAACTCGAATCGATCGCTTGTCTTTGACCCACAGGTCGAATTGATCGACGACATCGATTTTCCTATCAATCAGCACATAGACCTTGTTGGCAACACGGCATCTGACCAAGTAGTTGTTGAATTGGTATTTGAGAGTGGGCAGAAGATTCTCGCGAGGCCCAAAACAAAGATTGTGATCCATGACAAATCACAAGCGTTAACGACATTCAGAGAAGTCGAAGCAAGGCACATTGAACCAGGAGAGCATGTCTGTGTTATTGGTGACGCGTTCTTGGAAATGGCTCGTCCGTTGCTTAACATTACAGTGAGGGCTGCTGAAGAAATTCGAGACTATCACTCACTAGTGCTCGAAAAATTTAATGCCTTGCCGGGCGATACTGTAAGGCAACGGCTGGAATATCTGGTCAGCACGATGAATTTTCCTGAAGTTTCAGTGCAACGTGCTAGTTATTGGGTTGACTTACAAGAGCAGCAAGAAGTTCCACTTAAAGACGTTATTGCGCATGCCCCGCAAGACTACAAAACGTTCTTGGCATTTATGTCGGTTCTATCCGTTTCGGAAACAATGGCTCGTCATTATTGGACCTGGGCTGTCATTGCACAGCGCACTGGTCGCATGCGGGCAGCTATGGCCTTTCACGACGCTTATCGCAGCATTCTTGTGGATGGGTACGCCGCTGAATCAGATCACCCTGATCGTGCACGTGATATAAGGCGTTTAAAGGCAGTAGCAGAAGATTTTGTCAGCGTTGTCAGTCTGAAGAAAGAACATAAAGGTAAGCCATGCTAGAAATGGACACAGGCCAGTTACGTAGTATCGATCAAGAACTTAAAGAGGCCGTGTGCAATGCGCTGGTTAATCTTACGGTCGAACGGGTTACTGGAGGCGGTGAGCAAGGAGAAATTCTTTATGGTATATCGCCTCGACGCTCGATTGTTTCTGGACAACTACTCCCAAGATTCGATCAAACAGGACAAAGCGATGAAAGTTCTGATATTCGCATAGCCGCAATTGGAATGGATTTTCAAGTAGCCAGCGGTAGAAACGCCGAACTGACCGTTACGCCGCAATTTTCTATTTATGTGCGTGTCCTGCCAGATTGGCGGGAATTGCAGGATGAGAATCTTGGCCTTGATATCGAATTCAAACTGCGGCGACAAATTCAGCAAAATATTAACGCCAGAACCCAGCAGATTCGCACAGACCGCTTCACAGCAGCAGGGGTTAACAATCCGGCATGGACGACATTAACTCCTGAGCAAAAACAAGCTGTTCGCATACGCCGTAATGAAATTTCTAGAGAAGCGACGGTTGAAGCATATCGAGAACAGGGCATTTTGCTTCAGCAGGAAGATACCGGGCTCGTCGAAGCAGAGAATCCTGCTGAGATATTAAGTGAGCAACCGCAAGATGGCCCGCCAGCAGCAAACGATTCCGATGGGACTGCAAGATTAAGAATGGGGCGGTTGCTGCAGAGAAACCGTGTCATTCCATTTGGACTTCTCGATTCTGCCAATCCGCCTTCTAAATGGCGCAGGATCGATCTAACGTTACCTATATTTACTTGGCAGCAAGAAGTTGACGAAGCCACATTGCAAGATCAAATTCGTGAGTATGCTCAGCGCATGCGGCAAGTAGCATTGCAGCAGGTTACTGATTGGCTTGCATCGCCGCAAGGGGCACACGAAGCTTGGCGCAATATCCCGGTTCAGCCGGTTGACGGTCAGACTGAGCAAGACTGGCTTAATTACAGAACACGTGCTGCGTTGACACCAGTTCCGATTGCACAACTACTACCGAAGCTGGATCAACTAACCATACAAATTGATCGGCTTGTAGACTACATTGATCCTTCAAGAACATCCATCCGTGTGACCTTAGACAACCGCACTGCTGAATTGGGAGGCAGAGAAAGCATCCATCGTTCGGAAACTGTGTTCTGCACCCAGCTTTCAGTTAGGTTGCCAACCAGTCTACACCAGCCACTGCGCTTGGATCGAGTCGAACCATCATATCGTTTCAGGCATTTTCTTACTTACCATGCAATCGGCTTAAATTGTGGCATTATCAATCAGGTGCATGGAGAGGCGCTGACATTGCAGACCACATGGTCGCCGCGTTTTGTTCAACCTCGTATTATGCCGCGCGACATTACCGGTCTGCCGGTAGCCTTTTCGCAATTGGCAGACGAGGCAACGTCCATTGGCGATCTTCTCAGATTGCCACGCGATTATGAAGCCTGGGTTGCTCAAGAAGAGGAACGTCTGCGTGATGCTGTCAGAGAAGGACTGGAACGTGAAGAAGCCGATATAGAGAGCCGACGCTTGACAACCGACTTACAAGGGCAACGCTTAGAAGCTCAATATATTGAGCGCGGTATCCGTCTTTTGGAAGAATCGCAACAAGCCTACCGAGCACTTACTGCGGAGCGCCATCCTGAACGACGTAAAGAGTTGGAACGACGTGCCACTGCTTACCGAGCTTGGCTTTATACCAACCAATCTTTTTTGCGCCGTGAAAAAGGAAACCCCACGCGTGGATGGAGACTCTTCCAGCTGGCCTTCGTTCTCGCACATATTCCCACGTTTGCGTCACGAATGCAGGAATATAGTAATTACCATGATGCCGCTATCGATGAAGAACAGGCAAGCTTACTCTACTTTCCAACTGGCGGCGGAAAGTCTGAAGCATTCTATGGAACGTTGGTTTATGCGATGTTTCTAGACAGATTACGTGGTAAGGAGCGCGGCGTTACCGCAATGGTACGTTATCCACTGCGACTTTTGACGCTACAACAGGGTCAACGTCTTTTAAAATTGATCGTACAAGCCGAAATCCTACGACGGGAACTGAATCTCGGCACGTGGCCCTTCGAAATTGGATTCTGGGTGGGGAGTACTAATACTCCTAATAGATACACATCTGTGCAACCCTCAGTCGTTCCACGTGTAGAAGATGCTGCTCATCCTGATGATACGCGCTTAGAAGCCAGTGATCCTAGTTTTAACGAAGAAGAACGCAAAAACGCAGCAAGCTATTGTGAATTTAAATTGGCCTACAATAAAGTTCCTGAATGCCCAGTCTGCCGTTCAGCTACTGGCCTACGACGCTTCGAAGCGGGAGGGCCTACGGCAAAACGGCTCGGAATTGTGTGCTTTGATACTACCTGCGAATACAATCGTAGTCATAATGAGCCTACACCTCTGCCATTTCTTCTGACTGATGACACTATCTATGCTCGTGCTCCTTCGATTGTGCTTGGCACCATTGATAAAATGGCAATGCTGGGCCATTCGCCGTCGACGATCCGACAGGTCATGGGTATGTTTGGCATGGCACGCGGCATGGGGCCAACAGGCCACTTATACTCGCCGACAGCTACTACGAACATACTGGCGGATATGAGCAATGGTGGCTATCAACCTGTCTTCCCCGCATTTCGTGCTGGCCAACGTGTATTCTTTGATCCATTCCCATCACTAATTATCCAGGATGAGGCCCATTTGCTTGAAGAGAGCTTGGGAACATTTAGCGGCTTATTCGATACGTTATTCGAATCAATCTTACGGCAAATCAATCAAATTGCTGGATCGGACCTGTCTGTGGCTTGTACAGGATCAGACGGGATCACGCCGCGCATGCCAAAGATCATTGCTGCAACCGCGACGATTTCCAATCCCGAACGACAGCTAGAAGTTCTTTACCAACGAGGAGCATTACGATTCCCATATCCGGGACCCGATATTTACCGATCGTTTTTCGCCGGTCCCGCTAATGCTCCGGCTATTAACGCGGAACGCATAGCTTTGGAAAATGAACTACCATTGCACGTATCCCCCGAATTAACGGCACCATGGATGCGTTTATTCGTTTCAGTTATGACCAACGATGCTACACATACTGTGACAGCGGTCACAGTGCTCAGCGCTTTTCACACAATCATCACTAAAATATGGCGAGGCTTGCTCGATCCGCAGCAGCGGATGCAAACCATAGAAGTACTGCGCAGCATGCAAGGTTCCGACATTACGGGATCATGGCGACAATTGGCGATTGAGCGAGCGATCAGTGAGCAGCGCGAAAATGAGATAATGGCTCTTATCGACCTACATCGCATTGCCCTAACATACGTCACCAACAAAAAAGGCGGTGACCAAGTTATGGATGCATTGGATACTGCTGTTCTCCAGCGACATCGTGCAGAGCATGAGCCGTTGGATGGGTTCATTAGTCGGTTGATCTCAGGTGGCATTGATATCAAAGAAATCCAAGAAATTATGGAGCAGGCAGAACGGGCAGCACCTGGGCAACCTTATACAGAGGTAGTGGAAAAGATACGCAATATTGTAGCCACCTCAGCCATTAGTCATGGGGTAGATGTAGATCGTTTCAACAGCATGTTCTTTGCGGGCCTGCCTTCCGATATTGCTGAATATATTCAAGCCTCTAGTCGTGTTGGTAGAACGCATGTCGGTTTTGTCATTTTAGTCCCCACACCCCAAAGCCGCCGTGATCGCTACGTGGTTGAGACGCATGATATTTTCCATCGGTTTCTTGAGCGTATGATCTCTCCTCCGGCGGTTGAACGTTGGGCAGAAAACGCCATCAGACGTGTGTTAGCTTCAGTGACGCAGTCATGGGGAATTTTGAAAGAGAACGCTCTTTTCGTTGCCGCCACAGACGATCGTAAAAGCCAAGTGGAGTCTTATGATTTGACTTCTACATTTACAGCACTGACACAGCGCGGGTTGATTAATTTCGCTGATGACTTGGGAGGTTTTGTTTTGCAATCCATTGGTTTCTTTGGTCGCGGAACCAGCCATAACGGTGCACCTGTTTATGACGATTTGTACCGTTCCCTGATTGATGGAGAAGTAATGAAATTTGGCACACGTATACGTGAAAACCTAACTCCTACAGTATTGCGTGAATTCTGGAAAGATTCTCGTACTCCATTTCGACCTCCCATGACATCGCTGCGTGATGTCGACGAGGCAGGTATTATCACGGCAGGTGCCTATGATGGAATGCGTCAAAGTCGGATTAACTTGGATCAGGTCGGCGAAATTATGCGTGCCATACGAAGTCAGCGCGGTACGGTTGCCGAAACGGACTCAGAACAAGATGGGGAAGCGGCATGACGAGTCAAACAAATCGCCAGAATTGGCGCAACAGATCAACAAACACAGTAAGGCCATACGCGGGTACTCAAACCACGCCGCCTAAAGCGCCTATAATGGCACGTTCTCGCGTTCAGCTTGCGACCACTTATGCGCCAGGCGTTCTATTCACCTGGGAAGGTGCAAAAGGTATTTGCAGATCAGTACCTATTGATCGCGCCACTCCGCCCATTGAAGAAGCAACGCAATTATTAATTTTCGACGGCATCAAAGAGATCGCATCGAACTGGCTCCAGCGGGCATCAACTATTCGCACGCCTGATGCAGTACCCATGCAACTGATGCTGGATGATGTTTTCTATAACCCAAGGACATACGAGGTTGAGGTGGATCGAATGCAGCATTTTCAGCTGAACGATCCAGGCGTCATGGGTTACGTTCCCTATCCTTTGCTTTATCAGTGTGCCCATTGTGATTATCTCCAAGAATATGAGTCAATCGAGGAGCAAAGTAGAAGACCATTGCCGTTACATTGCCATGGCCATGAAGCACGCTGGACGCAGGTTGATGTAGTTTATGTCCATTGGTCGGGTGCACTCGAACCGCTAAGCCCTTACCGGTATAACTACGATACGACGCGGCAGGTAGTAACCCGCATTAGACAGTGCCAGTGTGGAAGCCAAGACTTCCAATTAAAAAGGAGGGGCAATATCTTCGCCACCTGGCAATTCGTTTGCGAAGGCTGTGGCGACACGCGTGATCTCAAGCAACCAGAACCTGTAACATTGGGCATCTTAGAGCGCGAGCAGCAAGGTGGTGGGCGAAACTTTGAACGTATTGAAGTGAATATGCTGCCAGTTTCCTATCGCGCTAATGCCGCGTTTTATCCTCAGAAAGGTTCGTTCATCGAGTTTCGTGACCGAAGCGTGGTCGAGCTGCTGTTGCCACAACGCCAGAATGAGCTTCTTCAGCGTGTGGCAGAAATTCATGGATTTGCATTTACCTCACCCTCAGAGAACGAAATTGTTGAGGCACTGCAGGCAGTAAGTCGGGAAGCTGAATGGCAAGAGTACGGAGAAATTCTCCAGCTGGCAGCTAACGCCCAGCAGCGCGGACAAACAGCACGTGCGGACGAGCGGCGTCAGGAAGCTGCTGAGCTTAGAGAAGGCTGGTACCGTGACGGAATTATTCAACGCGGACAGGTCCAAAGTCCAGCACTTGTCGCTGCAGTTGTGCAACGCGAAGGATGGGCTCGTCGCTACGATCCCATTCGACTAACTATCGAGCATGACCGATTCCGTGTGGAACATATTCAAGAACGTCGTACTTCTCATGAAGCAGTTGATGTAATGCAGCCAGATCGGTTGATTTGTGATGCGGTTGGTAACCCTGATGCTATGGCCCGCTACCAGTCAGATACGGGATCGCTTCTGAATCGAATCGGATTCGAACAAGTGACATTGATCCGTGGCTTGCCCATTTGTGAGTTTAGTTTTGGTTTCTCTCGCGTTTCGTCGACGCCAGTATATCAACGAGAATTTAATAATAGGTCGGTGGCTATGCCGGTTAAGTTAAACGCTTTTCCAAGGCTACCAAATAATCGACATCCTGTGTATGTCACGCAACAAAAGAATGAGGCGCTTTATTTCCGTTTGAATGAGGAGCGGGTTCGGCGTTGGCTAGTAGCTAACGACATCACGAATGTTCCTGTGAATCAGGGAATCGGCGCAGCTTATTTAGAAAGTTACCAGGATTTCCGCCCGTTCTTGGATCGTTTCAAGAATCGTGAAGGGCAAGGTGGTACGCAGCGGTTTTTGGCCGATTACACATACTTACTTCTTCATAGCATGGCGCATCAGGTCATGCATGCATTGGCTGATGTATCGGGTTTGGATAGTGATGGATTGGGTGAATATATATTTCCGGCTGATCTAGCCTTTGTCGTTTATCGAAAAGGTATGACGCAAGATTTGGGCAATATTTCTGCTATGTGGCGCAACAATCACTTAGAATTTTTGCGGCGTATGTTAGATTCACGATTGCTACGTTGCGGCTCCGGGTCTCTTTGCGACAGCAGAGGCGGAGCATGCCCAGCTTGCATCATGGTATCCGAAGTTACCTGTATTACCAGCAATCAACTGCTTTCCCGCGCAGCACTTCGCGGTGGTCCAGCACCAAACTGGGAGCCTCAGAACAGTTCAGCGTTAATCGGTTTCTTCGATCCAATGGTGATGTCATGACAGAATCGTTAATTGCTCCTTCAGCTCGCGCACGCTTTGTTGTTACCCTACCACCTGAGCCCAGCCGTATTGCTGAGCAACTCCAACGTGCTTCCGGTGCCTCCTTTACAACGTTAACCGATACCCAAGATGCCTTTCTCCATTTAGCGAGTCGAGCACGCGATAGACTAGTCATTATGACCCCTTTCATTGACAATGCTGGTGCCGCATGGGCAACCGACCTATTCGAAGCCACCCTGGCACCACGAAAAGAGTTGGTTGTGCGGGACATGGAACAGTTGGATGCATGCTCTCAAGTCGAGCGGTTGCGAGCAGCTATTACTGGATGTCATGCATATCGATTTGCTGGTGAGCACGCGGGGCAACCTTCCGAGACCTTTCATGCAAAGATCGTTCTAGCGGATGGTGTCGCTGCCTATGTGGGATCAGCCAATTTTCTTTATCGTTCCAAAGAAACCAACCTTGAGTGTGGCTTTCTCTTAGAAGGAGACGCTGTTGCGCCAGTAGCAACCTTGGTTGAGGCTGTACTCGGCATGTTTACACCTTAGGCTGCATTATGGTAATAGGTTAACTTGCAGCAAGTAGGCCTATTCAGCCATATCTAAGCAAGAAGTGCTTCCGATAATAGGGTGTTATCGGAAGTAATTTACTTAGTATGTTTTAACGGTAGGCACTCAGCGGCTGCGCCTTTATTACTTGGCCATATCGAATCGTGAACCATCCGCCGTCTAGTATGGTTGCTCCGAAAGCGTTCTTACCGCGATAGGAGCAACTTACTAGCCAGCCCTGTTTGGTGTGGCGCACTTCCCCGCAGCCTTCCATCTCAAGACTGCCGGGATCGTTCATGACCTGCTCAAGATATATCTCGACCGGGATATACCTGTGTCGTGAACCAGTTTGTTCTGGTGGCGCACCGAATTGATCGACTAGTTTCTGCATTTCAGATGAATACGTGACTTGCTCGGCCTGTTTTGGAGCTGGCGAGCTGGGATGGTCATAGGTGCGGAACATATAAACTATGAAGGCAACCATCCCGACACAGATCCAGAACGCAGGACGCCGTAGCGTACGTTTTATATCTTGCATGGTGATAGGCTGAACCTCCTCTGACATCAACGCGCTCCTTCGCACTGCTTGGCTGTCCTGACAACTTCGAGTGAGTGGTTGGGAATAGGTCCGAACATGTAGGCTACGCCGTAAGTAGACACCTCGGTTTTCCCCTGCCCTACATCGCGAAAGTCGGCACGACTGATCTCTTGTATGCTATTCGTGCCGGGAGCAGCTTGCCCTATGCTGTATGTATCTGAACCGGGTCGATGAAAAATCGGTCGGCCACTTTGGGCCTCCGAAACACAATGGGCGAGTTCTTTAGCAGACTGGTTAAATATTTCTCGCTGCCACGGTTCTTTATTCCAAGCATCAGGACCGACACATCCGGCGATTAGTACAGGTAAAATTAGCAGTTTCTTCATGACCAACTCCCTTATTGAGGTAGATCGGCCACCAACATTTCTGATGGTGACCGGGGAGTTTAGAAACCGCGTTAAGACGGTCGCATTGGCCTTTAGCCGTGAGGCCTGGACATGCGCCAATGCCTCCCCGACCATAAGGTTGGAGAGGCACCATTACGGCTGGTACCAACCGCTTAACGTGAGGTTCTAACGCCCCAGAACTCGACAAATGCCTTGTTCCAACAATGATTTAATCATGCCGTGAGGCCGGGGTCAATTATTCAACAAATTCAGATGTTCTCGACAATTAAAGAATTAGCCTATTCATATGATTACGTTAATATCCGCGGTCAAAGGAGATAGGTGTGGGAAATTTTACGGAAGCGGATATCAAAACCAAATACATCCTACCTGCCATTCAGGCAGCTGGCTGGGATCTGCAGACACAGGTACGAGAAGAAGTCTCATTTACCCATGGTCGCATCATTGTACGCGGCAAGATGGCTGACCCTCTGCGACAAACTCGAAGCGCACATCACATACACTCAAACGCTCGACACCCACTTGATGGACTCCCTCATCCACCGTATGGCCGAGGCAGCTTAATACCAACGTTAGATGATAAGGAAACACGCTATGGCAATTCCCGAGTTTAATGAGATCAAAGCACCCGCTCTTCAGTTCTTTGCGGCAGATGACAAACTGCACAAAATCTCAGAAATTTTTTCTGCTTTAGCCGAGCACTTTCAACTTACCGAAGAAGAACGCAATGAATTGCTCCCTAGCGGCACTCAGCGGCGCTGGCATAATCGTGCCAATTGGGCATGTTATGACTTGTTCCGCGCTGGGTTACTTGATCGTCCCAAGAAGGGTCTCTACGTCATTACAGAAGCTGGGAAAAAACTTGCAGCTGAAAATCCTAAATCTATCGATCGCGACTTCCTGATGCAGTACCCTCAATTTGTGCAATTTGCGCAAGCATCAGGAGCTAAGAAGGCTGAACCAGTAGATAAGCAAGGCGTGAATGCCACAAGCATATCCAACACAAAGGCGGAAACACCTGAAGAAAGAATCGATACAGCCTATCAGGTGCTTAACTCCACTTTGAGAAAAGAATTGCTAGATCAAGTAAAGAGTATGGACCCTTTCAAGTTTGAACATCTTGTCGTCGATTTGTTGGTTGCTATGGGCTACGGCGGATCACGTGAAGAAGCTGCTCAAGTTACAAAAGCCTCGGGGGATGAAGGAATTGACGGTATCATCAATGAAGATCGCCTAGGTTTAGATGTTATCTATATTCAGGCCAAACGTTGGCAGCAACCCGTAGGAAGAAAAGAAATCCAAAGTTTTGTTGGAGCTCTGGCAGGTCAGCAGGCACATAAAGGGGTCTTTATTACCACCAGCGGGTTTATCAACACCGCGATTGCGTATGCCAAGCAAGTGCCCCAAAAGGTGATTTTGATTGATGGCGAGAAACTGACAGATCTTATGGTTAAGCACAATATTGGCGTCGCGCTCTCTCATGCTTATGAAGTGAAGCACATAGATAGTGATTATTTTGAGGAAGACTAATTAGCGCTTTTTGATTCCAACTTGTAAACACACGGTAAACACAGCCCATCTTGGACTGCTCTCACTCAATCATCGAAATCTGGAAGTGCCCGCTTAGCGTGGCTTTGGAATGGTGGGTCCGGGAAGAGTTGAACTTCCGACCTCACGCTTATCAGGCGTGCGCTCTAACCACCTGAGCTACGAACCCATTCCAAGGTGAGGGGGTGTTTTAAGTAGGCGGCCTGCTAAAGTCAAGCAAAAGGACATCAGCGTTAATTCAATTATTTCATAGTGTTAGCGTTCAACCCGCCAACAAGCATATGACCAAGCGCCTATTCGGTAAGATGCTCTTGCGTCACGCGATTACGACCCGCGTTCTTAGAGCGGTAAAGCGCCTCATCCGCGCGTTTGATAAGGCTATCAGGCGTGTCTTGATCAGGGCGATAAGCAGCCACACCCACGGAAATGGTGATTTGACCGTAATTAGCCCCTGTATCCTTGCGCTTAAGCTCGCGGCTAGCGATGGCTTTGCGAATCGCATCGCCCACAATCATACCGCCCCCGATAGGTGTTTTAGGCAGGATCACGGCAAATTCCTCGCCACCATAGCGCGCAACGGTATCCATACCTTTCACTGAGTCGGTTAAAGTCTTCGCCACAATTTTCAGCACTTCATCACCAATCAAATGGCCATACGTGTCGTTAAATTTCTTGAAGTGATCCACGTCCAACATCATGAGCACAAGCGACGCATTCTTCTCTTTAGCCTCACCCATCGATTCCAGTAGCCGCTTATCAAACGCCTTGCGGTTATACGTACCCGTTAAGAAATCGCGCTCGGATTCGCTGGTCGCTTTCGCAAGGTTTTCACGCAGGCTGATAATTTCTTTTTGGGATGCCGCAAGCTTCGCGCTGACTGAGTCACCACTGGCTTTCAAGTTCTGCGCACCTGCCACAATCTCACCTGCGATAGCGCGCAATTCTTCCTCGCTTGGTGCAGCACTCAATTTCGCCACGCGCGCTTGCACCTGCTGCCCCACTTCTTGGGTAGCGCCCGTAAACTGCAGCATGGTCTGCAACATGTCCGACAAAAGCTTGCGCGTGCTGGCAGTAGTGTCTTGCACCACGCGTGATTGTCCTTCAGCAACATGTTGATGGTAGAGGTTGCTAAGCGCATCTTCGCTCAGAGGCAATTGCTGCTCTATAGCCTTATTAATATCACGCACCAGTTCGGCTGGTTGGCCTGAAGCATAAGCATAAAATACCGCATAGTTCTTGGCCGTAGGGCTGATATTGCGGGCACGCATCATTTCCACAGCCTGCGATGCGTAATGAAATGAAGTGATAAGCGCGGATGCGGAGTCGTTGGCCATGGGGTTCATCTAAGCGTTTGGGGGAATTTCGTCAAGCGTCTAACCCTTGCGTCAGCAGCCAACTCATGGCATGTTACTGCGATTATGAACGCGCTTGCCAATCTATCCCCGCCCCCACTCGCGCCCCGCGCAGCGACTACGGATTTGAACACGGCACACCCGAAAGTGGCGCGCCGTCCTGCGCAGTGGAAGCGCGTTGCGACACAACCAACTCCTGATGCACCTGAAGCGGTGACCACGCCCGCCAAGTCGGCCAACAGGCCATGGCAGGAAGACGCAGCATTCAGCACCATCATGGTGCTTATTGTTTTAGCGCTTAACGTGGTGCTTTTTTCGACCACGCAGTCATCTAAGCCACATAATGATACTTCCGTTATGATTCAACAACTGACACGTGAGTCCGTATTGCCAACACCACGCTACAACCCGAATGACAAAGTAAAAAGCTTTGTTACTGACGAAGAGACAAGCGGTGACGCTGCCATTCGTAGCTTCGTTGAAGAGCACGAAAAGTTGCTGAAACAGTTGGAACGTGCGCCACGCAGTCCCTATGGCGAATAATCCATCCATTGCACTTGCTACTGACTGCGCAGCGATTCGCGAGAGCCTCACGCGTTGGTGTGCGGTACTTGATATTCGCGTCGAGCCTAAAGCCGACATCTGGATTATCGACGGCCACCATGCACCCAAAGAGCTGCCCAAAGCTGGGCAATTGCTGGTGTTGGGGCCTGTTCCAAAAGACATAAAGGCAACAGCTATTATCCCCACGCCCGTTACACTCGCAGCGCTTACGAATGCCCTACATCGCAACCTTGTCGCCCCTTTTGCATTACGCGAAGGCTGGAGCTTTGATGCCAATCAGCGCACGCTATCGCATGGCACTACACCGCCTATCAGCCTCACCGAGAAAGAGGCAGCGTTGCTGCAGCAATTACTGCAGCATGCGCCAAGTGAAGTAAGCCGCGACAGCTTGCTTAAATCCGTTTGGGCATACGAGAAGGACGTGGATACTCACACGCTGGAAACGCATGTATACCGCCTGCGCCAGAAGGCTGGCTCATCGATTCTCGATATCGTAACGACCGAGCAAGGCTACAAGGTAGCACTATGAGCGTTGTGATTGAGAAAAAAGCCGAGAAGGCCGATAACGTCGCCGAGTTATTGAGCGTAAAGCCTAATCTGATTGGCATGACACGTGACAGTCTCGCCGAGGCGCTCAAGCCACTGGGCGTTGAAGCCTTCCGCACCAAACAAATCTGGCAATGGTTATACCAAAAGGGCGTGACGGACTTTTCCGCCATGTCGAACATCAAGAAAGACGTACAGCAGAAACTCGCTGACGCCTTCACCATCGAGCGTGCCGGCATTGCACGCAACGCCGTGAGCTTCGACGCCACACAAAAATGGCTCCTCAAATTTGCCGATGGTAACGAGGTCGAGACCGTTTTCATTCCCGACGCGGAGCGAGGCACGCTGTGCGTTTCCTCGCAAGTGGGCTGCACCCTCGCCTGCACCTTCTGCCACACGGGCACGCAGCGCTTGGTGCGTAACCTTACCGCTTCCGAAATCATCACGCAGGTGCTGGTCGCCAAAGACGGTCTCAAAGACTGGAACAAACCATCCGACTCTGCCCGCGCCCTCTCCAACATCGTGTTCATGGGCATGGGCGAGCCGCTCTTCAATTACGATCATGTGGTCACTGCATGTAATGTGTTGCTCGACCATGAGGGGCTGAATCTCTCGCGCCGCAAAGTGACGGTCTCGACCTCTGGCGTCGTGCCAAAAATCGTTCCGCTTGCGAAAGATGCGGGCGTGAACCTCGCCATTTCGCTGCATGCCGTTACCAATGAGTTACGTAATGAAATCGTGCCCATCAACCGTAAATACCCAATCGAGGAATTGCTCGATGCCTGCCGTGAGTATGTCAGCATCGTCAAAGACCGCCGCATCATGTTCGAATATGTGATGCTCAAAGGCGTGAATGATTCCGACGAAGATGCAAAGCGTCTGGTGCAGCTACTCAAAGGCATACCCTCGAAGGTGAACCTCATTCCCTTCAACCCATGGCCGGGTGCGCCGTATGAGTGCTCATCCAACAATCGCATTCACAGCTTTGGTCGCATCATCATTGCGGGCGGTATTGCCAGCCCCATTCGCAAAACACGCGGCGACGACATCATGGCCGCCTGCGGCCAGCTTAAGTCACTGAGTGAGCTGAAAAAAGGCCAAAAAGTAAAGTTGAAATAGCATACGCTTATTTCTATAATCCGTCCATGCAAAAGGGTTTCTCACTCGTCGAGCTTTCTATCGTGCTGGTCATACTCGGTTTGCTTACGGGTGGCATACTTGCAGGACAGTCTCTCATTCGCGCCAGTGAGCTACGCGCAATCACTACAGAATTTCAGCGCTATCAAGCGGCTACCCATACATTCCGTGATAAATACTTCGCATTACCTGGTGACATGGCGAATGCCACCGCATTTTGGCTTAAAGACAATGCAGCCTGTGCTGCGCACACTGGCACAGCAGGAACCCCCGGAACATGTAATGGAAATGGTAGCGGCTCCTTACAATATCCGACTGCTTTGAGCACAACGGGAGAAACCGTACAATTTTGGAGACATCTCTCACTGGCAGGACTTATTGAAGGCAATTACACAGGATTAGCTGGACCAGTTGCAGGCGCGGACAGCGTTATTGGCACCAATGTTCCGCGCTCACGCCTCAATAATGCTGGCTGGGGAACCGCAAGCGACCCAGCAAACCCAGGCAGTGCAGATACTTATGCATATAATTATGGTAATAATTTCCGCTTTGGTGCTCAGAACCCTGGTTTTCAACCGTCTACGGCCATACTCACACCAAGCGAAGCATGGAACATAGACACAAAAATGGATGACGGTATGCCTGGTCAGGGTAAAGTATTTGCGCGCTTCTGGAGCACCTGCGCAAACTCTACAACACTCTCGGACTACACTGGTACTTACAGACTAGATCAGACTGGCATATTATGCTCACTGTTCTTTTTACACGCTTACTAGAGCAACCCAACGCTTACTTACACGCGCCCTCTTTGTCAGCATAAACAAAAAAGCTGGCCATTTCTGACCAGCTTTTCGTAAGTCTTATAGGCTGATGCTACCTAGGCAGCTTCGCCAGAAGCTTCAATCGCTTGTGGCTTGGATGCTTCAATCTCCGCATCACGCACCTTGGCAATTTTCTTCATGCGTGCAATCGCAGCACCTGTTCCTGCTGGAATCAAACGACCAACAATCACGTTCTCTTTAAGACCAATCAGGCGATCCACCTTGCCATTAACAGCAGCTTCGGTGAGTACGCGTGTCGTCTCTTGGAACGATGCCGCCGAGATGAAGGAACGGTTCGACAACGACGCTTTGGTGATACCTTGCAGTACAGGCGAACCTTCTGCATTACGGTAACCTTCCTTAAGTGCCTTGGTGTTTGCTTCCGCGAATTCTTCACGGTCAACCACTTCGCCAGCCAAGAAAGTGGTCTCACCTGCATTGGTGATTTCCATTTTCTGCAGCATTTGGCGCACCACAACTTCGATGTGCTTATCGTTGATTGCCACACCTTGTAGGCGGTAAACGGCTTGCACCTCAGTCACCATGTAGTTGGCAAGTGCTTCCACACCCATCACGCGCAGAATATCATGCGGTACAGGGTTACCATCCATCAGCAGGTCACCTTTTTGAACATAATCACCCTCATGCACGGTGATGTGCTTACCTTTCGGGATCATATACTCAACAGGCTCGATATCCGCAGACTTCGGACGAACAATGAGGCGACGCTTGTTCTTGTAGTCCTTACCGAACTCAACCGTACCTTCGAGATCCGAGATAATCGCGTGATCTTTCGGCTTACGCGCCTCGAACAGCTCGGCTACGCGTGGCAGACCACCCGTAATGTCGCGTGTTTTTGACGATTCGCGTGGGATACGTGCAAGCACGTCACCCGCGTGGACTTCTTGCTGGTCATTGACCGACAGGATGGCATCCACTGGCAGGAAGTAACGCGCTTCCAAACCATTCGCCAAGGTGATGATTTCACCCTTCTTGTCGCGCAGTGCAATACGTGGCTTCAAATCTTGACCACGCGTTTGCTGACGGAAGTCGATAACCTTTTTGTTGGTCATACCGGTTGCTTCGTCCATAACTTCGCGGAGCGAAACGCCTTCCACGAGATCACGGTAGTTAGCAATACCCGTACGCTCGGTGATGATTGGAATCGTGTATGGATCCCACTCAACGAGCTTCTGGCCCTTCTTCACGTTCGCGCCTTCTTCCACAAGCAGGCGAGCACCGTATGGTACTTTGTGGCGTGCTTTCTCACGGCCCTTTTCGTCACGCAGTACCAATTCACAGGTACGGCTCATAACAACCAGACGGCCTTTTGAGTCTTTCACCACGTTCTTGTTCGACAATTCGAGTTTCGCTTCATGCGACGCTTCGATGTTCGACTGTTCCGCACCACGCTGTGCCGCACCACCAATGTGGAAGGTACGCATGGTCAACTGTGTACCAGGCTCACCGATCGACTGCGCAGCGATAACGCCCACCGCCTCACCGATGTTCACTGGTGTACCGCGAGCAAGGTCACGGCCATAGCACTTGCCGCACACGCCTTCTTCGGCTTCACAGGTCAGTACCGAACGAATCAGCATCTGCTCGATACCTGCTTCGTCGATCAACTCTACGGCTTTCTCGTCCATGAGCTGGCCCGCTTTCACAATCACTTTCTCGGTGGTTGGGTGCAGGATGTCCTTCGCCGAGGTACGGCCAAGGATTTTATCGCTCAGTGGCACAACCACTTCACCACCTTCGATCACTGCTTTCGCAATGATGCCTTTCGTGGTGCCGCAATCTTCAATGGTGATGATGCAATCTTGCGCAACGTCAACCAAGCGGCGAGTCAGGTAACCTGAGTTTGCCGTCTTGAGCGCCGTATCAGCGAGACCTTTACGTGCACCGTGTGATGAGTTGAAGTACTCAAGTACGGTCAGACCTTCTTTAAAGTTCGAGATAATCGGGGTCTCGATGATTTCACCCGAAGGCTTCGCCATCAAACCACGCATACCCGACAACTGCTTCATCTGCGCAGCACTACCGCGTGCGCCAGAGTTCGCCATCATGAAGATCGAGTTCACTTTCTTCGCGTTGCGCTTGCCTTCTTCGTTACCGATCGAAGAAATCTGCTTCATCATGTCATGTGCAACACGCTCGGTGCAATGCGACCAAGCATCGATCACCTTGTTGTACTTCTCACCCGAGGTGATGAGACCGTCAGCATATTGCTGCTCGAACTGCTTCACTTCCTTGAGTGTATCGTTGATGTGCTTGTCCTTGGTAGTTGGAACAATCATGTCGTCTTTACCGAACGAGATACCAGCTTTTGCTGCATGCTTGAAGCCAAGACCCATGATACGATCCGCGAACAATACTGCCTCTTTCTGGCCGCAGTGACGGTACACCACGTCGATAAGGTTCGACACGTCTTTCTTGGTCAGAACTTTGTTGAGGAGTTTGAACGAAATCTGGTTGTGACGTGGCAAGAATTGCGCGATCAGCATACGACCAGGAGTCGTTTCCATCACGTCATATTTTACCTTACCAGCAGCGTCCACTACAGGCACGCGCGCCTTGATTTTGGTGTGCAGGGTAACAACCTTGTTCTCCAGCGCCATTTCGATCTCGTTGAGATCGCTGAACGCCATTCCGTCGCCCACTTCCTTGTCACTTTCGAGCGAGAGGTAGTAGAGACCGAGAATGATATCCTGCGATGGTACGATAATTGGCTTACCGTTCGAAGGTGAGAGAATGTTGTTGGTCGACATCATCAATACACGTGCTTCGAGTTGCGACTCGATGCTGAGTGGAACGTGTACTGCCATCTGGTCACCGTCGAAGTCAGCGTTGAACGCCGCGCACACGAGTGGGTGCAGTTGGATTGCCTTACCTTCGATGAGCATTGGCTCGAATGCCTGAATGCCAAGACGGTGCAGCGTTGGTGCACGGTTCAGCAATACAGGGTGCTCGCGCACCACTTCTGCCAAGATATCCCATACTTCTGGACGCTCGGTTTCAACCATACGCTTCGCAGCTTTAATGGTCGTTGCGATACCGTAGATTTCCAGCTTCGCGTAAATGAATGGCTTGAACAACTCGAGCGCCATTTTCTTTGGCAGACCGCACTGGTGCAGTTTGAGTTCAGGACCCACCACGATTACCGAACGGCCCGAGTAGTCTACGCGCTTACCGAGCAAGTTCTGACGGAAGCGACCTTGCTTACCCTTCAGCATGTCGGAGAGTGATTTGAGTGGACGCTTGTTAGTGCCCGTAATCACGCGGCCACGGCGACCATTGTCGAACAATGCATCTACTGATTCTTGCAGCATGCGCTTCTCGTTGCGCACGATGATGTCTGGTGCACGCAACTCAAGCAGGCGCTTCAGACGGTTGTTACGGTTGATGACGCGACGGTAAAGGTCGTTCAAGTCCGAGGTCGCGAAACGGCCACCATCAAGCGGCACGAGTGGGCGAAGTTCTGGCGGAATCACTGGTACAACGTCCAGAATCATCCACTCAGGCTTGTTCTCAGAATCAATGAATGCTTCAACAAGCTTCAAACGCTTCACGATCTTTTTGCGCTTTGCTTCCGAAGTTGTGTCGCCCAACTCACCACGCAACGTGTCACGCAGTTCGGTGAGGTTAACTTTCTTCAGCAATTCTTTAATCGCTTCTGCGCCGATCATCGCAGTGAAAGTGCCTTCACCGTACTGATCCATTGCTTCGTAATATTGTTCTTCGTTGAGCAATTCGCCTTGGTTCAGGCCGCTCATACCAGCATCAACGACAATGTATGATTCGAAATAGAGAACTTTCTCGAGATCCTTGAGCATCATGTCGAGCAAGGTGCCGATACGGCTTGGCAACGACTTCATGAACCAAATATGCGCCACAGGAGCAGCGAGCTCGATGTGACCCATGCGCTCACGGCGAACTTTGCTGGTGGTTACTTCCACACCGCATTTTTCGCACACGATGCCTTTGTACTTCATGCGCTTGTACTTACCGCACAGGCACTCATAGTCCTTCACAGGACCAAAGATACGGGCGCAGAACAGACCATCGCGCTCAGGTTTGAAGGTACGATAGTTGATCGTCTCTGGCTTTTTCACTTCGCCAAATGACCAGCTACGGATTTTCTCCGGACTCGCAATTGCGATCTGAATCTCATCGAAATGCTTCGTTTGAGATAATTGTCCAAAGATATTCATCAACTCATTAGCCATAACGTCCCCTAAACTTTCGCGTTATATAAAGTTACTTAGCTTCTGCTTCTTTTTCGACGAGCTCAACATTGAGGCCCAGCGAACGAAGTTCTTTCACCATTACGTGGAATGACTCAGGAATACCTGACTCGAAGCTATGATCGCCGCGTACGATTGACTCGTACACTTTGCTACGACCCGCCACGTCATCCGACTTCACGGTCAACATTTCCTGCAAGCTGTAGGCAGCACCGTAAGCCTGAAGCGCCCAGCACTCCATCTCCCCGAAGCGCTGACCACCAAACTGCGACTTACCACCAAGCGGCTGCTGGGTAACAAGTGAGTACGGTCCAATCGAGCGCGCGTGAATCTTATCATCCACCAAGTGGTGCAGTTTCAGCATGTAGATGTAACCCACCGTGACTTGGCGATCAAATTGATCACCCGTACGGCCATCCCACAGCGTCACCTGACCAGACGTTGCATGGCCAGCTTTCTTCAGCCAATGCTCAATGTCCTTCTCTTTCGCACCGTCGAATACGGGCGTTGCGAATGGAACACCCTTCGTCACGTTATGAGCAAGTTCGATAACTTCGTCCTTGTCCATTTTCTTGATTTCAGCAACGTTGGCTTTCTCGTCATAGACATCGAGAAGCTTCTCGCGAAGCGCATCGATCTTCTGACCTTTGTAAACCTGCTCCAGCATCTCGCCAATCTGGCGCCCCATACCAGCCGCAGCCCAACCAAGGTGCGTCTCAAGAATCTGACCGACGTTCATACGTGAAGGTACACCCAGTGGGTTCAACACTACATCCACTGGACGGCCATCCTCGAGGTGAGGCATGTCTTCCACAGGAACAATGTTCGAGATAACCCCTTTGTTACCATGGCGGCCTGCCATTTTGTCACCAGGCTGAAGCTTACGCTTCACGGCAACGAATACTTTCACCATTTTGAGAACGCCAGGAGGCAGATCATCGCCCGACTGAACTTTCTCGATCTTCTCTTCGAAGCGCTTATTGAGCGAATCTACGGCATCATCAAGCTGCTTCTTGAGTGCCTCAATGCCTTTCATGGCTTTCTCGTCCTTGAGGACAATCTGCCACCAGAGGCCGCGTGAGGTCTCGTTCAGTTGCTCTTCGGTAATCGACTTCTCAATCTTGAAGCCTTTCGGACCTTTCGTTGCGGTCTTACCAACCAATTGCTCTTTCAGTGCGCCGTAAACATAACGCTCTGCAATCGCACGTTCATCGTCACGGTCTTTCGCAAGACGTTCGATTTCTGCACGCTCAATCGCAACAGCGCGCTCGTCTTTCTCGATACCACGGCGGCTGAAAATGCGCACGCCAACGATGGTACCTTGGTTGCCAGGAGGCAGACGCAGCGACGAATCACGCACATCGGACGCTTTTTCACCGAAGATCGCGCGGAGGAGTTTTTCCTCTGGCGTCATCGGTGATTCCGACTTCGGCGTTACTTTACCAACGAGAATATCGCCAGGCTTCACTTCCGCACCAATGTGGGTCACGCCGATTTCGTCGAGGTTGCGCAATGCTTCCTCACCGACGTTCGGAATGTCACGGGTGATTTCTTCAGGCCCAAGCTTCGTATCACGTGCCATTACTTCGAATTCTTCGATGTGAATCGAGGTAAAGCGATCTTCCGAAACCATGCGCTCAGAAATGAGGATTGAATCCTCGAAGTTGTAGCCGTTCCAAGGCATGAACGCGACGAGCGCATTCTGACCCAGAGCCAACTCACCAAGATCGGTCGATGGACCGTCAGCGATAACATCGCCCGCTTTCACCGAGTCACCAACCTTCACGATTGGACGCTGGTTGATGCAGGTGTTTTGGTTTGAGCGTTGGAATTTTTGCATGTTGTAGATATCTACGCGTGGCGTACCATCTTCATTTTTCTCGTTACAACGAACCACGATACGCATTGCATCTACTTGATCGACCACACCGTCGCGGCGTGCTGAAATCGCAGCGCCAGAATCACGGGCAACAATGTCTTCCATGCCAGTACCAACCAATGGCGCATCTGCACGTAGTAGTGGCACCGCTTGGCGTTGCATGTTCGAACCCATGAGTGCACGGTTCGCGTCGTCGTTCTCGAGGAATGGAATGAGTGCCGCAGCAACCGAAACGAGCTGCTTAGGAGCAACGTCCATGAACTCAATCGCATCCGCCGACGACATCACGAAGTCACCGTTCTTACGACAGCTAATCAGCTCGTCCGTGAACTTGTGGTTTGCATCAAGCGCAGCATTCGCCTGCGCGATGGTGTATTTACCTTCCTCAATCGCCGAGAGGTAAATCACTTCGCTCGTCACCTTGCCGTCTTTTACTTTACGGTATGGGGTTTCGATAAAGCCATATTTATTGATGCGCGCATAGGTCGCCATCGAGTTGATGAGACCGATATTCGGACCCTCTGGCGTCTCGATTGGGCAGATACGGCCATAGTGGGTTGGGTGAACGTCACGCACTTCGAAGCCAGCGCGCTCACGCGTCAGACCACCAGGTCCAAGGGCCGAAAGACGGCGCTTGTGAGTGATCTCTGAAAGCGGGTTGGTTTGATCCATGAACTGTGAAAGCTGTGAACCACCAAAGAACTCACGCACTGCAGCCACGAGTGGCTTCGCGTTGATGAGGTCATGCGGCATCACCGTGTCGATATCCACCGAGCTCATACGCTCCATGATACCGCGCTCCATACGCAGCAAGCCGAGACGGAATTGGTTTTCCATCAACTCACCTACTGAACGTACGCGACGGTTACCAAGGTGATCGATATCGTCGATTTCACCGATACCATCCTTAAGCTGTACGAGCGTCTTGATGGTGTTGATGACATCATCGTTCGTCAGAACGGTCACTTCGTCTTTATGGTTGAGGTTGAGGCGTGCGTTCATTTTCACGCGGCCCACTTCGCTCAAGTCATAGCGCTCATTATCAAAGAACAACGACTGGAACAAAGCACCTGCTGCTTCTGCCGTGGTAGGCTCACCTGGGCGCATCACGCGATAAATATCGATCAATGCATCGTCGGTAGTTACGTTCTTATCAACCGCGAGCGTGTTGCGGATGTACGCACCAACATTCACGTGGTCGATAGCGAGAACAGGAATGTTTTTCACGCCTGCTTCATCGAGCGTCTCAAGCAAGTCTTTGCTGATTTCATCGCCTGCTTCCGCGTAAATTTCACCCGTCTTGGTGTTGACGAGGTCAGAAGCAACGTATGAGCCCAGAATGAATTCTTCTGGCACGATGATTTCTTTGAGACCCGCTTCTGCAAGCTTTTTGAGTGCGCGTGGCGTAAGCTTCGTGCCACCTTCAGCAACGGTCTTACCCGTTTTTGCATCCACGAGATCGAATGGTAATTTCTGACCCTTCCAGCTTTCAAGCACGAACTCTGCGGTCCAACCTTTAGCGGTGTTCTTGAACTGGCGTGTTTCGTAGAAGGTGTTGAGGATCTGCTGGTTGTCCATGCCCAAAGCGCGCAGGATGGTGGTCACTGGCAATTTACGGCGACGGTCAATACGCACATGCACGATGTCTTTCGCATCGAACTCGAAATCGAGCCATGAACCGCGATAAGGAATCACACGCGCGCTGTAGAGATATTTACCCGAAGCGTGGGTCTTGCCATGGTCATGGTCGAAGAATACGCCTGGTGAACGGTGCATTTGCGATACGATTACGCGCTCAGTACCATTGATCACGAACGTACCGTTTTCGGTCATGAGTGGAATATCACCCATGTAAACATCTTGTTCTTTGATGTCTTTAATTTCGCGAGCACCCGTGGTCTCATCTACCAGCCACACGATCAAACGCAGCGTTACGCGCAAAGGCGCTGCGAAGTTGATACCGCGTGAACGGCACTCATCCACATCATACTTTGGCTTATCGAATTCGTAACGTACGTACTCGAGCGTCGAAACATCCGAGAAGTCCTTGATAGGGAACACCGACTTGAACACGCCGTTCAGGCCGTTACCTTTGCGATCCTTCAGAGGAACGTACATTTGCAAAAATTGCTCGTAGCTGTTCTTTTGAACTTCAATGAGGTTCGGCAGGGTTGTGGCCGCGCTCATCGTAGCGAACGATTTACGGATACGTTTTCTGGAGGTGAAGGAGTGAGTGTGTGCAGTTGCGGCGCTAGCCATAAATCCCCTCTTAACTCTAATCTCGAAATGGTAACTTCGAATACTTGCTTTGCAGATCTTTTAGTCTTTTAGTGTGCCACGCTGGGCGTGACGTCGTGTAAACGCGACGAAGGAGCCATGCGAATTCGCGTGGCCCCTTACGTGCATTTAGATGCTGAAACTACTTGAGTTCAACTTTAGCACCGGCATCAACCAGCAGCTTCTTGAACTTCTCAGAATCTTCCTTGTTGAGACCTTCTTTAACGGTCTTTGGAGCACCTTCAACGAGGTCTTTTGCTTCTTTCAAGCCAAGACCCGTGATTGCGCGAACTTCTTTAATCACGTTAATTTTGTTCGCACCGCCGTCCACGAGAACGAGCGTGAAGTCCGTTTTCTCTTCAGCAGCGGCAGCAGCAGGACCTGCAGCAGCAGCAACTGCAACAGGTGCAGCAGCCGAAACGCCCCACTTCTCTTCGAGAAGCTTCGAGAGTTCAGCAGCTTCCAACACAGTCAGTGCCGAGAGCTTATCAACCAGTTCATTCAAATTCGACATAATCAACCCCTTTTATAAATCAAACATTAAACCCAAAAATTATTCACCCTTAGCTGCTTTCGCGCCTTGGAGCCTTGCCAACTGGCCTGCGGGTGCTTGAAGCACGCCTGCAATACGCGTCGCAGGCGTGTTGAGCATGGCAAGGATTTTCGCACGCAATTCATCCAGCGAAGGCAGTGATGCCAACTGTTGAATTGCAGCCTTATCCAAGACCGTCTCACCAAACGCGCCGCCAAGCAGCACCAGTTTTTCGTTCTTCTTAGCGAAGTCGCTAAGAACTTTAGCCGCCGATACAGGCTCATTCGCGAACGCTGTAATGGTTGGGCCTTTGTAAAGCGAATCAAGCTTCGCGTAAGTCGTGCCAGCAATAGCGCGCTTAGCGAGCAGGTTCTTGGTCACCTTCAGCTTCGCGCCAGCCTTACGTGCATTCACACGCAATTCGCTGATCTCAGCAACGGTCAGACCTTTATAGTGAGCAACGAGAACAATCGCAGCACCCTTAGTGTCTGCATTCACGCCGTCGATCCATTGTTGTTTTTCGGTACGGTTCATGTCGCTCTCCTTACGCTGCCAACACGTCGTTGACATCAAGCTTGATGCCAGGACCCATCGTGGTGGAAACGGAAACGCGCTTGAAGAAGACACCCTTAACACCTGCAGGTTTCGCCTTGTTCACAGCACCAATGAATGCCTTGATGTTTTGGGCAATTGCTTCTTCTGAGAAGCTAGCTTTACCCACGCCTGCGTGGATGATCGCCGCCTTCTCAACCTTGAACTCAACTTGGCCCGACTTTGCAGTCTTAACAGCTTTCTCAACATCCGGAGTAACCGTGCCGAGCTTTGGATTTGGCATCAGGCCTTTTGGACCCAAGATTTTACCAACCTTACCAACCAGTGCCATCATGTCAGGAGCAGCGATGCACACATCAAAGTTCATATCGCCTTTTTGAATCATATCTGCGAGATCTTCCGCACCCACGATATCAGCACCTGCTTTTTTCGCCGCTTCAGCTTTGTCGCCTTTTGCGAATACAGCAACACGCACGGTCTTACCCAAACCGTTTGGCATCGACACCATGCCGCGAACCTGTTGGTCCGACTGCTTAGGGTCAATGGTCAGGTTCAATGCAACATCGACCGTTTCGTCGAACTTGGTCTTTGCATTGGCCTTCATGATCTTTACCGCTTCCGCGAGCGTGTAGGTTTTATCCTTGTTCACTTGCTCACGAGCAGCCTTGATACGTTTACCTGGTTTCGTTGCCATGATGTTAGCCCTCCACCACTTCAATGCCCATCGACATCGCCGAGCCAGCAATCATGCTGCAAGCCGCCGCTTCGTCATGCGCGTTCATATCAACCATTTTCTGTTTCGCGATCTCTTGGATCTGCTTCTTGGTCACTTTGCCAACGATCTCTTTACCAACCAGACCCGTGCCCTTTTCAAGCTTCGCCGCTTTAAGCAGGAAGTACGAAACGGGAGGCTGCTTCATAATGAAGGTGAAGCTGCGGTCTTTATAAACGGTGATAACCACGGGAATTGGCATACCCGCTTCTTTTTGCTGAGTAGCAGCGTTAAACTGCTTACAGAATTCCATGATGTTCACGCCAGCCTGACCAAGTGCAGGACCAATTGGCGGAGCGGGGTTGGCTTTACCTGCAGGGATCTGCAGCTTAATATAGCCAGTAATTTCCTTAGCCATGTTCTAACCTTTCCATATTTGGTGGCCTAACCGTTCGAAAACCCCATGTTTTCTGCGGCAGATTGCGGGTTGCGCAAGGCAATACCCTCCCAAAGGGAAGCGGGACTATAGAAGGGAAATCCTAGATTGCAACGGATTTTTTCAACAACTTGACACAGCGCAGCAAGAATCGAAATAAATTATTATATAACAATATGTTAAAATGATAAAATACGCATACCGCTAGGTGGGCTTGCTGCTGGCACATAACCTAGTCGATTATAATGGTCGAAGTTGGCATCCACATGACTTGCAACCTGATTGGCAAACTCCAAGCTGATTCTAGGCAAGTTAGCTGCGGCCAATATGGCATTGAGCTCTTGGATCTGGCCACGCGCTTCTACCACTCCACCTGCGGCTGCGAGTCTGCCATAACGTTGGCGACCACGCAGATATTCATTAGCAGCATCATTAGCAGCATCATTGAGATCCAGCCGGAATCCATAACCTTGGCCAGAGCCCGCCTGCTCGCCATCGGCGCAGTAATAGCCCTGCCTAGAACGACCCTCGATATTACGGCAATAACCGCGCAAATACTCATGGCTGCGCATTTCATTAAAAGTAATGTAGCCATTGCTATCAACATCAGCAGCTCGCATAGCGGCACGAAGCTCGTCGATACGACCAGCCTCTCTTAAACGCTCTACCGCTCGTGATATATCATTAATTGAGTCCATCCTGTCATTGTGACAGGATAAAATGACGTTTTAATGACAAAATCTAGACTTTATGCACCTGATCGAAGTTCAGCTCCACCGGCGTTGCGCGACCAAAGATGGACACCGAAACCTTCAGTTTCTGGCGGTCTTCTTCCACATCTTCTACCGTTCCGATGAATGACTCGAATGGGCCGTCGATAATCTTAACTTGTTCACCAATATCGAAATGAACCGTATTGCGTGAAGAAGCTGCACCCTCTTCTGCTTGCTTGAAGATCGCTTGCGCTTCAGCATCCGTGATTGGCTGCGGGCGAATACCCTTACCACCCAAGAAACCCGTGACCTTCGGCGTATTCTTTACGAGCTGCCATGTCGCATCGGTCATTTCCATTTTAGCCAGTACATAGCCAGGGAAGAACTTGCGTTCTGCCTGAACTTTTTTACCACGACGCACCTCAACGATGTCTTCGGTTGGCACCACCACTTGCTCGAATTTATCGGCAAGGTTTTTCTGAACCGCCTGCTCCATGATGGAGGTCGCAACTTTTTTCTCAAAGCCCGAATACGCGTGAATGATGTACCAGCGCTGGCCTTTGCCGCCTTTGCTTGCGGGGGTGGCTTGCGTATTTTCGTTTGTTTGCACGGCCTCGTTCATGGTCTTCTCCTTAGTTACCTAATCCTAAAATCCATTGTACGGATGTCGCCAACACACCATCGACGATCAAAAAGAAAATCGCCGCCACCAAGCCCAGCACCAATACCATGGCGGTGGAAATACTGGTTTCTTTGCGCGTTGGCCAAGTGACTTTATTCATCTCCTGACGCACTTCGCGGATAAACTTCGCGGGATTCATGCTCATAGTTCAAACTCCGACAAAAAAGCACACCGTTTTAGGGGTGTGCGCGGCAAGCATATAGGGGGTTTCTAGGGGCAATGCAAGCGGTGTTTTTGCCAACCGCGCCGACATAAAATGTCATCCAACTGTCATACACCGTTTTGGGGGGGGATGCTAGATAGTCAATCACTCACTTGTACGGAGTCATTATGACTATTGAACTGGCCTTATCCGCGTCGGCGGCTGCGGCTGCACAATCTGCAGCACAGAATCTGCGCACACTCACCCCGCACGAGCAGGCGCCTGAAAGCTTGCTACAACCGATACAGCAGCGCGTACCACCAGCTCCAGCTACGTGCGAGCCGCGCTACCTGTTGATCGCTGCGTTTGCGGGATGCAGCACATCGCACGAACGCTATGTGCGCATAGCGCGTGAGAATGGCCTTCAGCTTGTCTATATCAATGTCAATTTAGGTGGGGCACCGCTTGCAGCAGGTGATATTCCACCTGGTGCCACAGAGTTTGTGATTCGCCAAAGTGGGCGGGTGCTGCATTTGCCAAACGATGCCTTTATCGCGGCAACGGCACGCCTAGGTCTTGACTCAGCCGGTAATGTCAGCGTGCTCGATCAAAATCGCCTACTGTTGCGCAGCTTTGATGGATACCCCTCACCAGATAGCGCCATACAATCCTACGTGCGCGAAGCACGTGATAATTGTCGGCCAATAGCATCAATAGATAGTGATAGTCGTGGCATCGCATAACCAACATTCAGATGAACAGCACAAAGAGCACGAAGCCCTCACTCCTTGGATATTAGGGGGCATTGGCGTTGTCAGCGCCATTACCTTAGCGCCGTATCTATTGCCGTTTCTAGGGCTTGGCACGCCCATCAATGCACCGCATGGGCACGCAGCCATGTCACTTATTGGTCAACCAGCCACGGCAGGTGCGCTTGGTTCGGGTTGGGCTGGTGGATTGCAAACGGCACTCTCGCAAGTCCCCGTCATTGGCTCTGCGCTTACTTCCACAGAAACCGTGAACATGATGGGCGCATCCATTACTGCAGGCGCACTCACAACGGCAATCAGTGCAGGGGTTATTGGTATTGGCGGTATGCTACTCGCCAACTGGTTGGAAAAACGCGAAACAGGTCACGAAAAAATTCGCTGGAGCAAAATCGTACGCTACGCATCACTCGCAACGAGCATGCTCATCAGCTTGCCTAGCTTGCTGACAGGTTTAAGCCTTGGCATCACCTTTATTGCTGAGTTGTTCGGTGCCAATCAACTACAGATGATTACCACCATGCGCGACTCACTTGGCGGCGTCGCTATGCAACATGGTGCAAGCGCTGGGAATGTTGGTGGCCTCATCGCACTTGTGCCGCACCTATTTAGTTGTGGGGTGGCAGCGCTACCGATTCTTGGCACGTTGCTTGTGGGGCAAAAATCCAAACCATCACCCACGCCTCAGGTAAGCACCTTTGCGCAACACTTACCAGACGGTTCGCGCGCACTTTCTATAGCACTACGTGACCAGCAGACTGGCGCAGCATTAACGCCGCACGCGATCGAAACAACACATACACGCAAACTACACACGATGGTGGTGAATCAATCACTCACGGACTATCACCATCTTCACCCTGAATATAATCCGAACACCGAGCAGTGGGAAACAACCTTCACTCCGCGTACGCATGAAGCATACCATGCATGGAACGAATTCACGCTGCGTGGCGATACAGCACCCACACAGCATAAGACCGATGTGCCGAGCGATGCGCAACTACGCAGCATCGAACCTGTCATCGCCCATCAAAATCATGCCAAAGCAGGCGATGTCATCATTCACTGTAACGGCAACTCACCTTTGCGTGCAGGTACTGAGAACACGTGGAGCATTGATCTGCGCGATGCACATGGAAAACCCATCACCTATTTTCATCCGATTATGGGCGCCGATGCGCATCTTGTTGGATTCAGCAAAGATGGCACGAGCATGATTCATTGTCACCCCATCGCACGTCACGATAATATCGTGCAGTTTCATATCGCGCCCAAGCACGAAGGCTTCACCAAATTTTTCTTGCAAATTCATCCTGAGAACGGCGACTTAACAACGATTCCGTTTGGCCAATATATTGCGCCCGCCCAGCACTACACACAGCGCACAAAGCAGGCGCCACATCATCATGCTGCAGTAGCGTTTGCCTAATCGTGCAACTGTCGCTAGTCTTGCGCACATGTCAATTGCACGGATCAAAAAATTCTTTGCTCCTGAAGCGGAGCCAACACCGATCGCGACGCGTCATTTTAGCGTGCCTGAAGGTGTGCGCGCCTATGCAGTGGGCGATATTCATGGCCGCGCGTCATTGCTCAAGAAAATGCTCGCCGCAATAGAAGAGGACGCTGCGCAGCACGCCTCACAACGCACCGTACAGATTTTCTTAGGCGATTACATTGATCGCGGTATGCAGAGTCGTGACGTCGTTGATCTGCTGATCGCGCCACCGCCGAAAGGCCATGAGCGCATCTGCCTGATGGGCAACCACGAGGAAGCATTGCTGCACTTCCTAGATGACCCCAATATCCTGCGCGATTGGGCAAACTTTGGGGGCTATGCCACCCTTGTTTCATACGGCATTCCCATGCCTGAATCTATGTCGCCCGAGCGCCTCAAAGCCTTGCGTGATGCATTCGCCCGCGCCATCCCACAAGCGCATCTCGACTTCTATAAGAACCTGCCTTTGCGTACCAGCTTGGGAGATTATTTATTCGTCCATGCGGGTATTATTCCAGGCCTGCCACTTGAGGAGCAAAAGCCCGAACACCTGCTCTGGATTCGCCGTCCATTCCTGAACTACAAAGGCTATTTTAACCACTACATCGTACATGGCCATACGCCTGTAACATCAGCAGAAATTCTACCTAATCGCGCCAATTTGGATATCAGCATTGCTGCCAAAAGCAGCCTTGCCGCACTGGTACTTGAAGGCGACGAACGTCGCGTATTGGTGGTTGAGGAGAGTGATTGATTTTTATCTCCCAAAGTGAGAGAATCCTAACCCAAAGGAAGCTTATGTACCGTCGCCCAGTTGCCATGAGTTGCGTGTATCTGTTCGTGCTGTCTGCACCGCTTTCTGCAGCACAATCTCAGGATATCGAAAAATTCCTCACCCTTGAAACTACACCGCTTGAGCAAGTCACCGACTATCGCTCGCAGCCACTTGCCCTACTCGCCCGCTTCCCGCAAGCAGGCACCGCAATGGCGCGCTATGTGGCGGATTTGGTCAGCAAACAGCCCTCGATCGTTCAATCCATCATGACGATCATTACCGACGCCACGCCAGACCAAGCAGCAGCGATCGGTGCGGGCGTTGCACGCAGTATGCGTCTGATTAGTGGCACACAACCCGAAGTTTCTGCCGCCATTGCCAGCAGCTCGCTGCGCGCCGATAACCCATGGTATAAGACCACGTTTCGTGCACTCGAAAAAGGTTATGTGCAAAACGCACCGCTCATCATGCCCGAACCCCTACCCCCTGTTCCTTTGAGTAATGACTATGTCGGTTTGGAGCTTCCACAAAATGCTGGTCGCGTTGGTCCAGCACGCATTGGTCAACCCGTTCCAAACTGGTTCAAACGTACTGGAAATAAAGGAAATTACGAGTTTTTTGAGCGACGTGGCACGATTGTTGCCATTATAGCATCAGACAAAGAGAAAAATGGCGCCGTATCCACCAGCCCAACGCAATGAACTAGTTCATGAATTTGGTTTGAGGTAAAGCGTATAAGAATAGGTCATCCGATACCATGAAGCTCGCACTGCTTAACGAAACACCGCTTGCCGCCAAACCCGCTCAGCTCCCTGAGATGGACGATTTGCTGTCGTTCCGGGAAATTATTGCCGTACTCCAGCGCCATAAAAAACTAATTCTGTTCTGTGTCGTAACTGGCCTGATGCTCGGCCTCGTTTACATCATGTTCTCTGCACCGCGCTACACCACCACAGCATCATTGCTGGTAGACCCAAGACAAAATAACAGTGCGCTACCACAGCAAATTGCTGGTGGCGTGACCTTCCAAGAAAACCTGATTATCGATAGCCAGATCGAAGTGATCAAGTCGCGCCGACTGATGGATAAGGTCGCGCAAAAAGCGGGATTATACGAAACCGTTGCCGCACCAACCAAAAGCCCTTTCGATTCTTTGAAAGAGACAATTTTTGGCCCCGACGACGCGAATAAAGCCAAAGCTCAGGGTGAGCGCACCAAGCAAGCAATGCTCGATGGATTCATGAGCGGCCTCAATGTTAGCCGCGTTCGTAACACCTACGTGATTGCTATCAGCTACACCGCGCCAAATCCTCAAGTTGCTTCAAACATCGCTAACCTGATTGCTGAAACCTATCTCGATTCAGAAATGGAAGCGCAGTACGAATCTTCCGACCGCGCCAACAAATGGCTCAAAATGCGCCTAGGTGTATTGCAGAAAGAACTGACAGCTACCGAATCAGCCGTTGAGGATTACAAAGCCGAAAACAACATTGTGCAAACAGGTGAAAAAACGCTGCTTTCCGACCAGCAGCTTTCCGAGCTGAATAGCAACCTGATTATTGCGCGCGCAGAAAGTGCTCAAGCAAAAGCGCGTTACGACAACATTCAGAACATCATCAAAGTTGGTAATCCTGAAACAGCGACCAGCGACGTTCTCAATAACAAAGTGATTGGCGAACTGCGCAGCAAATACATTGATCTGTCGCGCCTTGCGAAAGAAATTCTCCGCCGCGAAAGCAGAGATCACCAAGCCTATCGCAACCTGCTTCAGCAAATGCAGGACATCCAGAGCCTGATCTGGAGCGAGTATCGCCGTATCGCGGAAAGCTATAAGAATGAATACGAAATCGCCCGCTCGAAAGAACTGAGCCTACAACAGGAATTGGACGCAGTTAAAGGCACCAGCGCTGTGAGCGGCCGCAGCCAAATTGCCCTACGTGATATGCAGCGCCGCGCTGATTCAACGCGCAATCTCTACACCAAAATGCTCGATAAATCGAACGAGGAAATCGAGAAGCAAACGCTGCCATCTATCCACGCACGCATCATCAGCTACGCAACGCCACCGCTCTCTTCAAGCTGGCCTGATAAGCAAATGGTGTTGGCGATTGCGCTGTTACTCGGCAGCTTAGTGGGTATCGGTTTTGCCTTCCTGCGTGAGCAGTTCGAGAAATTCCTCTGGAAAGCAGAGGATATTGAATCCGCAGCACAGCGCACATGCCTTGGCATGCTGCCAAAAATCGCCTTCGACCGCGAAAAGGTGGTTCACTTCACCAAACGCTGGTCCACAAAGGACATCAGTGTCTCCGAATTATCGAACACGTTTAATGCAAGTGGTTTTGCTGAAATCACCAAACCGCTCGAGCAGCAAACGGGTATCATCACCGAGATTATGCGTAACGTTCAATTGGCGACGCATTTCAGTGCCGATAAAAAAGAAGGCCACGAAGCGAAAGTGATCTCGTTCGTTTCGGCGCGCCCTGGTGAAGGCAAGTCAATCACCTCGTGTTTCCTTGCCAAGCACCTTGCAAAAACGGGCGCACGCGTAGCGTTGATTGATTGCGACTTCCGCCGTCCAAGCTTGACGCATTGGTTCCTCTCAGGCGGCACGACAGGATTTTATGAATTAGCCTCGCGCCTCGGTCAGGAAGATGAGCGCATGGTGCTGATGGACCTTGCTAAAATCTGCCATAAGACGGGACAAGAAAATCTCTTCTTCATTCCTGCTAAAGGCACCACCACATCAATTTCCAACCTGAATCTCGTTGCCTCAGGTCAAATGCACGCGCTGATCAATTACCTTAAACAAGTGTTTGACGTCATCCTCATCGATTTGCCGCCAATCATGAATATCGTTGATGCGCGCATGATTGCGAACTCGATTGATAGCTTCATTCTCCTTGCACATTGGGGAAAGACCGACCGCAGCATCGTGAGCAAAGCATTGCACCGCGCCCCTGAAGTATTTAACAAAACCGTTGGCTCGTTGCTCACGCTGGTAGATACAGAGAAAGCCAGTAAGTACGGCTACTATAACTACAACTACTACTATTATTACCATCACCAGCCTTCATGAGCACCGCACGCCGCACCCTTTTTGCTGCACTAAGCTTAGTGTGCGTTGTCTGGTCATTCGCAGCACTTTATGCCCAGAAAATTCGCCTAGAGCACGGCAACCTCATCGAGCAGATTCGCGGTGAAGGCAGCCTAACGGACATGAAGGTGATTGATGCAGCCATCACCAGCTATAATCATGCGATCGACATATTACCCTGCAATATACCACTTCATGAAGACCTAGCCTTGCTACTTGCACTACGCACCGACAGTGTGATGCAATCTACCGACATTAATGCCGAGGCCGACGCACTTGATACCGTGCATGGCGCCCTCACTAATCTGCTTGCCTGCTCGCCCACCAACGGTAAAGCGTGGCTCGATCTAGCGATGATTAATGTATACCGCGAAGGATTTACCAAACGCTCAGCACGTGCCTACATCATGTCAGGCAAGGTAGCGCCCGGCGAGTCATGGCTCGCGGAAAAACGACTCATCTTCATTCTACCTTTTGTGCAATTGCTGGATGCGGATGGGCAGCGCACTATCACACGTGATCTGGCAACATTAGAGGTGGCACATTCTAATCGTACCGATGCCGTCATCGCAGCAGCACAGGTTAGCTCTAAGGCTGAGTTGCTGGGTTTGTTAGGTCAACCAAGCGCGACACGCGCACCCTAAGCATCGTAAACATACTTGGAAAAACGCCTAGATTGGGGTATAGATTATGGCAATGTTATTAGACCCTAACATGCAGCGCAGTTCGTCGTTTCTACATCTGAAAAGCTTTCTAGCTTCACCGATCGACTATGTCTTTTCGCGCTGGCAATCGGCAAAGTCACATGGCGTTGCGCGATGGGGCAGACCTGAAAGCCTCCATGATGATTGGGTAGAGCGCACGGCACTCATCGCCGGCATGATTCAGCCCAACAGTTCCATACTGGAATTTGGCGCAGGTAAAGAACGTCTGCGTGAATTCTTGCCACAAGGCTGCCGTTATCAACCTGCGGATATTATTGCCCGCTCGACCAACACTATTGTGGCCGACCTCAACGTCACCACACCTAAACTGACCGAGAAATATGACTATATCGTCTTCTCGGGCGTACTAGAATATATTCACGATGTGCAAAAATTACTGCATTATGTGCGCGATAACTGCACCACCTGCATCCTTTCTTACGCGCCAACCGATTGCTTGGAATGCATGACCACCCGTATGCGTAGTGGCTGGGTTAACCATCTCTCGAAGAACTCGTTTGAATCTATTTTGCATAACGCAGGGTTTGAAATCCTCGAGAAACGCGTCTGGCGCGGTCAGGATATTTACAGCCTACGCTAGGCTTTATAGACATTCACCCATAGACGCTATAAACTGCACGCCATGAGAAAGTATCTCTACCTCGCTTATGATACTCTGTGCATTTGTGCTGCGCTTGTCGTGGCGCTCTATTTGCGCCATGGATTCCCGCTCATTCAAGAGGGTAGCCCCGACGATATCTACACATTGCTACTCGCAACATTTATCGGCACGGTTTGTGTATTGCCGCTCATGCGCTTGCACACAGGTATGTGGCGCTTTACCTCGACCTCTGAAATCGCCGATATCGTGATTGCAGTCGGCTTAGTTGTTGTACTCGCCAACGCAGGGCTATTCCTCGTCAACCGTCTCGACATGATGCCGCGCTCCGTACCACCCCTGCATTGGGCAATCGCCGTATTTGGTATGGTCAGCACACGCTTGATGGCGCGCCAACTTTTTGGTCCCGCACGCAGCCACGCCGCCAATAAAACCAGCCACCAGCAGCATGTAATCGTGGTCGGCGCGGGCCACACTGCCGAGCTATATCTGCAATTCATTAAACGTATTAGCCGCCAGCCGATTCAAGTCGCAGGCTTAGTGGATAAGGACGAAAGCCTCACCAACCGCATGTTCCAAAAGCACACGATTTTGGGCACCCCGTCTGACATACCTCGCCTGATGGAAGAGTTCCACGTGCATGGCATTCAAATTGGGCAAATCGTACTTGCGGAATTGATGGATGAATTAAGCGAGGCCGACGTAGTGCTGCTGCATCAGCTTGGTCGAAGCGGCGTGGTAGAGGTCGTTCATTTTGCGAAACATATGGGCCCGCAATTGCAGCCAGAAACCGCTAAAACAATCGCTGATTATTATCAAGAAATTGGCACCATCCCCAAACATCATTTTGAAAAGCCTAATGGCCTCTACCCCTATGTAAAACGCATGTTCGATATGGTTTGCGCCATCATCTTGCTTGTGGCTCTCGCACCACTCATGCTACTCGCCGCAATAGCAGTATTACTCGACGTTGGGTTGCCCATTTTATTCTGGCAGCAGCGCCCTGGATTGCATGGAAAACCCTTCAAGCTTTATAAATTCCGCACCATGCGTCAAGCGCGTCGCAAGATAGGCGAAGACCGATTGCTGCACAAATCGGGCGACGAGATGCGCACCTCACGCTTAGGAAAATTGCTGCGCCGTTTGCGTCTGGATGAATTGCCTCAACTCATGCATATTTTGGTGGGCACGATGTCGTTTGTTGGCCCACGCCCCCTGCTACCTGACGACCAACCAGAAGGCGGTGAAGTTCGCCTGAGTGTGCGGCCAGGTGTCACAGGCTGGGCACAGATTCATGGTGGTGATGCGCTCACCCCTCAGGAAAAGCTTATTTTAGATGCATGGTACATACGAAACATGTCACTATGGCTCGATATCAAAATCCTATTGCGTACGTTGCTCGCCGTGCTTGAAGAAGATCGTCGCAAAACACCGATACTGAATAAAGGCACCACCGCCCATGAGCCAGTATAACGACAAGCTCTTTTCTGGCGGCCCCAGAAGCTATCTGCACCACATGCGATTCCACTGGCTCAAAAAGCATATTCGAGAAGCTGCGAATAGCTACACACTCTTTGAGCTAGGTTGCTTTGATTGCCGCAGCTTGAAATTCTTGCCCAAGCCCTCGGCCTATGTAGGCGCAGATGCGGATTGGGAAGGCGGCTTGCAAAGCGCCAAGACCACTTTTTATGACGATAAGAGTATGGAACTGCTCATCGCGCGTTCTGCTGGTGACTTGGCGGCCTATAAAGACCGCAGCTTTGATTATGCAATTGCGCTCGAAACCATCGAGCATATCCCCGACGCAGTCTTAAGCGGCTACATCGAATTTCTTGCCCGCGTGACACGCAAAAAATTACTGATCAGCGTGCCCGTCGAAATCGGCCCTGTCTTTCTCGCCAAGCATCTGGTGAAGCGCAGCATTGCAGGGCTTGAAAGCGGTGAAACTGAAAGTTACACGCTTGCCGAAATTTTCTGGTCCACGCTTGGCAAAACCGAGAAGGTGCGGCGCTTTGAGCATAAGGGGTTTAACTACCATACGCTCATTAACCAGCTCAGCCAGCATTTTCATATTCGCGCGGTCGCGGGGATTCCATTCCGACCATTCCCCTATCTTAGTTTCCAAGTCGGCATCGTCGCCGAGCCCAAGGTCAAGCCATGAAGATACTCGTCACTGGTAATGCAGGCTTTATCGGATTCCACACAGCACGCACGTTGCTTAAGCGTGGCGACCACGTAGTGGGATTTGACTGCGTGAATGATTACTACGATACACGCCTGAAAGAAGCGCGCCTTGCCGTGCTGGAAAAGGAAGCGCCCCACGGTCAGTATCAATTCTACCGCGCCAATCTAAGTAACAAAGAAGCGGTGACACGCTGCTTCAGTGACCATCAATTTGATCGCGTGATTCACTTGGCTGCACAAGCGGGCGTGCGCTACAGCATCTCGCATCCCGAAGATTATGTGGAGTCCAACCTCGTTGCGTTCCTCAATATGCTCGAAGCATGTCGTCACCACAACGTGCCGCACCTTACCTACGCATCAAGCTCCAGCGTTTATGGTGCGAACACGCACATGCCGTTTTCCGAACAGCATGGCGTCAACCATCCACTGCACATGTATGCTGCAACCAAGCGCGCCAATGAATTAATGGCACATGCTTACAGCAATCTTTTCACCCTACCGACAACGGGATTGCGGTTCTTCACGGTCTATGGTCCATGGGGCAGACCCGACATGGCGCTGTTTCTATTTACCAAAAATATTTTGGAGAATAAGCCTATCCAGCTATTTAATCATGGCAATCACACACGTGATTTCACCTATGTTGACGACATTGTCGAAGGTGTCATACGCGCAAGCGACCAAATCGCACAGCCTAACCCGAACTGGAATGCTGCAGCACCCGACCCAGCTACCAGCTACGCACCGTTCCGACTGTTTAATATCGGTAATAGCTCGCCTGTAAATCTTGGTGTCTACGTGGAAGCATTGGAGTCAGCCCTAGGTAAGAAAGCCGCCCGCGAATTACTGCCATTACAGCAAGGCGACATACCCGACACCTTCGCAGACGTGACATTGCTGCAACAAGCGGTAGGTTACAAACCCGCAACCAGCGTGGCATTTGGCGTGCAGCAATTTGTTGATTGGTACCGCAGTTATTACGGTTAACCTTAGTTAACAGGTCGTAAAGATTGTAGTAGCCGCGCCTAGCGTTCGCAAAAAAACTATACTTTTAACCAACTTACAGTGTATAGTATAAGTGGATTGCGCATCGAAGTAACACAATAACAAGAACATACACTTAACCATGAGAAATCGCACAATAACATTGGCTTCATCACCATGGTTGGAAACGCTAACGTTCCGATTCATTTTTGCAATTGCCGCTTCCAGCTTCTTGCTTACCAGTTGTGATTCGGTTCCAAGCGGCGGTCCGCGTCCTGACAGTTTCAATCAAGCGCGCTGGCAATATGTTGGCCCAGCAGATGACAAAACAGGCGCTAGCGCCCTACCCTTCGTACTCGTGAATGTTGATGGCAAAGTGATGGACACGCTTTCAACGGCAGAAGACGCGAATTATTTCAAAGGTGCATTCGTTGACAACAAACCACCCGCTCCCATGGCGATCGGTGTAGGCGATACATTGCGTATCACCATTTTTGAAGCGGGTCCTGGTGGATTGTTCATTCCATCAAGCGGCACGATTAGTGACGGTAACTACATCACCTTGCCCGACCAAGAAGTGGACCAAACGGGTCGCATCAGCGTTCCTTACGCTGGCAAAGACGGTGATAATGGCCTGATCAAAGTATATGGCCGTCACGTGGCGGAAGTTCAGCACGATATCCAAACCCGACTGATGAATAAAGCGATTGAGCCCCAAGTAATCGTGACCATCATTAAGCGCACCTCAAACCTCTATTCGGTCATGGGTGATGTGAATTCGCCTAATCGCTTCAGCCTAGACCAAGGCGGCGTCCGTATCCTCGACGCACTCAGTAACGCGGGCGGCCCACGCAACAATGACTACAACACCCTCATTACCCTCCAGCGTGGCAAAAGCTCAGCAACGGCGCGCCTCAGCACATTGTTGCTACAACCAGAAAATAATATCTTCGTGCAACCTAACGACCTGATTGCCGCCAAAAAAGATGAGCGTTACTACAATGTGCTTGGCGCAACGAACAACAATAGCCGCTTCGCCTTCGAAGCCGAGACCGTCAGCGTGGCGGATGCTGTATCCAAAGCAGGTGGCCTCAATAGCGAATTGGCCGAACCAAACACCGTTGTACTGCTACGTCGCGAGAACGTAGACACACTCACCTCCATGGGCATAAAGCTTGATGGCTATAAGAGCGGTGAGCCACTCCCCACCGTTTATCGATTTAACTTCGGTGAGCCAACGGGCTTATTCTTGGCGCAAAAAATTCAACTGCGTAACGATGACGTTGTCTATGTCTCGAACAGCAACTTCAGCGACTTCAGCAAGCTGTTGGGTGTCGTGCGTGACATACTGCTCATCCGCCTTATCGATACGAACGACTAGCGCGTGGCTGAATCGATCAATCAACATTTAAACACGGTCGCTAAGGCACTTGCTGTCATGCTTTCGGTGCTGTGCCTTGCCAAAGGCGCCGTGCATGATTCAACGATTGCTATCGCGCTGCTGATAAGTATTCCTATGATGTGGTTCGCGCTACGCGCCACCACGCAGGTTCATGGCCAGCTTAAAAAACTGGGCACAGTGTTCTTTGGCGCAATCTTCGCGATTTGTTTGCTGCAGTGGGCTTTTCCACCATCGGGCGATACTGCCGCACTTTGGCAAGAACTTTCCACCCTTAGTGGCGGCGAGATCAACGCCACCCTCGCTATGGACAAAGCCGCTTGGCTACAAAGCATTGGCCGTACCGTATTTTTACTCGTGGTATTTATTCTCGCACTGTGCATTGGCTCAACAGAAGCAAGCGCCCGCCACTTTCTGGAATGGCTGTTATTTAGTGGCGCACTCTGCATCACCCTTACCTTTTTTGCGGCCACCAGCGAAGGTGTGCCGATGACAACCTTTTACTCCTATACGCATGGTTTTGTGAACCCCAACAATGCCGCAACCTATATGGGCGTCATGCTGCTGGTCGCATTGGCGCAGGTATTTCGTTTTGTCAAAATCCCGCCAAAAGCATTCTACAAAATCTTCCTCGAGTTCATTGATACACTGAGCATGCCGATTATTCTTAAAGGCGGCTTCTTGCTGTTTGCCCTGCTGCTTGCCATGGCGGGTTTATTTATGACTGGCTCACGCGGCGGAATCATTGTGACATTCCTCAGCAGCGCAGCGCTCTGTATCACCATCTTGTTCAAAATGAATCTTCAGTCGGAAATGCGTAAAGGCATCATTATTGCAGCCGGCATTATCATGGCTATCATGTGTTTTTGGATTTTCCTAAATTTCGGGCAAGTAGCGCTCAACAAGCTATCCATGCAAGGGGCGGATTCAAATTCACGCTTTGATATTTACGCCGCAACATTGCCGCTCATTGCGCACCACCCGGTTCTGGGCGCGGGGATAGGCAGCTTCTCTGGTGCATTCCAAGCCTATCGTCCAGCCAATGTGTCCTCTGATGGTATCATCGACAAGGCCCATAATAGCTATCTTGAGTTCGCGGCTGAAATGGGCATACCTGCACTTATACTACTACTCGCTGTTGTGGGTTTGATTGGCTACGCTCTTTATCGTGGCGTACGCGAACACAAGGAATACTACGTTCTACCGACCCTTGGCTTATCGGTGCTCGCGCTTGGCGCGCTCCATTCGCTGGTCGATTTCCCCTTACAAGTTCCCGCCATTGCTGCGCTATTTATCGCGATTATCACCATTTGCCTTTCGCAAAATGAGCGGCCATTCTGCGTAGCTGCTGAGAAGCCACCTGAACCTACCAAGCGTGTCCGCACCCGCACGAAGCGCGCTAGGAAAGAGATCTGATTCGCTCCAAATACGCTTCAAATACGCGCTGTTCATCAAACTCTGCTTCGGCTTTAGCGCGGCTTTCTTGCCCCATGCGCTCACGCTGCACATCACTCAATTCTAGGAACTCTATCATACGCTCTGCTAACGACGCCGCATCCTGCGCACGGCATAGCAGCCCATTTTTTCCATGCGTCACGACCTGACGACAGCCCGCCACATCGGTTGTAATAATCGGCCTCCCCATGGCAGAGGCTTCCAGCAACACGCGTGATAAACCCTCACGGTAGGAGGGCAAAACAACGCAGGCATGCTGTGCCATCACCAAACGCACATCCTCCATCATACCGCGATAGGTTATAATCCCCTCGGCAACCCAACTATCCATAACCTCGTGTGCAACCGCGCTCTGGTTTTTGGCACCCATTGCACCCACTAGCGTAAATTGCGCATCAGGGTAGCTAGCCTTCACACGCCGCGCCGCTTCAACAAACTCGCCCACTCCCTTGTCCCACAACATGCGCGCAATGAGCACAAAACTTTGCGGAGTGGCGGTGCTGCTAGATGGCACAAAATGCTGCAAGTTAATGCCCGAACCCGCAAGCAGCAACGCCTTCTCAGGCACGACTAAGCGCGACTGTATAAACAAATCACGATCTTCAGAATTTTGGAAAAACACGGTATGGACCCGCGCAAATGCTGCACGATACAACAGCTTCACTACGCACGTTACCCACGTGTTACGAATGAACGCTGTCCCCAAGCCAGAGACATTGGCAATGACAGGTATGCCCCATAACCGCGCAGCCAGTGCACCATAAATATTCGGCTTCACTGTATAACTCAGCAGTGCCGCAGGCCGCGTACGGCGCAGCAAAAACACGTAGCGTATGAAAAGCATCATATCCGCAAACGGTGACGTTCCCGCATTATCCATTGGCAAATCGATATGCTGTTGCACGAGCGCTTCAAGCTTAGGCGTATAGTCATCGTGCGGCGCAGCCGAAATGAGCCTATAACCCGCACCTTTCAGGGCATTCAACAGCCCTGCACGGAAATGTACAATATTCCATGAGCTATTAATCGAGATCAGAAGGGTCTTAGACACTGGGGACATCGAATAAGATGTTTTTATACGGAATATACGCGAAGGCATGGTTGCCAAATAGGAACCATGTCATCAAAATCACCATGTGGAAGGTAATCACCGCAAAGATACTAATCATTTGCGCACGTCGCCCAAATGTCACCACCAGCGCGGGGTACACCATCATCGGCAAGAAATAGAGATACACGGTCAATCGACTAGCAACCGTTGGATAGAACAAGTTGATAAACAGAATCGTCAAGGACGCATACAAACCGAACGATAGCAACGATGGGTTGTAAACCGTATCCGCCATACGCTTGCGGTAAATAAACCCAAGCACCGCAGGCACAAAAATCATCGCAATATGGTAAATCGATCCCAAGGATAGATCGATGAAGTTGCCTTCCAGATAGCGCTGCTGATAGCGCGCAATGTTATCCGCATAAATTGGTACTGCAGTTCCCAAATAGAGCGTTGCAAGCAAGATGACACCCCCGAACATCAGCTTGTAACGCAGGCGGATATTCAGCTTAATAATGAGAAACAGGTTGTTGACGAGCGCGCTGGTATGGAAGAGCGCAGCAATCAGAATATAGATACCTCGACGAATAAAGCTGCGTGTTTCCCAACGCGAGAACAGAAACAGAATAATACCAGCCGCAATGGTCTGTCGCATTCCCGACATGCCCATGACCATGATAAAATAGGGCGTTGCCGCCACTAGAGCCAACCACGGATTCGCCGTACGGCGTGCAAAGCAAAAAACACCCGTTAACATGATGAAGCTCGCCACGATATTACTGAGATACACGCCATCCACCGTGCGCTGCGATGTCCAGAACAGCAGATACGAAAGCGGCTCCGCCTGATCAATCACTTCCCAAAAATTGAAGTAGGCTAGGCTTTGGTGAATATAGCGATATTGCTGCCAGTCTGGCCCCACCTCAAGTCGGAAGCCGACAAAGCCTAGAAAGATGAAAAACGTTAAGTACCACAAAACAATCGACAGGCGTCCGAGGTTCACCATGGCGAACAAGGATGGTATCAATAACATGATGAAATACGGAAGCATCAGTACCGTGACATTTTTCTAGTGTTCGCCGTCAAACAATGTCACTTTAGCGGGCAAACATGCTCAGGACAATGCCATGTGTGGAATTGCGGGGATTTTGATAGCACGTGACAGGGTGGATGCGGCTTCATTGCCATCCCTAGCCCAGCGCATGGGGGACGCTCTCTACACGCGCGGGCCTGATAGTGGCGGCATCTGGTGCAGCCACGAACAAGGCATTGCCCTTGCTCACCGCCGACTTGCGATTATCGACCTATCGCCCGAAGGTCACCAGCCAATGCACGCTGTATCGGGGCGCTACGTCATCAGCTTCAATGGCGAAATCTATAACTATCAGGAGTTGCGCGCGCGGCTGAACTATTCATGGCGCGGTCATTCCGATACGGAAGTGTTACTGGCGGCGATTGAAACATGGGGCATTGAACGCACACTACGCGAATGCGATGGAATGTTCGCCATCGCCATATGGGACATGCAGGAGCAATGCCTGACCTTAGCGCGCGACCGCATGGGCGAGAAACCGCTCTATTATGGCTGGGCGAATGGAAACATCGTGTTTGCCTCAGAACTCAAGGCATTCACAACCCTTCCGAACTGGTCGCCCAGCATTAATCGCAACGCGCTTCATATGTTGATGGGCTATAGCTACATCGCAGCACCCCATGCAATTTACGAAGGCATACACAAGCTCGCTGCTGCCCATTATGTGCAACTGAAACGTGGCGACACACACGCAACACCACTACCCTATTGGTCACTGCCTGCGGTCGTAGAATATGGCACGCAACATCGCAGTTCGCTTTCCGATAGCGATGCTACTGAAGCGCTCGATGCACAACTGCGCCTATGCGTCAAAGAACGCATGATGTCGGACGTACCACTTGGTGCATTCTTATCGGGCGGCATCGACTCCTCGACCATCGCTGCGCTGATGCAGGTGCAATCAACACGTCCCATCAAAACCTTTACGATTGGCTTTGCCGAACAGGGGTTTGACGAAGCGCCATTTGCGAAGGCTGTTGCAGCGCATTTAGGCACCGAACATCACGAGATTTACCTATCGCCCCAACAAGCGCTTGAGGTGATACCGCAGCTTGCCACCATCTATGACGAGCCCTTTGCCGATTCCTCGCAAATCCCGACGCATCTCGTCTCACATTTTGCCCGCCAACATGTTACTGTCGCTCTCTCTGGCGATGGCGGCGATGAATTATTGGGCGGCTATAACCGCTATGTGCGCGGCCCCACAATATGGAATACCGTTAATCTCTTGCCGCATCAGTTACGTATTCCTCTAGCAGCGCTCATGCTGCAGTTACATACGGGCCTTATCAGCAAACTCTTGCCCAATCATAATTCTACTGCAGCGCGGCTTGCGCGCAAGCTAGGTAATTATTACGAAAAAATTGGTACGCGTACGCCAGAAGATTTTTATCTCAAGCTCTGCTCGATTAATGAGCATACAGAGTCGTTGGTGATCGGCGGTCATGCGCCCGATTTACTCCCCAAGCTTCAAGGCCTGAACCTCGACTATGCTGAATGGATGATGCTGCAAGATGCGCTCACCTATTTCCCAGGCGATATCATGGCGAAGGTGGACCGTGCTTCCATGGCAGTTAGCTTAGAAACACGCACACCTTTTACCGACCCAGACCTCATCGCCCTAGCATGGCGTATGCCGTTGCATCAAAAAATTCGCGGCAACAAAGGTAAGTGGTTGCTGCGCCAAGTGCTGTATCGCTACGTGCCAGAGGCACTGATTGAGCGCCCCAAGTCAGGCTTCTCGATCCCACTCGCGCAATGGTTACGCGGCCCACTTAAGGGCTGGGCAGCAGATTTACTGGCGCCAGACTTGCTTAAACGGCAAGGTTATCTGAACCCACAAACTGTGCAGCAATTATGGAATGCACACCAATCAGGTGGTCGCGATATGGAGCATCGCCTGTGGAATATACTGATGTTCCAAAGCTGGCTTGCTGCTCAGCAAACCTCGTGAATCAGCCGTGCGATTTCTGGGCCGTAGCGCTGAATGCTGTAACGCTCTTCCACTGTCTTGCGACCCGCCTGCCCTAAGCGCTGGCGCAGCGCTGCGTCACCAACCAGTTGGTTGATAGCAGCCTGCCACTCCTCAGGCGTAGAGGCGAGCAAACCATTCACGCCATGTTGCACGATCTCGCTATTGACCCCCACAGGTGACGCAATGACAGGAATTCCGCATGCCATATACTGGATGAGTTTATAGCCGCATTTTCCACGCGCCCATGGTGCATCGGGAATCGGCATGATGCCAATATCCATAGCATGAATATCCGATATCTCGCGCGCCTCGTACCATAGGCGATACTCAAACGGGAGCGACGTATCCGCCGCGTGATTTGCTCCCACCACCAGCACGTGCATTTGTTTTGCATGAACCAACGACGACAAAACCGGTAAAATCGTCTGACAATAACGCCACGTTGAGGGCGAACCTATCCAACCAAGCGTTGGCAAGACATTCGCATCTTTGGATATTGGGGGCGTATAGTGCGCCACATCCACAACGGTGGGGATAATTTCCGCGCGATTGCAATAACGTGCCACATATTCGCGCAGGTAATTGTTACCACAAAAGGCCATATTTGCCCGACGCATTAGACCCTGCAATTTCCGCCCTAACGCGGCTCTCACCAAGGGGTTGGGATGCTGATCATATTGATGAAAAATCGCATCATCATAATCCAGAATAACAGGCTTATTTGTCAGTCGTATCAGCCACTCAAGCGGCAGATAGGGGAATAGCTCATATTGCACCCAGATAAAATCATACGCACCCATGCGTGTAAGCATCATCAAGCGCTTGGCATAAGCACTAGCAATTGCTGCAATAGGGCGCTTACCTTGTGCAAAAAACCCGCCCAAATACGCATTATCAAACAATGGCGCAAGCTGCAGCTCTATGCCCTCTTGTGCCAAATAAGGCATGGCTTGTACCATGCGCTGCCGCGTGGCTGCCGCCAGCGTATCATACTTGGAAAATACCAAACCGCGCTTCATATCGAGTTACTCTGATGCAACAGGAACACAGAATGGCGAAAATCATGCAAAATGGGCCATAAGGTCAGATCCATAGGCCATACGGCATGAAGCACCCTCTTACGACTGTAGCATATCGGCATGTGATTGTCCCCAGCGATAGATTAACGAGAATACACACAAATCCTATCGTTGCAAATAGCAGCACATGAGGCGATAGTAAGGGCATCATGCAGCTTGCCTCCAAATTTTTTGCGGATATTGCAAAGTCCGTCGGCTCTAGCGGCGTACAGCTCGTTATTATGATGGTGACAACACCACTCATGACGCGTCTTTATGAACCTGCCGATTATACCTCGTTTGGTATCATCAACCTGATGGCCACAGTGATTATCGGTATCGGCATGATGTCGATGGCCAATGTCTATCCCTTGGAAAAAAATCCCCAATACCGCACGGAGTTGCTGCAGACCATGTTCCTAGTCGTGACGCTATTGGGAATACTCTCTGCCATTGGCGCATTCGTTATGGCCATCACGGGCGCACTGGAACTACAGCCTTTGACCTTAGCGCTGTTACCCGTTCTCGTCTTCTGTTTTGGTATACGCCAAACGTTGGTGAGTATCGCCACACAACATGCACATTTTAGCAGCCTCGCTGTTGGACAGATTGCCGAACCCATCACCGCGCGCAGTGGCTCGATTGCATTGGGCGCATTGTTTGGCAGTAACCCCGTGTTTATTCTTGCTTCAGTCGCCGCTGGGCATTTGGCAACCGCAGCAACCGTTATTCGAATGGCCGTTGATCGCTCATGGCGCGATTGGCGCAACCTCCTAAATAACCGCCCACACCCCCTCACAGTGATTAAGCGTTATCGTGACTTTGCGTTGTATAACACGCCCTCACATCAGGCTCTGCCTTTAGTGATGCTGGCAATTCAGATTTTCATCGCCAGCTTCTTTGCACATGACATGGCAGGCCATTACATTCTGGCAGTTTCAATCCTGACACTTCCTGCAAGCGTTATCGGGCTGGCCAGTGCGCCTGTCGTATATCGCAAATTCATCGAGATTGAGCACACTAATCCTGCAGGTCTTGCCCGCTATCTCTGGCGCGCCATGGGGTTATATTTGCTTGCAGGATCTTTGGTACTAAGCCCCATTTTCTTTTTCGGCGAACCGATTTTCCGTTTTGTCTTTGGTAATATTTGGGGTCATGCGGGTGAGATTGCATCTATCTTGAGTGTTCCATTTGTTGGCAGTTTTACGCTGATGGGCCTATTGTCGATTTTCAGCGTTACGCGCCGCGTCAAAACCCACTTCACGCTCGAAGTCTGCACCTGCGCCTTCATGCTCATCGTCATCTACCTTAACTTCAAGGGTATGGACTTCGACACCGCTATTTTCTATCTCGCTATTATCTGGACCATTCGCAACATCGTTTTACTTTGTGGCTGTGCTTGGGCTGCAAATGCCCATGCTAATTTGAGTTTACGAGCATCGTAAATGGTCTATGCACTTGTCATAGCGCCCTATGTTCCTCCCATCAATGCGGCGGAGTCAATCCAGATTGGGCGTTTACTTGAAGCGCTGGATACCAAGATTAGCGGTCGCATTATCGCCGTCGAACCCGTCATGACGGGGTGGACACCGCATGATGCATCCTTGCAAAAAAACTTGCAGCATTTTGACCATCACTATCTCACCTTGCCACTGCATCGCATCGCGCAACGCATCATCGCGTCACGCATAGTGCGGCGGTTTCATGTACCCGATACACTGAGTTGGATAATTGGCAGAAGCGATGAAATCATCCGCAATCTTCCGCAAAAACCTAATATTATATATTCACGATCCTACCCGATGAGCGCCGCCTTACTCAGCATCAAACTACAAGAGAAATTGGGTATTCCATGGATCATGCATCTGAGTGACCCTTGGGTGGATAATCCCTATCGCACTGCCCGACACATAGAAAACGCGATGGAAGAAACATGCTTCGCACGTGCCAATCATATTACTCTCACCACGCAAGGACAGGCCGAATTCTACCAACGCAAATACCCGCAACATGCTGCAAAAATCAGCGTGTCGCCCAACACCATGCCAGAGATTACAGCACCTAGCCCATCAACCACATCATCTAATGATGTGCTAAATATTGTCTATGCTGGCAATCTTTACGGGGACCGCTCGCCAGAGCCATTGCTCAACGCAATTGCAATGCTTGAGCCAGACCAACGCCGCAAACTTCATGTTACCTTCTACGGCAATTGCCAATTTCCAGAGGTGATTAAAGCCCTGCCCGAGACAATCACCTATCGCGGCGCAGTGCCTTATGCCCAAGTCATGGCTGCACAAGCCGCAGCCGATGTATTGCTTAGTATTGAACCCGAAAATCACCACCCATTAGCCTCTGCATTCTTGCCATCTAAAGTACCAGAGGCTCTTGCCTTGCGTAAGCCCTTGCTGGCGATTACTCCCAAAGGCAGCACGACAGAATCTGTCTGTCATGAGGGTTATGGCTGGGCAGTAGCGCCAGCACACACGAAAGAGCTTGCTGCACGTCTAAACACGCTTATTTACACACGTCCAACCCAATCACCCCCGCCGCCTGCTCGCTTTGCTGCGGCCCATGTTGCGTCGGAATTGCTGCAACATTTTAACCGTCTGGTAGCGCAATGAATCAGCGCATTCTCATGGAAGGTTATTACGGCAAAGCCAATTTCGGTGACGATGTGCTGATGCTCGTAACCTACCAACTGCTCCGTCATGCCTCTCCCCGTGCGCATATCAGCCTCATCGTGGGGGATGCACAACGTGACTATCCACGCACGATGCTCAACGGAATCGCGATAGAAAAACCCAATCGCCATGCGCGTTATGATGTGATAGTTCACGGCGGCGGCGGCGTTTTTTTTGACTTCACGCGCCATGGAATCGTAAGGCGTATCCTCGAAATAAGCGTACAGATCATCGGTCTTAGCACCTTTGTACAATTCGAGCGCGTCATACGCAGATTGACGGGGCTGCACCGTATCCATGCCAAGCGACGCATAGGCTTAGGCATCGGGGTTGGCACCTTTACTAAAGGCTCGCCACGTATGTTACGCAGCGCGCCTATTCTTGCGGAATGCGACGCATTATGGCTACGTGACCATGAAAGCGCCGCCAACCTCAAACGCTTTGCACCTATATTGCGTGCCGAACTACTCCATGGCTCAGACCTTGCATTCTTAACTGAAAACTGGGCGCCTCCTACACGCGAGAAAAGTCAATCCGATAAGCCCAAACTAGGAATTGCGCTGCGCGACTGGAACGGCATGGATTACGAAAAAATCAAAAGTGAACTCGCCACTCTTTCGCACGATTATACGCTGACTGGTTTTATTTTTGATGCGCATCATGACCCCAAAATGCGCGCGCTTCTGGCCCCTTACGACACGCATATCTGGAACCCAGAAGAGATGAGCATCCATGCTTTTGCTTCACAGATTGCTGCACAAGACGGGCTGATCACCAGCCGCGCTCACGGTGCTATTTGCGCTGCCTGTATGGGCGTGCCGTCCGTCATACTCAACATTGAACCCAAAATGGAACAGGTGCATCAGATGCTGTGCAATAGCACGCAGCTTATCGAGCATCATCAGCCTTGGCAGCAGGCTATTGTCACGATGCTAGCAATTTCCAAAGAACAGATCGCAGGTGATGTGGCATTAAATCGCACCGCATCGCAGGCTGCATGGTCAAAAATCATACGGTGGCTAGCATGAAAATTCTGATGCTCACCACACAATTAGGCTATGGCGGCGCAGAGACTTCATTCATACGCCTCGCTAACTGCCTCGCACAATCGATGGATGTTACGATTGCGCTATTTACCAATACAGGCACTTACTCTGCTGGTCACGCACCACTCGATGCAAAGGTGCATGTAACATTGCTCGACACCGCATCTAGCAATCAGTTTGTGCGTTGGTGGCGCAGAATTCGCACATTCCGCAGCCTCAAACAGCAGCACGATGTCGCCATCAGCTTTCTTTCAGGGCCTAATATGGTCAATGTATTAGCTGGCAAGAATGCACGCAGTATCATCTCCATTCGCGGCTCACGTAAATATGACCCCGTTAGTTCGTGCGCGCAACGCTGGCTGTTTCACTATGTGATTGATCCTATCATCTATCTTCTCGCGGGGGCGATTGTGCCGGTGTCAGATGGTCTTAGGCAGGAAATACCGAGCTATGCGCAATCAAGAATTCATGTGATTTCGCCCTTCATTGAGCCACTAGCTATCGCTGAGCGCTTGAATGAACCGCTACCTCAGGCCTACGCTGCTTTGAGAAATCAAAAGGTCATTGTGGCGGTTGGGCGCTTGTCGGTTGAAAAAGGATTTCACCACCTCATTCGCGTATTCTCGGCACTAAGTAAGCGCGAAGCTGGCATCAAATTACTACTGGTGGGCGATGGACCCATGTTGCAATCACTGCGCACTCAATGTAGCGACCTTGCCCTTGCAACAGATGATATGTCACCAGCACAAAATGCTGTAATTTTTGCAGGCTATCAAAAGAATGTTCTGCCATTTATCGCGCTGGGTCGTGTCTTGGCACTGACTTCGGCCACTGAGGGCTTCCCCAACGTGCTGCTTGAAGCAATGGCTGCAGGCGTACCTATCATCGCTGCCGATACTCCATGGGGTGCGCGTGCGATTCTACATAAGCATGATACCAGCAAAGGCCCCTACCCCACTCATCGCATCACACATACTGACTATGGCACTCTCATGCCTCGGATTGACGATATAAATCATCAGCACATGTGGGTGGATGCGTTAGCGCAGGCGCTAGAGCAGCCCCATGCACCCAATTGTAGCGCACGTGTGACCGATTTCAGTCTTGAAACGGTCGGCGCATCATGGAAACTGCTGGTAGAAAATTGAGCGCCTCATGAAATATCGTAGCGAGATAGATGGCCTGCGTGCACTGGCGGTGCTTCCGGTGATACTTTTTCACGCGGGATTTAGCGGATTAAGCGGTGGATTTTTGGGTGTCGATGTATTCTTCGTTATCTCGGGCTACCTGATTACCTGCATCATCCTAGATGATGTAGCACGCGGCACTTTCTCCATTGCGCGCTTCTACGAACGCCGTGCGCGACGCATATTACCCGCATTATTTTGCGTGCTGCTTATCACGAGTATCGGTGCATGGGCATGGATGCTCCCATCACAGTATGACGTATTCGCACGCAGCCTAATCGCTACTATCTTTTTTGTGCCCAATATCTTTTTCTGGCGTGAGAGCAGCTATTTCGCCGCAGATGCTGCGCAGCAACCCCTACTACATACATGGAGCCTCGGCGTCGAAGAGCAGTTTTATGTGCTCTTTCCAATCGCAATGATCGTGCTTTGGCGCTTTGGTAAACGTCCTACCATGCTCTTTATGCTGCTTGCGGGAGTCATTAGTTTCATCGCCTGTGAATATGCGTCACGCATGATGCCTAGCGCCAATTTCTTTTTACTACCAACACGCGCTTGGGAATTGATGGTTGGTGCGCTTTGCGCTTTTGCGCATCACCAGCATGCGCCGCGCAAGCACAACCTTCTTGCCATGCTTGGCTTGGCACTTATTCTGGCATCCTTTTTCACCCTTGGTGAGCATATACGCCTGCCGTCCGCCTATAGTTTAGCGCCTGTGTTAGGCACCGCGCTGATTATTCTTTTCGCGACCTCCGATAGCTGGGTAGGTCGCGCTCTTTCGCTTCGCCCTGTCGTTGCTATCGGCCTCATCAGCTATAGTGCCTATCTTTGGCATCACCCCATTTTTGCATTCGCGCGTATCCGCACGATTCATGAAACACACACGATTGCATTACTGGCGCTCGTTGCTGCAGCCTTACTGCTTGCCGCACTCACATGGTACTTCGTCGAGCAACCTTTCCGCAATAAAGCGCATCGCCATTATGTGAATGGCCGCACGGGGCTGCGCGTCGCCATACTGATTGCGTTGATGGTGATTGGTATTGGCGTTCATGGCCACCTAACCCATGGCAGACTGGAAGCATGGCAAGCACAAGCCACCGCATTTCAGCGTAATGCCTTTAGTTTGATGCAAAAAGAACAGGCGCGCCGCTTTGAATATGACAATGGCGATTGCAGATTCAACCTCAACCAACTGACCGAGGCCGACGAACCGCGCATTGCAGCCTGCAGCAAAACATACGGTAAAGGGATTGCCATTATTGGTGATTCGCACGCCATGAATCTCTTTCACGTCATGCGCCATAGTTTGGCGGATGCGCCATTCCTTGTTGGTTTTGCGCAAGGCATGTGCAGGCCTTATGAAACGCTGGCGACCTGCAATTACCTGCCATTCTTGAAGATGCTTGAGCGTCACCCATCCCTTTTCGAACATATCATGTATGAGCAAGCTGGCTGGGAAATGCTGCGCGATATGCATGGCCGACCACTTGCACAAGATATGATTTCAGGCCTGCCGCTTGACGCGCGCGTCCCTGATTTCACACCCAACCGCGACAGCATTAACGCCGCACGTGATTATCTGGTGAAGCTCACCCCGTTTGCACGCGTCACTTGGCTAGGGCCGCGCCTTGAGCCAGAGATCACTGAAACCATGGTGATCCAGCGAGGCTGCGATTATCCCTTCACTCTTAGGCCCAATCAAGAAGCCGTATTTCGAGGCTTCGATAGCGCTATTAGTGATGCCTTGAGCAGCAGCACTATTCACTACCGCTCACAAATTGACCTCATTCAGCTCGATATGAAGAACGACTTCATGAATTGCGAACAAACCTATTGGAAAGATCGTAACCACTATAGCGAAGCGGGCGAAGCATATTTCGCCAAGCGCCTAACGCGGGAGAAGATTTTGCCATGAGCACCCTTCCCATCATCTATGCCGTGGATGCCGCGAGGAATGTGACAGGCTCATTCACATCACTGCGTAACTTCGCCCAAGCATTACGCGAATCAGCACGTATCGTACTAGTATTACCCGAAGATCACGCCATTCCGCCCAGCGAGTTAACAGGCTTTTGGCGCGTAGAGACCCTACCTATTTATGCACCCTCCAAGCGCGTGAGTGTGTTGCGGCGTTATGTGCCAGCACTGCTTATTAGTGGTTGGAAATTACGTCGTATGATGCAGCGCGACCACGCCACTCGTCTGCTGCTTAATGATTTCTATATACTGCAAGGCGCCATGATGCGCCTATTCTACTATCAAGGCCTAATTATCACATGGGTACGTTGCGAGCCGCGCCGATTTGCTGGCCCACTAGCGCGTCCCATTCTCGCGGTTGTGCGCGCCACCAGCGATCACATGGTTGCCGTATCACAATTTATCCGCAGCATATTACCCGCAGCCATGCAGCCAGAAGTCATTTACAACATCTATCAGGGCCGCACCCGCCAACATCAGCTTTGGACAAATGGGCCCAAGCGCATCCTCTATGTCGGCAATTATATTGCAGGCAAAGGCCAAGACATGGGGCTGGAAGCTTTCGCCATCGCTGCACAAGATGACCCAGACCTTGAGCTACATTTTTATGGTTCTGACATGGGTCTCGCCAAAAATAGTGAGTATCGTAACGCCCTGAATGCGCGCGCCGAGCAACTTGGTATGAGTCACCGCGTCACGTTTGGTGGTTTCGTGGCCGACACCTTCCCCCTGCTCGAATCAGCGTATATGAGCCTGAATTGCTCGGTCTCTGAGTCTTTCTCGCGCACGGTACTCGAAGCTTCGGGTGCAGGCGTTGCAGTCATTGCAACACAGTCTGGTGGGCCACAGGAAATCATTCGCGAGGGTGAAACGGGCTATCTTATTCCCGTAGGCGATGTGAATGCCTGCGCCGCACGGATAGCGGAACTCGCACGCGACCCCGCCAAAACTGCCCGTATGGGCGAAGCAAGCGCCGCGCACATCGCGCAACATTTCTCGGCGCAGACAATACTAAATCGACTTAAAGATTTGCTGAAATTATAGATACTTAAAAGCCAACAAAGTTGGCAGGGGCGACAGGAATCGAACCTGCAACCTTCGGTTTTGGAGACCGACGCTCTGCCAGTTGAGCTACACCCCTACATGCACATGGCATCTGACGTCGCGCTTATAATGAGAGATAACGCGCTTGTCTAGCCAACAAAAAAGCCCACCGTTTCCAGTGGGCTTTTCGTTAGTCTTTTGGCAGTCGCTTACGCAACTACTTTAGCGACGACGCCAGCACCTACGGTACGGCCGCCTTCACGGATCGCGAAGCGAAGACCCTGATCCATAGCGATCGGAGCAATCAATTCGATTTCCATCTTAATGTTATCGCCAGGCATCACCATCTCAACACCCGCTGGCAGCTTCACTACGCCCGTCACGTCGGTCGTGCGGAAGTAGAACTGTGGGCGGTAGTTGGTGAAGAACGGCGTGTGACGGCCACCCTCATCCTTGGTGAGTACATACGCCTCAGCTTCGAACTTCGTGTGTGGCGTGATCGAACCTGGCTTCGCCAATACTTGGCCACGCTCAACGTCCTCACGCTTCAGACCACGCAGCAATACGCCCGCGTTGTCACCTGCTTGTGCTTCGTCCAGCAACTTGCGGAACATCTCGATACCCGTGCAGGTCGTCTTCTGAGTGTCTTTCAAGCCAATCACTTCAAGCTCTTCACCCACTTTAATCTGACCGCGCTCAACACGACCCGTTACTACCGTACCACGACCCGAAATCGAGAACACGTCCTCAACTGGCATCAGGAATGGTTGGTCAACTGGGCGTGCAGGCTGTGGAATGTTCGCATCAACAGCAGCCATCAGCTTCAGAATCGCTTCTTCACCAAAGCCATCCGCTTTACCTTCAAGCGCGCTCAATGCCGAACCATGAATGATGGGAATCGTGTCGCCTGGGAAGTTGTACTTGCTGAGCAATTCACGAACTTCCATCTCAACCAACTCAAGAAGTTCTTTATCGTCAACCATGTCGCACTTGTTCAAGAACACAACAATCGCAGGTACGCCAACCTGACGCGCCAGCAGAATGTGCTCGCGGGTCTGTGGCATTGGGCCGTCCGCAGCCGATACCACGAGAATCGCGCCGTCCATCTGAGCAGCACCCGTGATCATGTTCTTCACGTAATCCGCGTGGCCTGGGCAATCTACGTGTGCGTAGTGACGGTTCTCCGTCTCGTACTCAACGTGTGCCGTGTTGATCGTAATACCGCGCGCCTTCTCTTCTGGTGCAGCGTCAATCTGATCGTAACCCTTGTACGCGTTCTTGCTGTTCTGCTTCGCCATTACTTTCGTAATCGCTGCCGTCAACGACGTCTTACCATGGTCAACGTGACCAATCGTCCCGATGTTACAGTGCGGTTTCGTTCTCTCAAATTTTTCCTTAGCCATGTTAAACTCCTCAAGTCTTTACAAATTTTAAGCGCGCGCAACATGCGCTCCAGCGCGTAGGATGGGCGGGGTTTAGCGCAAACCGTCAGGCGCTGCAAGCGGAAAAGATGCAGCGGGTGATGGGAATTGATGTCGGCCTACTGGCCTCCACCCTGCGGGCGGCTTCGCCGTCCAAAACTTCTCCTGAAGTTTTGTGAACCTGTGGGTTCTCTAGCATCATCTTTCCATTTACCCATCACCAAATGGCGATGGGTAAATGGAGCGGGTGATGGGAATCGAACCCACGTATGCAGCTTGGAAGGCTGCCGTTCTACCATTGAACTACACCCGCATCGGATTGCCTTTATACGGCAAATTGGCCACGTGACAAGTAGGTATCGTTAAGTATAGTCACCTCATGGGCACCTTTCATCACCACCATCACACACCAAGCGTCTCGCCAGAGATTCGCGGCACTGTTTACGAAGAGCACGCGCGGCTCATGCGCCTTGCCACCTATGCCTCCGTAGGCATGGCCTCGGCACTGATTATCCTAAAAACCGTTGCATGGTGGATGAGCGATTCGCTCGCCATGCTCTCCTCCCTCACCGACTCGTTTTTTGACGTTCTGACCTCGGTAATGAACTTGGTAGCGCTAAGCTACGCGCTCAAACCCGCAGATGACGACCACCGCTTCGGCCATACACGTATCGAGGACATTGTTGGCCTCGCACAGTGCGCCTGCATTGTGGCGTCCATGCTTATCATTATGCTGCAGTCATTTGAGCGTCTGGCAAGCCCCGAGCCTATGATACATTCTACACTCGGTATTGGTGTTTCCATCATCGCGATGATTGCAACAGGCGTTCTCGTGCTCTTTCAAGGCTATGTCGCCAAACGCACCAAATCACTCATCGTCGCAGCAGACAGATTGCACTACGTCGGCGACGTGCTGTTCAATCTTGGTGTGATTGTTGCGCTCGTACTCACCAGTGTTTCAGGTTGGTTGTGGGCTGACCCTGCCATGGCCATCTTAATGGCGATTGCAATTATTTACTCAAGCAAAGACTTGGGCCTGCGCGCCTATAACAACCTCATGGACAAAGAGATGCCCGACAGTGAAAAAGCAAAAATCTATGAGGTGTTGGAAAGCATGCCAGAGGTGCGTGGCCACCATAACCTCAAAACACGCTACGCTGGCAATAAACCGTTTATGCAGATGCATATCGATATTGACGCGTCACTGAGCTTCAGGGAAGCACACGACATTGTCGATAGGCTGGAAAACACATTGATGGAAACTTTCCCAGGCGCAGAGGTGATTATTCACCCCGATCCACGCGAAGCATAATAACCCACGCATGGACGTCCGTTGAGGACGAAAGCACAGCGGCGCTTGAGCGAGCTTAATATGAAATAACTTCTACGAAGTTATTTCGCTCTTTCCATGAAGCTCAAATCTTCGATCTTCACGACGATTTTCTCGCCCGTGGTGATATAAGGCGGAACCATTACGCGCGCGCCATTATCGAGCGTTGCTGGCTTGTACGACGACGATGCCGTCTGACCCTTCACCACTGCTTCCGTATCAACGATTTCGCAAACTGCTGTACCAGGAAGTTTCACCGAAAGCGGTGTGGTTTCATACATTTCGATATCCACCGTCATGTTGTCTTGCAAGAATGGCAGCGCATCGCCAATCAGCTCCTTAGGCAGAGTGAATTGCTCGAAATTCTCATTGTCCATGAAGTTGAGGTTCTCACCATCATCGAATAGGAAGTTCGCTTTACGTGAATCGATCTGCACGCGCTCAACCGCCGCGCCCGAGTTCAGGCGGATATTGTTTTTGGTGCCCGACTTTACATCTTTCAATTCAACTTGGTTGAATGCGCGCAAGTTACCTGGCGTGCGAATCTCGTGCTTCACTACAAGCCAAAGCTTATTTTCATATTCAATCACCATGCCGGAACGTACGGCTGAACCATCGACTTTCATAAGTCACTCCTTGAAATTGCTGGCGGGAACATAGCGCCCGATTCACAGAATGCAAGCGGGGACTAGACTTTGCCCTGCCCGTTGGGATGTGCAGCACGTGCTTCACGAGCCAGTCTTCCAACCGCTCCATAGGGGTTCTCACCCTGCGCTATCGGCGCTTGCGGGTCTACATGCGCTGCTACCCATTGTTTACGTTCATGCGCACTGCCAAGCTCTGGATCATCAATCAAAAGCTCGCGCGACGAACCCGCCTCTCTGCCAAGTAAATCCCTTTCGGCCTCGTCGGCAAAAGTAAATCCCTCCGCCTCAATAAGCGCGTTGTTCAGCGCGCCGTTATACCCTTGAAGCCCAAGCCCAGTAATCAGTAGCTCCGCCAAACCGCCTACTGGCTGCTTACCATGCAATTCCGACTGCGCAGGCATCACAACACCCTGTGGTAAATGTTGCGCGACATAATTTAGTAACATTGTCCATTTTACTTCGATAGGAGCTTCAGGCTGGTTATTGATCGTCATGTTATCAAGTAATGTATTGCGCACTCCAAGCCATGGAATAATAGGTTTACTTGTGCGCACCAACCGCTTGTCGATTGCACTTAAGTTCAATACGAAATCACCGTAATCGCGCACATCTATCTCTGGTGAAAAATCTCCAGTGCCTCCAAGAACACCATAATTTGCACCATCACGGTTTACAGCCACATCATACCCTTTTTCGTCACGGGTAGGTTCAGACGGACTACCGTAACGATAGCTTGGCAAATCACCTGGGCGATTGGTCATAGTGCAACCCTTCTAGGATGTAAGTTGCACTAATCTATCAGACCATAACGCTGATTTGTATGACATTTCCATGAACAATCAATCAGTAAAAATGTTATTTATCAGTATATTAAGCGGGTCAAGTTTCTACTAGTAAGCAGGGGTGCTATGGGCTATGAAGGCGGCTATGTCTATGAAGAAACACAAGAATCGGCCCCATCACCAACGGCCCGAACATGATCAAAAACGACCAGCCACACCCACAGGGAGCTATTGGATGGTCGGGTGGCATGCCGTTCTAGCCGCCCTGAATAACCCAGAGCGCACCGTTAGTCGCTTGTTGGTTACCAGTTCCTCGGCTGCTGAATTACCGCGTTTTGAGCGCAATATACGCCCTGAAACCGTTGAGGGTAAAGAGATTGAGCGCGTCGCAGGCTCTGACACCGTGCACCAAGGCATCGCTGCGCTGGTGCACCCACTTGAGCGCGATACGCTTGAGCCGCACCTGATGGGAAATGGCCCCTTATTGATTCTTGACCAAGTGACAGATCCACATAATGTCGGCGCGATTTTACGTAGCGCTGCAGCCTTTGGTGCAACAGCACTCATTCTCACCAAGGACCATTCGGCACGCGAAGCCTCCGTCATGGCGAAAGCTGCCTGTGGTGCGCTTGATATCGTGCCGATGATTGAGGTCACCAACCTCGCCCAAGCGATTCGCGACATCAAGGATGCGGGCTTTTGGACATTGGGATTAGATGGCACGGGTAAACGCACCCTTGCTGAAAGTAAGCCAACGGGAAAACTAGCGCTCATATTGGGTGCTGAGGGCAAAGGCATGCGCCGCCTCACTGCTGAAAGTTGCGACGAACTGGTAAAGCTACCTATCGACAGCCGCATGGAAAGCCTCAACGTATCCAACGCTGCCGCAGTTGCACTCTATCAACTTTACGTGAGCCGCGCATGAGCGATGCTGCACAAAAAGCCATTACCCTCGCAATGCGCAGTGGCGCCGATGCCTCCGATGCCTTGATTGTTACCTCACGCGACCTAACGGCCAGTATCCGCAATGAAGCACCCGAAACGATTGAACAATCTGAAGCCTGCGGATTAGGTATTCGCGTTTTCGTGGGCAAGCGCACCGCGACACTCTCAACCTCCGACCTCTCACCACACGCTATTGAAAAGTTGGTGGAGAATACGGTTGCTATTGCCAAAGCAGCACCCACTGATCCGCATGTTGCACTCGCGGACGCAGCATTACTGGCAGCAGCATTACCCGAACTGGAGCTGGCCGATAACACCGAGCCCAGCATGAAAGACTTGCAACGCCTCGCCCGCGAATGCGAAGCTGCAGGCAGAAGCGAGAAAGGCATCACCAACAGCGAAGGTGCCGACGCGTCATGGGGAACACTGCATGTTGGTCTGTTTACATCGCATGGTGTTGCGCATGAATATCGCACGACGCATGGCGGGCTATCCTTATCACTCATCGCAGGCACTGGCGATACGATGCAGCGTGATTATGCCTATAGCAGCAAACGCTTCATGCGCGATATTCGCAGCGCAGAATCTATCGGCAAAGAAGCGGCGCTACGCACCTTGCGTCGCATGAACCCGCGCAAAATCGCTTCAACCAATCTGCCTGTAATTTTCGAGCCACGCGTGGGCAAACAGTTGCTTGGTGCGTTTGCTGGCGCCATCTCGGGCAGCGCGATTGCGCGCGGCACGAGTTTCTTGAAACAAGATTTAGGCAAACAAGTGTTTTCCAAAACCATTTCCATCAGTGACGACCCGCTCATAAAACGTGGTCTTGCCTCGCGCCCATGCGATGGCGAAGGTGTCGCTGTAAAAAAACAAGCCATGGTAAGTGCGGGAACCCTCAATAGCTGGTTCCTTGATACACGCTCAGCCAATCAGCTCGGCATGAAAACAACAGGCCATGCTTCGCGCAGCTTGTCATCTGCGCCACATCCTTCTGCTACTAATCTCTATATTGAAGCAGGCGTACAAACACCCAAAGCGCTGATGCAGGAAACAGGTACTGCGCTTTACATCACCGAAACATTTGGCCATGGCGTCAACCTCATCACGGGTGATTACTCGCAAGGCGCTTCAGGCTTCATGGTTGAGAATGGCGAGATGATCTATCCCGTTAGCGAAATTACGATTGCTGGCAATTTGCGCGAGTTGTTCGCACAACTCACTGCAGCAAATGATTTAACTTTCGAGTATGGTTTCAACGTACCAACCTTACGCGTGGCGAACATGGCAGTGGCAGGCAACTAGTGGCACGTTTCAAGAACAGCACATGGCAATTATGGCGGCGCTTGGTTAGAAGCCATGTGATGCCCTATCGCAAGCGTCTATTGATTGCTGCGGGCTGCATGGTGCTGGTCGCTGGCGCAACGGCTGCACAAGCCTACATGGTCAAGCCTGTACTCGACGATATCTTCGTCAATAAAGACGCCGATAAACTGCTGATACTGCCTTTCATCATTTTGCTGATTGCTTTCGCTGGCGCCTTGGGTGATTACGGCCAATCGCTACAATTGCGTTACGTAGGGCAGAAAGTCGTCACCGACATGCAGGGTGCGTTATTTGCCCACCTCATCCGCGCTGATATCACCACTTTTCATGACCAAACCTCGGGCCGACTCATCTCGCGCATGACCAATGATATCATGCTCATGCGACTGAGTGTGTCCAACGTGCTCACTGGTTTCATCAAAGAAGCCATGACCGCATTATTTCTGGTCGGCCTTATGTTTTGGCAGAGCTGGCAAATGGCTCTATTCACCTTCTTTATTCTGCTTTTTGGTGTGCTGCCCACCGTGCGCCTTGGCCGCCGCATGCGCAAAATCACGGACGCAACCCAGTCCAAATTCGCTGACTTCACCAGCCAGCTTGATGACACCTTCCAAGGTGTACGCGCTGTAAAAGCCTACGGGCGTGAAGAGTTCGAAACCCACCGCGTGCGCAATATGCTGAGCGAATTATTCCGACTCTATTTCAAAGCATCACGTGTGCAAGCAGCAAGCGGCCCAATCATGAACTTGATTGGCGCTATCGCGATTGCAGGTGTGGTGTGGTACGGCGGGTTCGAAGTCATTCGCGAGCGCACCACGGCGGGCGAATTCTTCTCCTTCCTCACTGCGATGATGATGGCCTATCGCCCTGTGAAAGTGCTTTCGTCACTCAATACGCAATTGCAAGAAGGTATGGCTGCCGCGCAGCGCTACTTTGATGTGATGGACACAGCCAATACGATTACACAATCACCTCATGCAGCGCCGCTTGCCATCGCGAAGGGTGAAGTAGTGCTACAGAATGTCAGCTTCGCTTATGGAACAGGCAAAGGCGGCGTTGAACAGGTTTCTTTCATTGTTCCCGCAGGAAAAACGGTAGCATTAGTTGGCCCATCGGGCGGCGGCAAAACGACCTTGATGAATCTGCTATTGCGCTTCTATGACGCGCAAAGCGGCCACATCACCATAGACGGGCAAAACATTAAAGACGTTACCATCGCTTCGCTGCGCAATGCATTTGCATTAGTGAGCCAAGATATCGTGCTCTTTGATGATACGGTTCGTGGCAATATCGCCTATGGTAAGCTGGATGCTAGCGAAGCTGAAATTATCGAGGCCGCAAAAAAAGCCCACGCCGATGCGTTCATTCGTGAATTACCACAAGGCTACGACACTCCGATTGGTCCACATGGCGTGAAGCTTTCTGGTGGCCAGCGTCAGCGCCTTTCGATTGCTCGTGCCATCTTGAAAAACGCACCCATTCTGTTGCTGGACGAAGCGACCTCTGCGCTCGACAACACGTCCGAACGCTTAGTGCAGGATGCATTGGCCGAACTCATGCAACACCGCACAACCTTGGTGATTGCCCACCGCCTTTCTACTATCCACCACGCCGATCAGATCGTCGTGCTGGATAAAGGCCGCATTGTCGCATCAGGCACCCACCAGAGCTTGATTGCCGAAGGTGGCTTGTATCATGATTTGTATCAGCTACAATTCGCCCAATGAAAAAAGTGATGAAATCGGAAGAACTCCATCCGCTTGTCTCATGGCTTCTGAGCACATGGCTGCGCTTTATCTATGCCACAGCGCGCGTTCGGATGACGATACCAGAGGCCTCAAAGCCGTTTATGAATGGCGAACAACAGGCGATTTTCTGCTTCTGGCATGGCCGCATGATTTTGAACGTCTTCAAGCGCCCCAAACAGCGCGACATGCGCGTGATGATTTCCCGCCACCGCGACGGACAGATTATCACGGATGTTCTCAAACATTTTAACATTGGCACGGTACGCGGCTCCACCAAAAAAGGTGGCGATGCAGCGATTCGTGAGGTCATCACGGCAGTTGCTGGTGGCACCAACATCGCTATCACTCCTGATGGTCCCAAGGGCCCAGCGTTTATTGCGCAGCATGGCGCCGCCTATATCGCACAAAAAACAGGGCTTCCTCTTGTGCCTATTAGCTTTGGTGCCTCGCGCGCAAAAATTTTCGATAGCTGGGATAAATTCTTACTACCCAAACCCTTCAGCAAAGTGGTGTTTGTCGTAGGTGAACCACTCATCATTGCGCCCGAAGATAATGTAGAAGAGCGCTCCGAATATCTACAAAACCGCATCAACCACGTGATGCAGGAAGCAGATAAGGCCGCCGCATGATTATTCACCTCTACAGTCTGCTAGGTTGGTTATTGACGCCACTGCTATGGTTCTGGCTCAAGCGCCGCACCAAGCGCGGCAAAGAAGAAGCAAGTCGTTTGGGCGAGCGTTTCGGCGCCACACGCATCCGCCGCCCTGAGGGCAAGCTCATTTGGCTGCACGCTGCAAGCGTCGGTGAAACACAATCCGTATTCACGCTCATCGATAAATTATTAGCACAGCATGCCAAACTCCATATTTTGGTGACCACGGGAACCCTCACGTCCGCACAAATGATTAAAGCGAAAAACCTGCCGCGCGTGATTCACCAATACCTGCCTAGCGACGTGCCTCTGGCCTGCAAGCGCTTCATGCGCCAATGGCGTCCTGATCTGGCATTGTGGGTAGAGTCAGAACTTTGGCCACAAATGTTGCAGCAAATTGCGCAGCAAAAATTACCACTCATGCTCATTAATGGACGCATGTCGCCGCGCGCCTATACACGCTGGACACGTTGGCCTAAATTAGCCAAACACATGCTCAACTGCTTCGACATGATGTTTGTGATGAGCGAAGAGGACGGTGCACGCTACCGCTTACTCGGTGCGAAGAAAGTCCGCTATGTCGGCAACCTCAAATACGATGCAGATGCATTGATGGCCGAAGCAAATAGCCTTGCACAATTAGGTGAACAGCTAGCCAATCGTCCTGCTTGGGTGGCAGCAAGCACCCACCCTGGTGAGGAGATGCAGCTCATCCACACTCACACGCAGGTAAAAAGACTCTACCCTGAGGTGCTTACCATCATCATCCCACGCCACGCACATCGCGGTAAAGCCATTACTGCTGAATTGCGCGCCGCAGGGTTGCAAGTGGCGCAGCGCAGCGAGGGTGAGCCTATCACCGCGAATACCGACATTTACCTCGCCGACACGATGGGTGAGTTGGGATTATTCTTCCGCCTCAGTGATATTGTATTCTTGGGTGGCTCTTTAGTCGCGCATGGTGGTCACAACCCGCTTGAGCCCGCACGCTTAAATTGCGCACTACTCACGGGTGAACATACCCACAACTTCGCTGCCGTGATGGAAGCGCTACGCGCACAACGCGCCATCCAAGTGGTGCATGACAATGACATGCTGGCACGCGCGATTGTCAAACTTCTGGCAGATGACGAAGCACGCCTAGGCATGGCAGAGCGTGCGCTCGATGTGGTAATGGCATCGCAAGGTGCTGCCGAAACCATCGTACTACACATTAATCATATACTCCACGAGCGTAGCAGCTATGCGCACGCAGCCTAATTTCTGGACAGCGAAAAGCGCTATATCCACGCTACTTCTGCCACTAGCATGGCTATATGGTTTAGGTTCTATGCTGCATCGAAAATTCACAAAACCCGAAACGCTTCATGCGCCCGTTATCAGCATTGGCAACATCACCGCCGGCGGCGCTGGCAAAACACCTACCACCATCATGCTTGCACACCTGCTGCAAGAAATGGGCAAGACACCTCACATTCTTTCGCGCGGTTACGGCGCAACCATTGCAACACCTATACGCGTTGCCACCCAACACCATCACACGCGTCAGGTCGGCGACGAAGCATTGTTACTCGCCAAACACGCACCCACATGGGTATTCCCCAGTCGTTTTCAATCAGGCATCGCAGCGATTGCTGCGGGTGCCGATATTCTGCTCTGTGATGATGGCTTGCAGCATTATGCACTCTCCAAAGACGTGAATTTGCTGGTCATCGACGGAGCATATGGTGTGGGCAATGGCAGATATTTGCCTGCTGGTCCATTGCGCGAATCACTTGCACACGCCCTCACACGTTGCGACGCGGTGATTCTTATTGGCCAAGATAAGCACCATCTGCGCGATAAGATTACCTTGCCAATCTTCAATGCATCAATACGCGCTACAGGTGACACAAACTGGCTGAAGGGCACCCATGTTATTGCGTTTGCGGGTATTGCTCGCCCGCAAAAATTCTACGACACATTGCTTGAACTTGGCGCAGTGCTTAGCGGTACTTTTAGTTTTGCTGACCATCACCATTTCAGTGAAAAGGAACTGGCGCTGCTTAATCAGAGTGGTGCTATGTTAGTGACAACCGAGAAAGATTGGGTAAGGCTCCCCGCACAGTGGCAAACACGTATTCGCTACGTACCCGTTGCGCTGCATCTTGAAGAACCTGCTGCGTTGCGCCAATGGCTGGAGCAAAAGCTATATGCTTAGAGGTTTACAGAATATCGTTGAGTACATCATCGTCTGGAGTTTCTTCCAGTTAGTTGGTCTGCTGCCACCCGTTACTGCGTCGCGCTTTGGTGGCTGGCTTGGACGAACACTCGGCCCCTATATTAAGCGCACCAAAATGGCAGAGCGTCTCATGGCGCAGCACCTGCCTGAATTATCTGAGACACAGCGCAGTGATGCCGTAACTGCCATGTGGGATAATATGGGGCGCATTCTATGCGAGTACCCACATCTCGCGCGCGGCGCACTGGACCGCTTCATCACTATTGAAGGAGGCGAACATATTCAGAATATGATTGCTTCCAACGCACCCTCAATGATTGTTTCAGGCCATATCGGCAATTGGGAAATATTGCCCAAAGCTGCTGCCTTATCGGGCCTCAAGGGGCATATTGTTTATCGTCCACCGAATAATCCATTCATCGATAGGCTGATCGATAAGCAACGCAGATCCTATAGTCTTGGCCATTATGGCAAAGGCAAAGAAGGTGCACGCGGCACGTTACGTGCGATTAGTAGGGGCGAATCGTTCCTGATGCTGGTGGACCAAAAAGACAATGACGGCGCGCTGCTGCCATTCTTAAACGCACCCGCCATGACCATGACATCCGCCGCCAAACTCGCCATTAAGCACAAGCTTCACATCGTCATGGCGCGTTCTATTCGCGAGCATGGGCATCACCACCGCGTCATTTACTACCCGCCAATCACCCTTCCAGAAGGGGATGATGAGGCAGCCATGCTCGCCCTTACGCAGCAATTTAACGATATCATCGGTAGCTGGGTGCGCGACATACCAAGCCAATGGTTCTGGCTACATCGCCGTTGGCCCAAATAAGCACTTGAAACTTACCCACTAAACACCATATTCCACCTATGAATCCTCTTTATTTATTTCCACTGGCACTCATCGTGCCGTTCATCGTGGCATTTGTTGCGTTCACGCCTGCTTATGCAGGGTTCTTTGGCGCCGCTTATGTTATCTACCAGCAGCCCGATGCGGTGAATCCGTTATGGCAGCACAAGCTTGATGTATTTTATATGTTCGACGTGTATGGGCAGCTCTTCAGTTATTGGAGCGCACATATGGCCACCTCCAATTTTGTTGATTTCACCCTGCCCTTATTCGGCCTGCCACTTCTTGGTATTGCAATTGCTGGTTTCCTGACGTGGAAATTAGTTTCCATGCTGGTGAATTTCTTCCGCATGGCATCCGTAACTTAGCACGTTGCGTAGCGCCGCAGCTGCGCGAGCCGCAAAGCGGCGGGGGAGTCACGAGGGGGTAAGACCCCCTCGAAAATACTAAAACAACTCACCTTGCTTCTTCGTTCCAACGAATGCTTTCTTCTCACCATCCGCAAATTGCAGCGTGATTTCACCCTGCGGCAATGCAGCAGCGCTGGTGAAAATTGTATCGCCCGATTTCACGATGGCAAATCCGCGCTTGAGCACATGATTCACATCCAAATGCTGCAATTGAGAAGCCATCAATTCCACGCGTTGTGCAGCCTGTTCCAACTTACGCTCCATCAGCGGCGTCAGTCGCGCCATCACCAATTGCACACGGTGCGATTGGTGCGTAAGTTGCTGCACAATATGCGAAGGCGTGAGCTTTGCGCTCAGTAGCTTCACGCGTTGCGCGGCACGCTCCAGCACGCTCGGCAAGGCGATATTCAAACGCGTTGCAAGCTCATCCACGCGCTGCGACGCAAGCCCAAGCAGATTAGCAAGACTTGGCAAACCACGTGCCACACCCGTCAAACGTTCCTGCGAAAATTGTAATTTCCGATGCAATCCTTCGCGCATCCTCAACCCATGATCTTCGACGAGCACCATCAGCTCTTCACGCACTGGCACGGCCATTTCAGCCGCAGCCGTTGGCGTTGGCGCACGCATGTCGGATGCATAATCTATCAACGTCGTATCCGTTTCGTGACCGACTGCCGAAATCAGAGGAATGTTCGAAGCTGCCGCCGCACGCACTACGATCTCTTCGTTAAAACACCATAAATCTTCAATCGAACCACCACCCCGCGCAACGATTAATAGGTCAGGCTTGGGAGAGAAATTCTGGAAGCCCTCTATTGCCATCGCAATCTGCTCGGCAGCGCCTTGGCCTTGTACCGCCACTGGCCAGACAATCACATGGCTCGGAAACCTGTCCGAAATGCGATGCAGAATATCGCGAATCACCGCACCCGTTGGCGAAGTAATGACAGCAATAACGCGCGGCAAATAAGGAAGCGGTTTTTTACGTGCTGCATCAAACAAACCTTCGGCAGCAAGCTGCTGCTTACGTTTTTCAAGCTGTGCCATCAACGCGCCGATGCCCGCAGGTTCAATCGACTCAATCACCAACTGATATTTCGAACTACCCGGATAGGTAGTGAGGCGACCCGTTGCAATCACCTCCAACCCTGCTTCGGGCTTATGGGCGAGCTTCTGGAACGTCCCTTTCCAGCATACCGCATCCAGTACCGCTTTGTCGTCTTTCATGGTGAAGTATGCGTGGCCAGACGACGCATTCACCGAGATTTTCGAGACTTCGCCGCGCACACGCACTTGGCCGAACGTATCCTCGACCACACGCTTGATGTGCCCTGCAATCTCCGAAACACTATATTCAGGTTGATTATGCGTGAATGCCATGTCTAAACACTAGCAGTGAATTCGGGGATTCCTATGAAAATTTTGGTCATCGGTTCTGGCGGTCGTGAACACGCCATTATCAAGGCGCTGCTCAGGAGCCCTTCGAAACCCCACGTCATCTGCTCTCCGGGCAATGCAGGCATTAAAAATGACGTGCCATGCGTCAGCATCGACGGTGCAGTAAACTACTGCAAAACAGAATCCATTGACCTTGTCATCGTCGGCCCCGAAGCACCTTTGGTAGAAGGTCTGGCGGATGAATTGCGTGCCGCAGGCATCGCCACCTTCGGCCCCAGCAAAGCAGGCGCACAGGTGGAAGCCTCGAAAGACTTCACCAAAAAACTTTGCGACAAATATAACCTGCCAACCGCCGCCTATAAAACCTGCACCAGCAAGGAAGAAGCCCTCGCCTATCTGAAGCAGCAAGGTGCACCGATTGTCGTTAAGGCCGACGGCTTGGCCGCAGGCAAAGGCGTGACCGTAGCGATGACGGAACAAGAAGCCGCCGCCGCGATTGAAGATTGCTTTGCAGGCGCCTTTGGCGATGCAGGCAGCACCGTCGTGCTGGAGGAATGTTTGGTGGGTGAAGAAACCAGCGTATTCGCATTGAGCGACGGTAAACGCGCCGTGCTATTCGCCAGCGCGCAAGACCATAAACGCGTCGGTGATGGTGACACGGGTCCCAACACGGGCGGCATGGGCACTTATTCGCCTGCGCCGTGCTCCACCCCCGCTATTGAAAAAGAAGTGATGGAGAACATCATCACCCCTGCAATCGAAGGGCTGGCAAGTGAAGGAATCCCCTATATCGGCGTGCTATTCGCGGGTATCATGATTACCACGAAAGGCCCCAAACTCATCGAGTTTAATTGCCGATTTGGTGACCCCGAAACGCAAGTCATGTTCGCACGCTTTAATGGGGATGCTGCGAAATTGCTGCATAGCTGCGCGGTGGGCAATCTCGATACACAGTATCTTTCGTTCGATGCGGTTTCAGCGCTTTGCGTAGTCATGGCCGCAAAAGGCTACCCCGCGACACCACTCAAAGGCACGGTGATTCGCAATCTCGATGCTGCGGCAAAGCACGCCGATATTTTGCATGCAGGCACCGCCGAAAAAGATGGTAATATCGTCGCGAATGGTGGGCGCGTATTGAATGTGGTGGCGACTGCCCCAACACTCAAAGAAGCGTTCGATAAAGCCTATAAAGCAGTCGATGCTATCGATTGGCCAGAAGGTTTCTGCCGCCGCGATATCGGTTGGCGGGCATTAAGCTAGACGCTAGCACCTTGGTCAACTGACTTTGCAGCTCGCGCCGCTTCCTCTGCCAAACGCTTCTGATATGGAGCATCAGCAATCGCACCAGCCAGACCACGCACGCGCTTCGAAAGACGCTCAGGCATAACACCATCCCGCACCATAACGTTAGCTTTGGTTACATCATCTGTTAAATGCTTTATCGCGCCCATCGGACTAGTAAGATCTTTGGGGTCGACCTTCATAATGCCATGTTGATTCAGGCGAGTGAGAGATTCACCCAAATCTTCGAGTTTTGCAACATCCATGCTTGTAGCAATTGACTCATAGCGCTTAGCTTTTGAAAGCTCTTGCACATGCGCTACACCGTCTTGGATGGACTTAAATTTATCCTGCATCTTACTTGTCAGAACTTTTTCTTGCGTATTAAGTCTTCCAGCAATTGTCTTCATGGCTTCAAGTGTATCAGGATCTGGCATTGCTGCTGGCGACATTTCTCTTTGCTCATAAAATGCTTCCACTTTCCTAAGAAGCGGTGCAAATGCTATCTTCTCACTGGGCGTAGCAGCGACGTCATCAAGCAAATCCACGATTCCTTTGCCGCTTTTTGCGTCATGGCCATAAGCAAAATCTGCGTAGTCAGAAAGCTTATGGAAATGCTCTTGCCATTTTCTCGGGTTAAGGTCTCTCTTCGTGGCATAGCGAACCATCGCATCTGGCATATCATCGATATGTCGCGTTATCTGACTTAAGGTGCCAGCAATTTTACCTTGCGCAACCATCGACAAGCCGCCCGCAATACGGATCTTGTTTGCCAGATCTTTCATGCTGCCTTCGATCGACTTGATAACCTTGGTAACTTTTTCGCCACCGTCGCCGCGTATGGTTGAAACAACGCCGGCAAAATGGGCTTTCTTGGGTGCAAGCGTATCTGCTACTTTAGTAACGGAGGATTGGCTTGAGATTTGTTGATGTGCAGCTAAAGAGAGATCGCTGACTCTTGCCCTAAGTGCGGCATCATACTGGCTGCAGACATCAGCTGAGGCACCCGCACCCTTCAATCGACCAACAATCCCAGTGATGGACCTCTCCATCTCATTAACTTTAGTCCGAATTATCGTTTCAGAAAGAGGGCCTTCTGGTAATTTAAGCTCAGCACGAGCATGTGAAATAGTCACAGGTTCCTTTAGTTTAGCCAATGCCTTAGGTGTTAATGCCTCCAAGGCAACATCAACATCTTTTAAATGTCTATCGAGTACGTCTCTAGCGCCGCTTTTAGCAACTGCCCTAAGCTCTGTGAGAACCTTTTTCACACCCAACAGGCCGCTCACTCCGTTCATCACCTGCTGTGATGTCGTGTCAGTGCGGAATTTTGAAACTTTGTTAATATATGCTGTCAGATCCGTTCTAGAAAGAATATCTGTGATCTGTTTTGCATCGATAATTTGCCCTTTTGCTTTTTGGAACGAAAGCAAGGTCCCAAGCACGCTCTCTTGCTTCCCTGTTTGTCTGAATGCGCCTGCAGCGGCCACAGCATCTTCATGCAAAGTACGTACTTTTTGGGTCGTAGTTGTAAGCAGCGTGCTTAATTCTGCAGGAACCTCTAGTTCTGCTTTTTCAATTTTTGTGATATACGCACGTATATCATCTGCCAAAGCCACAAGATCGGCAGGCTGCTTTGCAGCAGTTAATCTTTGATTGAATTTAGAACGCTGTGTTGTAATGACTCTTGCAGCATCTTTGTCTAGAGTTGAAATAACCGTTTCAATTTGTGCAATTGCCGATTCTTTCGTCACTAATGCAGTAGCGCCTTCAACTTTCGTAATTTTGATGTCTTTAGAAAGCCTGTCTTTTAATTGTACAAGCCCCTTTCTAAGCGCCATCAAATCATCCAATGGCTTTACACCATTCTTACCAACCAAACTGGTAGCTTTCTCAAATCTCAAAATAAAATTTTCAAGTTGAAGTGCGCTAATTTCACTCTTTTCTAAAAGCGCAGCAATCGGCTTCAAACTATCAGGGACCTCAAGCGGATCTAAGCTCTTGACTCGTAGTTTAAGAGCTTCAGCAACCTGCGATTCAAGCGCGTCCAAAGCGCTTAAAAGATTCTCTCTATCTTTACCTTTTGCATTAGCGGATACGCTAGTACGCAAATCGCCAAACAGTTTACCGCTTTTTATTTCCTGTAGCGCTTGATAATCATTTTCAAGAATAGCTTTTGTAATGCGCTGAGATTGAGTCGTCAAATTCTGGAAAATTTCAGTGTTACGTGAAACTGCATGAGACGCATGTTCTAGATTGGTTGCTGCTCGAATTAGCTGCACCATCTTCTCAAAACCATCTCCAGCTGTTGCAATTGCGCTCATAATTATCCCCAATGTACTATTTACTGTCCTACGATAACATTCGCGGGGATTTATGTGTGTGAAGCTTTTGTGAAGAGTGAGGTATTTCCTCACTTTTTTGGCTATTTACAGTAACTTGGGAGGGGCTTGACGAGACAAAAATCGGCGTTTTTACCGGTCAAATACAGGGCTATTCGGCCTTTACAGCATAACGCTGCACCAACTTATACTGGCTCGCAGCGAAGAGAATGGTGATAGTGAACATTCCAAATACTTTGAAGCTCACCCAAAAATCCGTGCTGAAATTTCGCCAGATCATTTCGTTGAGAAGCGCCAAAAATAGAAAGAAAAAACCCCACCGCGCCGACAATACGCGCCAACCTTCGTCGGTAATGCTAAATGCCATTTCAAGCAGGTATTTGAGCAGCCCGCGCTTGAACCCATAAGCGCCCACTAATAATACCAGCGCGAAGAGGCAATTCACCAGTGTGGGTTTCATTTTAATGAAAAGCGGGTCATTGAGCAGCAAGGTCAGACCACCAAACACCGCCACCATCGATCCTGAAACAAGCGGTGCAAGGGCCACGCGTTTTTCTACCAGATAGGTAATCGCAAGACTCAGTAACGTAGCGAAAATCAGCGATGCTGTCGCCAGCATCAGATCCCCGAAGCGATAGCCAATGAAGAAAACCGCGAGCGGCCCCAAATCAAGGATAAAGCGCTGGCTAGCGGTCAGTGAACGTGCGGGCATGTGGCGGATTAACCAATGTTTAAGGTTTTCGGGCTATAACCTCCTCACGATACGCAAAATTCATTGACGTGTCAGCAAGAAGAATTAGGCTCGGCAGGCAAAATAAAAAGGGGTGTTATGGCGAACGCAACGAATAAAACCAAAGTACTCATCGTTGAAGACGAGGTGGCGATTGTCACCCTGCTACGCTACAACCTCGAAAAAGAGGGATTCCAAGTCATCTCCACCGGCGACGGCGAAGAGGCTGTGACCTTGGTAAAAGAACATAAGCCCGACATCATCGTTCTCGACTGGATGCTTCCAGGCATGACAGGTGTTGAGGTTTGTAAACATATTCGCTGGAATCAGGACGTTAAAAATACGCCTATCATCATGCTTTCTGCGCGCGGTGAAGAAGGCGACCGTATTCGCGGCCTCGATTCAGGTGCCGACGACTACATGGTAAAACCTTTCTCGCCACCAGAGCTGATTGCGCGCATCAACGCAGTATTTCGCCGCATCCGCCCATCACTGAGCGAAAAAATACTCGAATTCTCACAAATCATCATGGACCTCTCCTCGCACAAGGTGACCCGTGACGGTAAAGACGTGCATTTATCACCGACCGAATTCGGCCTGCTCAGACATTTAATGGAGCACCCAGGCCGCGTATTCGCGCGCGAGCAATTGCTCGATAGCGTATGGGGTCATGATATTTACGTCGAACTTCGCACCGTAGACGTACATATTCGCCGTCTGCGTAAAGCCCTCAATTATGATGGCAAACAGCCTGATTTGATCCGCACGGTCCGCTCAGCAGGCTATGCGCTTGAGGAAAATCCAGGCGGCGTGAACTACGTTAACCCTGATAACGAAGAAGCCGAAGAATAGACGTAGCCCGTCAGGCGATCGTTTTTAGTAAAGCCTCAGCGTCAAGCATATACTCACTTGCTTCCCAAGCTTGCTCCAACTGCCTCAGCGCATCGCCCAACGCTTTACCCTGATAGCCCAAATCCATCAGCGCTTTGGAAGTCACGGGAAATTCAGGAACAACCCACGTATTCGCCAGCGTAAGCCAAGGGTCAAGACGGCTCAGCAACCCATGTGCTGCTGATAGCATGAGCAATCGAATATACGCCGCGCGGCCATGTACCCGCAGGTAACGCTTATGCGCTATCGGCGCGTCCTCATCACTAAGCAAGATAGATGCTGCAAGCAACCTAAGCGCATCGGCGTCCTTATTGCTGAGTTTCCATCGCGCACTTACATACTCCGTCACGCGCTGGGCGCTCGACACATCGATGATGGCAAGCAAGCGCACAGCCCAATCAGGTGCGAGATGTTCGCGCTGCTCACACGCCATCAACAACGGCATGGAGGCAAGCTGGAATGAAGCATGGGTTACCAGCGTATCAATTTCTGCAGCATGCATCTGCTCCAAGCTATAGAGCGGATTGGCCGCCGTAAGTAGTTTACGCATCTCTTGTGCAATTCGTTCGCCTGAAAGTGCCGCAAGCATAGCACGCTTAGCGATACAGGCTTCTTGTGCATCAGCATCAACAGAGGCTTTGCCATGCGTTGCTAGAAAACGATAGAAGCGTAAGATGCGCAAACCATCTTCTTCGATGCGCTGACTCGCATCACCAATGAATCGTACACTGTGTGTAGCAATATCCTGTTTACCATGATGGTAATCATAAATCGTGCCCTGCTTGTCCATGTACAACGCATTGATGGTGAAATCACGACGCGCGGCATCTTCTTCCCAACTATTCGTATAGGCAACCTCTGCATGGCGACCATCACAGGCTGTGTCTTTACGCAAGGTGGTGACTTCAAGCGTACGTTCGGGCAGCACGATCGTCACCGTGCCGTGATCAATACCAGTAGGAATGACCTTAAACCCAGCAGCCTGTGCTACCTTGCTCATAACGTCTGGAGTAAGCGTAGTTGCTGCATCAAGCTCCTTTGCACTACGCCCCATGACATAGTCGCGCACGCACCCACCCACCAGACGCAGCGAGCCGCCCGACGCCTCTATCGCAGCAGTCAGCTTAGCAAGTCCAGGCTCTTCAAACCATTTCATGCAACCACACTCATGATATGCTCCACCACCTGCGTTTTCTTGGCGGGGTGATCGAGCTTTAACCCATAGGCATCCTTGATATAAAACACATCCACCGCTTTTTGGCCATACGTTGCAATATGCGCCGTGACAATTTGAAGCTGTTCCTCTTCCAATGCACCCAGAATGTCATACAAAAGGCCCAGCCTGTCTTGTGCATTCACCTCCAGAATCGTTGCATCGTGGCTGACATTATCATCCATATAGACGGCGGCCGTTACGCTAATCTTACGCCCTGTACGCACCACGCTTCGGCGCGGTAGTTCGGTGGCAAAATCCAGCGTACCTTGTAGCGCCTGCACTACCAGCTCAGGCAAGCGCTCTAAGCGTTCCGCTTCTGTGAAAGCGTGGCTTTGCATATCTTGAATGCCAAATTCAGCAAGCAGTACGCCTGCTTTAATGGCGTGTATTTTCGCTGAAACAATACTCGCGCCCATCAGTGCCATCACGCCCGCCAATACTCGAAAAGCATTTTTCTGATAGGCGACACAACAGGTCACCAGCGTAATGTCGCGGAAAGTATCGGTGGTCACTTCTAAATGTGGTGTGCCATTAAATGCAGCAATCATGGCTTCGTGCTGCGTGCCCGTATCCTGACTGCTCAGCGACGTCAGGCTTACCCCCATCGCCCGAATGCAACGCTCATAGACACGGCGCAACAATTCGCCTTTCCAGCCATTATATATCGTTGGGCCGACGGCGCGAATATCCGCTACCGTCACCAGCAGCAAGAGGCGCAAACGCTCAGGCGACTGAATGATATTCACCAACGCTTGAATGGTCTGCGGATCATCCAGATCGCGCTTAAAGGCCATTTCGCTGAGCAATAAATGGTGACGCACCAACCATGCGGCAAGCTCTGCCTCATCTGCGCGCAAGCCCAGTCGCTGGGCGAGTGCCACAACCATGGCCTCACCTTTTATGTTGTGCCCACCACCCATACCTTTGGCGATGTCGTGACATAACATGCCGATATAAAGCGCGCGGCGCTCGACGATTTCTTTGGCCACACGCGTCGAAAGCGGCAATTCATCTTTAAGTGCGCCAGATTCAATGGTGAACAGATTACCTACAGCAACAATCGTATGCTCATCCACCGTGTAAGTGTGGTAACCGTCATACTGCATCTGGCCAACAATACCCGTGAACTCAGGAATCAGCGCACCAAGCACGCCCGCCTCATTCATTTTGCGCAAGGTGACTTCAGGACCTTTGCTGGAGAGCAGAATTTCTAAAAATGCTGCAGAAGATGCTGCATCATTCGGCAAATGCTGTTGCAACATGGGCAGAGACGTATGCAGGGCAATCAATGCTTGCGGGTGAACGTCCAGCCCTTCACGTTGAGCAACGGCAAACAAACGAATCGCCAGCGCTGGTGCATGCGTCAAGGATTGCTCAGGGTGAAAGTTCAGCCGTCCCGTTTCAAGGGCAAATCCATCAATCACTTCACCATGGCGTAGTTGTGCACCAATCGCCAAGGTTGGTTTGCGCTTCTTTTCTTCTTCGAGCAGCGCACATAAAGCACGGGTTAACGCACCAACCTCACGCGTGTAATCAAAATAGCGGAACATAAACGCTTCGGCTTTTTGCTGCGGGGTTTCCCCTACAAAACCCAGTGCTTGTGCGATATGTATTTGCATATCGAAACTAAGACGCTCATCCGCCCGCCCACGCGCTAAGTGCAAATGTGCGCGCACCCTTGAAAAGAACAATGTCGCCGCTTCGAACATGTCCCAATCTTTAGCGCTAAGCAGCCCTAGCTTCACGGCGTCTTTAGGGCGCGCCACGGGGTAACAATAGCGCACCAACCACTGCAACGTATGTACGTCTCGTAAGCCGCCCTTACCTTCTTTCACGTGAGGTTCCAGCATGAAGCGTGAGTCACCGTATTTGGCATGGCGTGCATCGCGCTCACTCAGTTTGGCTTCAACGAATTGCAGCATATTACTGCCGACAATATCTTTAAGAGAACGCTTCAGCGCCGTGGCCAACTTTCGCTCCCCCACTACCAAACGCAAATCCATCAAACTTGCGCAAATCGTGTGGTCTTGACGCGCCGCTTCTACCGCCTGCTCCACCGTATAGACCGCATGCGAAAGCTGCAAACCAAGGTTCCACAAAGGGTATAACCACTGAATGATCTGATCCGCGTCGCGCACAGGTGCATCGGTCAGAATAATGACGTCCACATCGGAAAACGGTAGTAACTCGCTACGACCATAGCCACCCACCGCCATAATGCTCATGCCCTTGGGCTTCGCCGTGGCATAGAGTGCGCCAATCAGGCCATCCATGGCCGTGCTAAGCGAATGCCATAGTGCATGGATGTCGTTATCCGCTAAAAAAGACTGGCAGGCAGTCGTGCGTGCAGATAGGTAAGAAGTGATAGTAGCGTCGCTCATGGCGCGAACTTACTTGAAACCCGTATGCGCTCCAACTTTTTTCGTACCCATCCCTATCTCTTTGCTGCAGCACTGATGATTACATCCTGCGCTAGTTTCTCGCTCATGAATGTATTTATTCGTTTGGGCTCGGAAACCATCCATACGACCATGCTGGTGTTTTTGCGCAATCTTATCACCATGATTGTCTTTATTCCTTGGGTTATCAAAGACAATTTCAAGCTGGTGCGCACCAAGCGCCTAAGCTCCCATTTCTGGCGCGCTACGATTGGTATTGTCGGCATGCAAAGCTGGTTTTACTGCATAGCCACCTTGCCGCTTACCCATGCCACCGCACTAAGCTTTACCGCGCCCATTTTTAGCACGATTTTTGCCGTACTGTTCCTCAAAGAAAAGGCCGACACATGGCGCTGGCTGGCGATGGCGCTAGGATTTTCGGGGGTTCTCATCATTTTAAGGCCCGCAGGTGATGAGTTTTCGCTCCTCTCGCTCATTGTGCTCTTCACCACATCCATGTGGGCGATTGCGGGCATGCTTATAAAATCCCTTACTGATACAGAATCGCCCCTGCGTATTGTGTTCTTTATGGTGCTGTTCATGTCCATCTGGTCTCTGCCGCCCGCCCTTTATTACTGGCAATGGCCCAGCCTAACTGTATGGTTTTATCTCGTCATCATCGCGTGTTTTGCCTTTGTTGCCCAATGGTCCTTGGCGAAGGCTTACAGCCTGGCCGACATAGTGACCCTGACCCCCTATGACTTCTCGCGGTTAATTTTCACCTCGATTCTGGCCTATATTGCTTTTGGGGAAAGCAGCGACATCTATACGTGGGTAGGCGCCGCTATCATCGTTACCAGCGCCCTAATGAATGCGCGCCGTGACGCGAAATCCGCAAATGATACCATCGCATAGGGTTTTACCCGTGAAGCATTGCTAATACTTGACCTCGCCCGCGAAGCAGTCGAAACTGCGCCCATGACTCAAGAAACCCCTACCGCACTCAACATCGCGCTGCTTTCTATGCGCCGCGCCATGGTCTATGCGTTCTTATTCTCCTTTGCCATCAACCTGCTTTCGCTACTGATGCCGATTTATTCCTTGCAGGTATTTGACCGAGTGATGACCAGCCGCTCGATGGATACGTTGATTGGGTTGAGCATCGTCGTACTAATTGGTTATGCGTTTTATGGCGCACTTCACGCCGTGCGCTCGGGCGTAATTGCACGGATTGTAGAGTGGCTGGAGCACCGCATTACACCAAAATTATTAGAGGTATCGATTGGCGCAGCGTCGGAAACGCCGATTAATTCCACCGCACAGCCATTACGCGAGCTGGCGACAGTGAAAAACTTCATCGCTGGTAGCAGCCCCACACTCATGGATATCCCCTTCTCGGCAATATTCGTGTTGGTGATTTACATGATTAATCCGATTCTCGGATTCATTACGCTAATTGGTATCGCGCTGATGTGTATCTTCGCGCTGGTCAATGAATACAGCACACGCAAACCCTTGATGCGCGCTAATATTCACCAAACAGAATCTATGATTCATGCCGACATGCTCGGCCAACAAGCCCAGACCATTCAAGCCATGGGCATGATGGAACCTGTGCTGAAGCGCTGGCAACAACACAATGCCAAAGGCCTAGAGGAGCAAGAGCACGCCCAGCAACGCAGCGCGATTGTGCAAGGTCTCAGTCGTTCGTTGCGCATGATCTTGCAATTAGTCGTCATCGCAGTTGGTGCGGTGTTGGCGCTTGAACAACAAATGTCGATGGGTGGACTCGTCGCCGCCTCCATTCTGGTAGCACGCGCAATGGCACCGTTTGAAGGCATTATCATGGTGTGGAAACAAATGACGAATGCGCGTGACGCCTATGGCCGCATTCAACACTTGCTGCGGTATGCGCCAGGCAAGCGGGGCGATACTGCACTGCCAACACCACAAGGCACGCTCAGCATCGAAGGATTATATTACACGGCAGGGCGCACTACGCCCATCCTGCGCGGGATGAGTTTCGCACTTCAGCCAGGCGAAAGCCTTGGCATTATTGGGCCTTCGGCAGCAGGGAAATCCACGCTGGCAAAATGTCTGGTTGGTATCTATCCGCCCACCCATGGCAACGTGCGCCTCGACGGGGCAGACGTGTATCACTGGGCACGCGCTGATTTCGGCCAGCACGTTGGCTACTTGCCACAAACCGTTGAGCTGTTCCCTGGAACCATCAAAGAGAACATCGCGCGGATGCACGAAAACATGGATGACGCTGCCGTTGTGCTAGCCGCACAAAAGGCAGGCGTGCATGAGATGATTTTGGGACTACCTGAAGCCTACGACACCAAATATGTAACGGGTCAGGCATCGCTTTCGCCTGGGCAGAAACAACGTATTGGCCTCGCCCGTGCACTGTATGGCAATGTGCGCCTTGTCGTGCTGGACGAACCTAATAGCAACCTTGATGGCGACGGAGAGCGTGCCCTGATGCAAACGATACAGCTTCTCAAGCAAGCGCGCATCACTACCGTTGTGGTGGCACATCGTCCGTCGATTCTACAAACCGTCGATAAAATTCTGATGGTGCGCAATGGCACGGTCGAAGCCTTTGGGGTGCGCGACGAAGTCATGGCGCGTTACACGGCGGCGGGTCGCCAGAAGCTACAAACTGCGCAAGGAGGTTCAGATGGCGCGTCCTCCTAAAGTGCAGCATTTTTCGCGTGGCGAATCGCCCGATAAATCAAGAAAGCAAGTGGCGGTAGGCAAAGGCGGCAACCGCAAACTGGTCGAACGTCTGCAAGACGCTAACGCCAAGATCGACCAAATGTCGCATTGGTTAGTGCCCTATAACCCTGCCCTCAAAGATTCACCTGAAGGTATGGCGCGGCCAACCATCGTGCGCGGTATGTGGTTAATGGTGATTCTCTTCGGCGTGATTGGCGTATGGATGAGCCTCTGGCCTCTCGCTACTGGTGCAATCGCTGCAGGACGCGTGATTGTGGATAGTAACCGCAAAGAAATCCAGCACCTAGAGGGCGGCATCGTCAAAGAGATCTTGGTGAAAGAAGGCCAAGCTGTGAAGAAAGACGCCGTGCTCGTACGGCTTGATAATACCAATGCCGCCGCGCGCCAAGGCTTACTGCGTGGCCAGTATATTTCCGCCAAAGCTACCGAAGCACGCCTGCTTGCGGAGCGCGACAAAGCTGAGAGCATCACCTTCCCGCCCGACCTCGTGAAAGAAGAAGCGACGGACACTGAAGTAGCCAAAAACCTTGATTCGCAGCGCCGCTTGTTCCAGACCCGCAAGGAAACCTTGCAAGGGCAAGTCGATGTGCTGAATCAAAAAGCTCGCCAGAGCGAAGAAGAAATTGGCGGCTATCGTCAGCAAATCAGCTCTGCGAATCGCCAGCTTGAGTTGCTCAATCAGGAAATTGACGTAGTCCGCCAATTGCTCAGCAAAGGCAATGCGGTGAAGCCACGCCTACTCGCGCTCGAACGCCAAGCTGCAGAATTGCAGGGTCAGCGTGGACAGGCTCAGGCAATGGTATCGCGCGCCAACCAAACCATCAATGAAGCAAAAATCACCATCCTCAATCAACGCACCGAGTTCTTGAATCAGGTGTTAGCCGAGCTGAAGGAAGTGCAGCTCAGACTTTCCGATCTTACCGAACAAACCAGCGCCTCCGACGATGTGGTGCGCCGCATCGAAATCAAAGCACCAATTGACGGGCGTGTGACTGCCCTAAAATCCAATACAATCGGCGGTGTGATTAGGCCAGGTGATACGATTATGACGATTGTACCAAGCAACGAAAAACTCACCGTCGAGGCGCGTATCAACCCGCAGGATATCGACGTGGTGCATGATGGTTTACCTGCGCGCGTGCGCCTCAGCGCTTACTCTGCGCGCTACGTACCGCCCGTTGAGGGCACGGTGGTCACCGTCTCCGCCGACCGGTTTGATGACGCGAACACAGGCATGTCATACTTCCTTGCCCGCATCGAAATTCCTGAAGAAGAAATGCAAAGACTTGAGGGTGTGAAACTTACGCCAGGTATGCCTGCTGAGGCACTCATCGTAACGGGCTACCGCACGATGCTGTCGTACCTCATTCACCCCATTCGTGATTCATTCGGCAGAGCCTTCAGAGAGCAATAGGGCCCCTTGCCACCACCTGATCTACCAATGCCACATGCTTCGGCAGCAAATCTTTAAGCGCATAGTGCTGCACAATGGTTTCGCGGGCTGACCGACGCAACCGCTCAGCCAACGGTTTATCGTCCAATAAGCGAATGCATGAAGCAGCGAGCTGCTCAGGCGAGAAGAAATCAACCAGCAAACCTTGCTGTTCATGCTGCACTACTTCGCGCACCGGCGCCGTGTCAGACGCCACAAGCGGCACGCCACAGCTCATTGCCTCCATCATCGACCAGCTCAGCACAAATGGGTAGGTTAGGTATATATGCGCCGCCGATACATTGAATGCTTTAAGTAGCTGCTCATATGGCACTGTGCCACACCAGTGAATACGCGTTGCATCAAGCGATACTTGCTCGCTCCAAATTTCGCGGTAGCTTTTACCTTCGCTTGCGCGCTGGCCGTAGCTCACACCATCTGCGCCGATTGCAATAATATGAAGATTAGGCCGCTCGCGTAGTAAAATTTCTGCCGCCTTCATGAAGGTAGGAAACCCGCGATACGGCTCAAAATTCCTTGCAATGTAGGTGACAACTTCATCTCCGCGCTTGAACTCTTTACCGCTCGGTGTGCGGAAAATGGCCGTTGGGTTCGGCACGCAGATATCCGTATCAATACCGTCATGCAGCACATGGATTTTTGGCTGAAACTCTTTCGGATGCAAACTCCACTGCCACTGTGTTGGCGATACACCTGCATCGCTGATTTCTAAACTCACCTGATTGACGATATTCTTCATGCGAATACGCGCTAAATCGTCTTCATTCACGGGGTAACTTGGGTCAAAACCCACATCCGCACCATGTGCGCGATAGTAAAACTCGAAGAAACTCAGCAATGGGGTTGAAGGAAAAATCTCTTTGATAAACAGCGCGTCGCCCCACCCAGGGTGGCCAATGACAATATCGGGAGTGAACCCCTCGTCCTTTAGTTGTTTGCACACACGCCAAACATGCTGACCCTGAATCACCGCATGCTCGGCGCGCGCCAAATAACGATGGATACCTTGTGTAGGCTTGCGAGTGATACCGTACGTAATACGCTTAACGCCAGGTATCTCGGCCGTCTTATGCTTGGTAATGAAAACGACCTCATGCTCGCCACTCGCACCATAATGTCGCGCCAGATGTTTATACTGGCCAGGCATATTGGGGTGGAGAAAGAGTATCTTCATGCGCTACGCGTGCTTTTCCATGTGTTGTAAATGGTGCCGGCAAGAATAATGACTGCGCCTGCTAACGTCCATCCATCGATCAATTTGTGGAACACGAAGTAGGAAAGAATCGTAGTGAATACGAGCATCACGAAGTTGAGCGGAATAATCACCATGTATGGCACTTTGGAAATCGCCATGCCTACCAGAATTTGTACTGCATAGCTCAGCACGCCAATCGCAATCAGCCAGCCCCAGCCTTCCAATGAAGGAGTTTGCCAGTGATAAATTCCCATGGGGATCGAGAAGATGCTTGTCAGCAACAACATGTAAAACGCGATATGCTTAGGTGACTCGGTGCTGGAAAGCAGCTTGATGACCACCCCGCAGAACGAGAAGCCCAGCGCCGCACCAAGCACATAGAGCACGCCAGCATTCGCAGGAATCATCCCCGGACGCGTGATGATCAACACCCCAACAATACCGATGAATAATGCAACCCATGTATGAACATGGCCCTTTTCTTTCAGCACCAGAATCGTCACCACCGTAGCAAGAAGCGGCGTAATGAAATTCAGCGCCGTGTGCATTGGTAAGGTGAACACATCGCCTAAGTAGCTCAACGAAATCAGCGTAAGCGAATAGGCGCCATATTCTAACACCGCACGCAGCCCGTGCCCTTTGATGCGCGTTGTGGCAAGCCCCTTACGGCCTTGTTTGAGTGCCCACGGCGCCATGCACAAAAGCGCAACAATGCTATAGACCATCAGAATCATGAAACCATGATAGCCAAAGCCATAGCTAGGAATCGAGATATACGGCACGATCGAGAAAATGACCGAATTGCCCAGCAGCACCAATAAAAACAAAAAAATGGCTATCGACGTTTCACGTTTCTGATTCATGGAGCTAGCTTTCTAAAAAGAGAATTGTTCAAGAGTAATGCGTTCTTCAAGATTATGCTCGGGATCAAACAGCATCGTCAACGAGATGTTGCGCTCTTCGAACACCGAAACGCTCACCACATCGCGCACTTCGGTAAAGTCCGCTACCGCGCTGACAGGGCGCTTATGTGGCTCGAGAATTTCGAACGTAACGCTGGAACTGTGCGGCAGCAGCGCGCCTTTCCAACGACGCGGACGGAACGAGGCAATCGGCGTAAGCGCGAGCACATTCGCACTGAGTGGCACGATCGGGCCGCCAGCAGAGAAATTATACGCTGTCGAACCTGCGGGGGTTGAAACAATCACCCCGTCACAAATCATTTCTTGCACGCGCACGACATGGTCAATCGTCACGCGGATTTTTGCCGCTTGGCGAGACTCACGGAACAACGACACTTCATTGATAGCAAGTTCCTGCCGCTCTTTACCGTCCGACGTGCGTGCATACATGATGAGAGGGTGCAGCATAGCCTTGCGCGCCGTCGCGATGCGGTCATAGAGATTTTCTGGTGAATAATTATTCATCAAAAACCCTACGGAACCGCAATTCATGCCATATACGGGAATATTACGGTGCATATATTTGTGCAGTACTTGCAGCATAAATCCATCGCCGCCCAGCACAACAATCACATCTGGCTTGGTGCGCTTGCCTGCAATATCAAGCAATTCGTATTGCTCAGAAAGTTCGCGAAGTGCTGCCTGCGCCTTAGGCGTATCATCCGCCATGCATGCAATGCGTAATCCCGCGTTCATACGCGCCCTACATTCTGTCGTACGAGCGCCATGAGGTAAGGCAGATTCGCAACTTCCTGATCGCCCGCATGCGCCAAGATGCGCTCGACGACTCGGTTTGCGTAGAGCAATGACCCTGGCAACGCATCACCACCGTCTAGTTCCTGCACAACAGTCAGCAACAGACGCACCGCATCATACATGCTTTCAGGCATTTCTGTGCGCTCATACAGGGCTTTGAATCCAAGTCCGCCTTTATCAGTCACCAGTTTTTGTGCGTTCGTTACTGGAATATGCGCCAACACAGCAAGCGCAGTCACAAAGAAATAATGCTGCCCACGACATAACGCCGTCATAATGATAGAAGGGGTCAGGCGGCCTTCTTGTGCCATCTGCGCAACCAATGCTTGAATCGCCGCAGGATCATCTTCCTGCTCCAACATTTTAAGCGTGGTATCTTCGCGCGTGCCTGCTGTATCTTTGCGAATTTGCTCTTCACTTAATTTGTATTTCTTCTTTAGTTCAACAGCGACAGCTTCCGTAGCATGGCTAATCAGCTTCTCTACCACCGCTATCGGCAGGTTGGCACGTTTGATGACCGAATCCATCACCGCAGGTTCGCGCGCAAATTCTTCCAAGATACGATCATAGGTGCGCGGGTTGATGTCTGCGCCTTCGTTAGTAACAAGCGAGCTCACTACGTCTGGATAGTTTGTTTCAACCAACGCATCACTCACCCGCCCTGAAACTTGTGGGCGCTTGCTAATGGCCAGCAGCTTGCTGACTTCGCGGCTGGAATCAATGATGTTGATAAGATCAGCATCCGATAGAACTTTAGACGCTTCAAGAATAGGTAGCGACACACGCTCATGGTCATTAGCGAGGTGAATGACAATATCACGCGGCATTTCAGGATTTTCACGAATACGCAAGGCGAGGTTCTCACGAACTTTAAGATGCGCGTCCTTCATGAGAAGTCTGAAAATTTGCTCGGCTACTTCGCGCTCGCTTTCAACAAACTTCTTATCATTGTAGCCGGCAGAAACCTTGTGTAGCACATCCAAGCGCGCTTCTGCAGAATCGTCCTTGAGTAGACGTTCAACATCAGTCGCGGTCAGAATCATCGGACCGGTACTATCACGTGCTGCGTTATCTGAAGTCATGCACTAGGCCTAGCAAAGCCCGTGACACCTGACAAGTAAATGCGGGTATTAGTGAACGGTTGGTTGTTCACGCATGCTACGACCGATCAGCGAAAGCAACGTATCCATATGCTCAACCGCTTTATCATAGCCGCCACTGGTAATACGCTCTACCATACGCTGCCCAAAGTTCATCGAGCGATAGGCGCCATACTCTGTCTCATCGAGCGCCAAGCGCAGCATCACCTTAATCGCAGGGTAAAATGCTGCAGGCATCTGCGCCGAATCATAGAGCGCTTTGAAACCTAGTGGGCCTGGGTCAAGTACCAGCAAGCGCGCATTCGACACAGGAATGCCCACCAATTTCGCCAAGGCCGTTTCAAAGAAGCGCAGGTCACCAATGCAAAGCGAGCGAATCACCACGGAGTGTGTAAGACGTTTTGCTTTATACATACCATCCACCAACTTCTGGATGTCCTGCTGGCTCATCCAAGGGGATAGGAATTGTAGTGTTGCTGTTTCGCGCGCTGCTTCCGTCGCCTCTTCAATCACATGGAGATTGAGACGATAACGGCGCGTCAGTGATTTTTTGAGTTGGTCAGAGACTTTGCTAAATAGGCGCTCGGCAAACGCTGGCGACAAACCGCCGCGATAGACCAATTCCTCAAGCACGCTGTTTTCGCGCGAGAATTCTTCAAGCAAGGTTTCCAACGAGGTTTCAGAAAGCGACGCGCTCTGATTCGCGACAATCTCTTTCACCACTTCTGGAACATGCGTCTCAATCAAGGTATGCGCCAGAGCCTTACTCACCGACTCACGCTTCGCCACCGCCTGAAGCTTGGGCACTTCACGCGTTGCTTTCACGATACCGATCAGATCTTCTTCGGTGAGCACAAAGCTGTGCTGCAAAATCGGCACCGCTACCTCGGTCACATCGTTAGCGAGCGCGAAAACCACATCATGTGGGACATTAATATTATCTTTAAGCTGCTCAGCGAGCACTTTGCGTACACGCAACTCTGTATCACGCAGCAAGAGACGGAAAATTTCAATCGCGAGGGTATTTTCAGAATCCGAGAAAAGGCCAGTGTTAAACCCTGTCGTGATTTTATCCGCGATACGGCCACGCATAGCCGCAGATGGCTCTTTAATAAGGGCTTGAATATCTTCAGGCGTAATATTCACTGCACGCTCACTGGTTGGATGCATGGTCGTAAAATCTCCCTAAGATAGCGCGAAATGTATTAATGAATTATTAACATAATCGGCAAGGGTTAACAATACATAAAATAATGTGAATAGGCACTTATCCTCCGCTTTTACTTGACGATTGTGGCCGAAAAGCTAGGCTGCACCACGCGAAACGGGAGAGATAAATGGCCAATAAAGTATACACAGACGCAAAAACAGCCCTAGAAGGCCTCTTAAAAGACAATATGACCGTTATGTCGGGCGGGTTTGGCCTGTGCGGCATTCCCGAAAACTCCATTGCCGAGCTTAAAAATGCCGGCATTAAAGGGCTCACCATTATCTCCAACAACTGCGGGATTGATGAATTTGGCCTCGGCATTCTGTTGAAAGACCGCCAAATCAAGAAAATGATCTCTTCTTATGTAGGTGAGAATAAGACATTCGAGACCCAATACCTTAATGGCGAACTCGAAATCGAATTTAACCCGCAAGGCACATTGGCCGAACGTATTCGTGCTGGTGGCGCGGGCATTCCAGGCTTTTTCACCAAGACAGGCGTGGGCACCATTGTCGCGGAAGGTAAAGAAGTGCGTGAATTTAACGGCGAACAATACGTGATGGAAACAGGCCTCACCGCCGACCTCGCCATTGTGAAAGCATGGAAAGGCGACAAGGACGGTAACTTGGTGTTCCGCAAAACCGCACGCAACTTTAACCCGATGATGGCCATGGCAGGTCGCACCACCGTTGCCGAAGTTGAAGAACTGATCGAAGTCGGCGAACTCGACCCCGACAATATTCACACTCCAGGCATTTTCGTGCAGCGTATTTTCCAAGGCAAGAACTACGAAAAACGCATCGAGAACCGCACCGTAAGAAAGGCAGCATAACATGGCATGGGATAGAGACGATATGGCAATGCGCGCCGCAAAAGAGCTGCGCGACGGGTTTTATGTAAACCTCGGTATTGGTATTCCCACACTCGTGGCGAACCATATTCCCGCAGGCATCAAGGTTACGCTGCAGTCGGAGAACGGCATGTTGGGTATGGGGCCATTCCCCCTCGATACGGACGTAGACGCCGACCTTATTAATGCTGGCAAGCAAACCATCTCGGAACTGCCAGAGAGCGTGTATTTTAGCAGCGCTGATTCATTCGCGATGATTCGCGGTGGCCATATCGACTTGTCGGTGCTCGGCGCATTACAAGTTTCCGAAGCGGGCGATTTGGCGAATTGGATGGTTCCAGGCAAAATGGTCAAAGGCATGGGCGGCGCGATGGATTTGGTGGCGGGCGTGAAGCGCATCGTCGTTATCATGGAACATAATGCTAAAGACGGTTCGGCCAAATTAGTGAAGGCATGCAACCTGCCCCTCACCGGCCTTGGCGTGGTCGATATGGTGATTACCGATTTAGCGGTGTTTCATATTGAAGCAGGCAAACTCATTCTGAGCGAGCTTGCACCAGGCATCACGGTCGACGAAATCCGCAGCAAAACCGAAGCGTCCTTTGAAGTAGGTCGCACCCTCAAAGCTGCGTAAGTTTTTTACCGTTATTCGAGCGCCGAAGTGGCGCGCGCCGCTTGAGCGCAATGATGCTTATGCCAGCTCGAACGTTGCGTCTACCTCAACAGCAACACCAAATGGTAGACCAGAAACGCCCACCGCGAAACGCGCGTGCTTACCTGCATCACCAAAGATGTTCACCATCATATCCGAAACGCCATTCGCCACTTTGGGGTGATCAACATAATCATCCGGCGCGTTCACGAAAATGCCCATGCGCGCAAGGCGTTTAATCTTGCCCCAATCGCCGCCCAGAACTTTTTTCGTATGCGCAAGAATATTGAGACCACAAATACGGGCACATTCTTGGCCTTGCTCTAACGTGAACTCTCGTCCCACTTTGCCAATAAATTGTGGCTTGCCATCGAGCATGGGTAATTGGCCCGATACAAACACCATGCCGCCTGCGATGGTGCAGGGCACATAGTTTGCTGCGGGAAGGGTAACTTCCGGTAGAACAATCCCCAATTCCTTAAGACGTGCTTCAATATCGGCCATGCCAGACTCCAATGTGATAATGGTTAGAATTCAAACCCCTAGCTGTGACGCTTTTGCATCTAGGGTGACTTTCTATGCCATAGATCGTTAGCATTGTCATAAAATTGTAACGATTTAGTAACTATTTGTTGATAGAACTTATCAACGGGCGTCTATCTACGAAATAGATTCGTCTGATAGCGTGTAAAAAAGGGAGTCTCTATGAAATCAGTGATTACAAGTGAACAAGTCTGGTCACTCTGCATTTGCATGGTGATGGCGTATGCAGTGTTCCTGCTACCATCAGCAGCAATGGCGGAAGTAGACTTTGGTGCGAATATCAACATCGGCCTCGGTAACGGCGGTGGTGGTGGTGGCACCATTGGTCGCGTTCTGTGTAACGTTGCCGGTTGGTTTGAAGGCCCAGTAGGTCGCGGTATCGCAACCCTTGCGATTATCGTAATCGGTATCGGTGCCTTGATGGGTAAAGTATCATGGGGTATGGCGATTATCGTGGGTATCGGTATCGCGGTTATCTTCGGTGCTCCAACCATTGTAAACGAGTTGGGCGCTGGCGGCGGTGGCTGCTAACTAGCTTAGACGAACAAGGCGCTATCTTGCCGTAAGACGGGGTAGCGCCTTTTTCATAACATGAGGTAAGATTTCCGCATGGCGGGTTTACCGAAAAAAAAACTATTATCCATCACCAAATCGCACAAAAAACCTGACGATTTGGAAGCGATGCGCGACATCTCTGATGATGTCATTGAATCCGATTTTGTACCCTATGCGTGCTTGGCGGATGCGCACTCTCTCTTCACCAAGAATGGTGAAATTATCCAAATTATCAAAATTGCAGGGCTTGATTATACGCCGCAAGGCCAAGCTTCTGACTTGCGTACCGCAATACGTGACGCCATTTTCAGACACATCCCCGATACCAGCTATGCGATTTGGCTGCACACACTTCGTCGCAAACATACGCTAATAGAAAAATCTTTTTTTCCTGACGGATTTTCGTCACGCGTTGATGAAGCGTGGAACACGCAACATCGCTGGGACCAGTCCTATACGAATGAACTCTACATCACGATTGTCAAAGCAGGACAAGACGCCAACCTGTTTAATCTACAATCCTTGCTCAAAAGTTTGTGGTTGCCGAAAGATTTGCGCATACGCAACGCCTATCTGGATGAGGCTAATAGCGATTTAGACCTGACGGTTAATAATATACTTGAAAGCCTCTCATCATTCGGGGCGCGGCGCCTAGAAGTGGTCGAACGCAAGGGCGTATACTACTCTGAGCAGCTCGAATTTTTAGAGAAGCTCATCAATCTTGAAGAACGGCCTATGCCTGTTCC